>JAYOMI010000001.1:0-723 GCA_038120765.1 Rhodospirillaceae bacterium
GTTCCACGATGTCTTCGCCGTCGGAAATTTCCTCCCAGACGGTTTTGTCGGCGTTGAGCGAATCCCGGCTTTGGTCGACATAGCCGAGTTGCACCGTATCGCCGAGCCGGAGCGAGCCGGAATCGGGCTTCTCGAGACCGGTGATCATCCGGAACAGCGTCGTCTTGCCGGCGCCGTTCGGCCCGATGATCCCGACAATCGCGCCCGGCGGTATTTTGAAATTCAGATTTTCGATCAGCAGACGGTCTTCGAAGCCCTTGTTCAGGCCTTCGGCCTGTATCACGAGATCGCCCAGCCGGGGGCCGGGCGGAATAATGATCTGCGCCGAATCCGGCGTCTTGTCCTTGGCGTCCGCAAGCAATTGCTCGTAGGCGGTGATACGCGCCTGGTTCTTCGCCTGGCGGGCGCGGGGCGAGGCACTGATCCATTCGCGCTCCCGCTCGACCGTGCGCTGGCGGGCCTTTTCCTGCTTTTCTTCCTGGGCAAGCCGCTTCTGCTTCTGTTCAAGCCAGCCGGAATAATTGCCCTCATAGGGAATACCCCGCCCGCGATCGAGCTCGAGAATCCAGCCGGCGACATTGTCGAGGAAATACCGGTCATGGGTGACGGCTACCACGGTGCCTTCATAATCTTCCAGGTGCCGTTCCAGCCAGCCGACCGATTCCGCGTCCAGATGGTTGGTCGGTTCGTCGAGCAGCAGCAGGTCGGGCTGACGCAGCAGCA
>JAYOMI010000001.1:733-18662 GCA_038120765.1 Rhodospirillaceae bacterium
CAGCCGGCACAGGGCCACACGGCGGCGCTCGCCGCCCGACAGCTTCGTGACGTCCGCGTTCTTCGGCGGACAGCGGAGCGCATCCATGGCGATCTCGAGTTTTCTCTCCAGGTCCCAGCCACCGACCGCATCGATCTTTTCCTGTAGTTCGCCCTGTTTTTCGATCAGGGCGTTCATCTCGTCGTCATCCATGGGCTCCGCGAATTTGAGGCTGATTTCCTCAAACTCCTTAAGCAGTTCATGGGTCTCGCGCATGCCTTCGAGCACGTTGCCATAAACGTCTTTGCCGGGATCCAGCTCGGGCTCCTGCTTGAGAATACCGACCTCCGCCGCCTCGGCCGCCCACGCCTCGCCGTTAAATTCCGTATCTTCGCCCGCCATGATTTTCATCAGGGTCGATTTGCCCGCGCCGTTCACGCCCAGCACGCCGATCTTCGCCCCCGGCAGGAAGGCAAGTGTGACGTCCTTCAGGACTTCGCGGCCACCCGGGAAGGTCTTTGTCAGGTGGCTCATCGTGTAAACGTATTGGTAGGACGCCATGGCGTATCGATCTCCTGTGCGCGAAAACGGGCCTTTGTTAGCGCCACTCGGCGCTGTTTTCCAGTCCCGGTATTTGTGGCGGGTTAATAGCAGGGATGGTGCGAATGCCGAAGCAATCTCTGATAGGATGAAGACGAATTTCAGGACACACCACCGAATCCGATGCGCAAACCCGATCCGATCACCGTGCAAATACTCCGAAGCCGCGTTTCCAGCCTCATGGAGGAGATGGATTACCGCTTTTACCGCTCCGGATATTCCACGATCGTCCGCGAATCCCGGGATTTCAGCTGCGTGGTAACGGACCGTGCCGGTCGCCTCGCCGTTGCACCACCGATGTTCTTTCACGCACCGGTCTATTTTCACCTTATTCGCCGTATTCTTGAAAATTCGCCGTATTCTTGAAATATATGGCGAAGACGGGCTGTCGGACGGCGATACGCTGGTCTGCAACCACCCTTACGAGGGCAACCTGCCCCATGTGCCCGGCATGGCTTTGGTCACGCCGGTTTTCCATGACGGCCGCCTCGTCGCTTTTACGGCCAGTATCGCGCACAAGGCGGATATGGGCGGCGCCGTGCCGGGCAGTACCTGGGGTCAGGCAACGGAACTGTTTCAGGAAGGCCTGCTGCTGCCGCCGGTGAAAGTCTTTCGGGCCGGCAAACCGAATAGCGACCTCCAACGCCTGATCGCATCCAACTCCCGCGCGCCCGAGCTGGTACTCGGCGACATGAATGCCCAGATCGGCATCACCGGGATCGGACGGGACCGGCTGAAAGACTTATGCCGGACATTCGGTGCGGACGTCTTCACCGGCGCCATGGACGAGATCATCGCCGCGTCCGACCGTCGGTTCCGCTCGGCGCTCGCCGGTTTGCCGGACGGGGAATTCAGCTCCGAGGGCCTGCTGGATAACGACGGCGTCGATCCGGCCCGGCCGGTGAAGCTGCATGTGCGCATCACGGTTTCCGGTGGCGACATCCATATGGATTTCTCCGGGTCGGACCCGCAGACCCGGGGTCCGGCAAACCTGCGGATCGCAATGGTCGAGGCTTGCGTGTTTTATTGTCTGATCGGGTTTCTGGATGCCGATATCCCCTATAGCGACGCGGCGCGCGAACTGGTCCGGTTCACGTTCGGCGACCGTACGATCCTCAACCCGGAGCCGCCGGCGCCCTGCTCGTCCTACATGAAGACCTGTCACAAGCTCGTGGATGTGATCCTGCAAGCGCTCGATCCGTTTCTGCCCGGCCGCGCCGTCGCAAATGCCGGGGGCAGCGGCGGCAGCATCGTCGTCGCCTGGGGAGATGCAGCGCCCGGTCGCAGCAACCAATACGAAATTTTCGGCTCGGCATACGGCGCGGGCAAGGATAATGACGGTGCAACCGGTGTCAGCACCCACCTCGCGAACCTTTACGGCACACCGCTTGAAGTGATCGAATCAGAATTCCCCTGCAGGATCACCCGTTATGAACTCCTCCCCGACACCGGCGGTGCAGGCGAATTCCGCGGAGGCCTGGGATACAGGCGCGATTACGAATTACTGGCGCCGGCGAGCGTGGTCTACCGCGCCGACCGGGCGGAGATCGCCCCCAGCGGACTGGCAGGCGGAGAGAACGGCGCAAAAAGCCGCTTCCTGCTTTGGCCCGACAGCAGCGATGAGACGCAACTGCCGTCATCTTTCCGCGAGAATTTCAGTGCCGGCACCCGTTTCAGCCTCCAGACGGCCGGTAGCGGCGGATATGGAGACCCCGCAGCGCGTTCGCCCGATGCGCATGCCAGGGATACGGCGGAAGGTTATGTTCGTCGCGCCGCAAAAATGGCATAATGCCCGCCACAACAATTCTCGGAACGAGGGGGAATACTCATGAAGATCGAACTTTATTACGCACCGATCACCTGTGCGATGGCGCCCTATATCGCCCTGACAGAAGCCGGCGCCGAATTCGACGTCCACGCACTCAATTTCCGGGCCAACGAGCACATGTCGCCTGAATACCGGAAGATAAACCCCAAACATAAAGTGCCGATGCTGGTGGTCGATGGCCAGAAGATGACCGAGAACGTGGCGATCCATCTATGGATTTCGCGCACCTTTCCGGACGCCAACCTCATCCCTTCAGACCCCTGGGATCAGGCGCAGGCGGTTTCGCTGCTGTCCTGGTGCTCGGGCGGCATCCACCCGTATCTCAGCCGGATCAACAATCCGGCGAAAGTCTGCGACACCGAGGGGTCCGCGGACAGCGTGATCGAGAACGCAACCGTCGCGCTGGAGGAAAATTTCGCCATTGCGAATGACATGCTGAACGGCCGCGATTATCTCCTCGGCGACTTCACATCGCCCGATGCCCATTTCTTCTGGTGTACGCGGCGCGCCACGCAGTTCAAACTCGATATGTCCGCCTTCCCCAACGTGATGGCGCATTTCGAGCGGATGCAGACCCGCCCGAGCGTACAGAAGCTGCTCGCTTTCGAGAAGGAAACGATCGAGGGATTCAAGCGGGCGGCCTGAAACCCCGGTCACCGCGAAGAAGGGTGAAAACCCGGAAAAGCCCCATGCCGGCAAGCATCGCCGCGAAAAAAATCAGGACATCCTGCAGCCCGGTCGCGATTGCGGCGATCGCCGGCCCGGGGCAGAACCCGACAAGCCCCCAGCCGATTCCGAACATCACGGCCCCGGCGACCAGCGGCGTATCGATGTGCCGCGCCGTCGGAATCCGGAATTTGGTTTCCGTCAGCGGTGCGTCAAGCCGTTTGGCAAGCGCATAGCCCGGCACGGCTGCGATCAGGGCACCCAGCATCACAAGACCGAGCGTCGGATCCCAGTTGCCGGCGAAATCCAGGAAACCCAGTACCTTGGCCGGGTTTATCATGCCGGATATCGACACCCCGGCGCCTAACAGCAGGCCGATCGCAAGCGCGCCGAAGATCCGGATCATCGCTTATTCCCCGATAACATGGCGGACGGCATAGACGGTAATCGCCGCAGAGGCGAAGAAAACCAACGTGGCTACGATCGAGCGGCGTGACAGGCGGGCAAGACCGCAGACACCGTGTCCGCTGGTACATCCATTGCCGAGCCGCGTGCCAAAGCCGACAAGCAGGCCGGCGACGATCAGCATGGGCCACGATGCGGAAACGGAAATATCGGATAGGCTCGCGCCGAGCGACGTCAGCAGCAGTGGGGCGATAACAATTCCGGCGATCAGCGCGAGCCGGAAGGATATCTCTTCGCCTGCGCCGCCGAACAATCCCCCCAGTATCCCGCTGATCCCGAGGATCCGGCCGTAGACCAGAACGAACAGCGACGCGGCGGCGCCGATCAGCAACCCGCCTCCCAGACCGGCGAACGGCGTAAAATTCTCCAACGGCTTTCCTCCAGATAGTTGGCGCAAGGTACCACGGACCCAAGGGTCGCCGATTGCTCTGAATTAACTTCCCCGCCTGCCGTGTCCTGCCGGAAACATGCTGAAAGCAGCCGCTATTCGATGCCCATGGTCCGTTTCTCGATCGCCAAAAGCCCGTCCAGATCGCAGGTCTGGCGTGCCTGCCGCATCGCCGCTACCGCCCCGCCTTTGCCGAGAAACGGATCGATTTCGCCATTGAGCAGGCATTCGTAGGATTGCCTGAAGGCTTTATACATGGCTGCGAAAGCAGACCCCGATGACGCGGCAAGCCTGAAGCCGAGCGCCGCCAGATCGGTCTGCGACAGCTCGAAATCGACAAACCCGTCCTCGGGCGCAAAGATCATCAGGGGCGCCGGCAATCGCTCCCCGAGGATCCGCATTTCTTCGGCCGACCGGGTATGGATGAACAACATGTCCGCCCCCGCTTCATGCATCGCCTCAGCCCGGCGGATCGCATCGTCCATCCCGGTGAGACGCAGGGCGTTCGTCCGGCCGATGATCAGCAGGTCGGGGTCCGTCCGCGCGGCGACGGCTTCCTCTATTTTCCGGGCCATAAGGTCGGGCTCGATCAGATGTTCGACGCCGATATGGTGGTGCACGCGCCGCGGCAACAGCTGGTCCTCGATCTCGATGGCATCGAAGCCGGCCGCCTCGGTCAAGGCGATGGTGCGGTGCATATGGACGGGATCGCCCCAGCCGCCGCCGGCATCCAGGATAACCGGCACCTTGCACGCCGTCCGCATATCGACCGCAACAGACGCCATTTCGGGCAGCGTAATATTTGCCTCGGTAATACAATTGAGCAAGCCGAGGGAGCCGCCGCTCATATAGACGGCTTTAAACCCCACTTCCGCCGCGGTGCGCGCCATCAAGGGGTTGAGCGCGCAGGGCGCAACGACAAGTTCATCGCCGGCGATGAGTTGTTTCAGGCGTTCCATATTTTCCTCCCGGTTTTTCCGCATTTCTGTTCCTGCTGACAAAACGAAAAACGGCGGCCCTTAACGGGCCGCCATTCTCCATTTGCGATGAAAAGGACTATTGCCGCCCCATCATTTCCTTCACCTCGGACAGCACCGGTGCCGGCGTTGCATAAAGGGCTTTCAGCGATGCCAGAACGGCCGAGTGATCTTCCGGCTCAATCCCGATTCCGATCTTCGCGGCTTCTGCCAGCAGGGCCGGATCTTTCGTCGCCGCGAGAAACGCCTTTCTCACCGCTTCGACCCGGTTATCGGGCACGCCCGGCGGCAATGCGAAGGGACGCGCGATCGCCGACTGGCTGAAGAAGAAATCGGCAACCGTGCGCTCCTTGTCGGATTTCAGCGTCGAATAGAAATGCGTCGCATCCTTGAAGTACGGATTCTTCGTCTTGCCGAACTGGACGATCGGCCGGAACTGCCCGCTTTCGATCTGGGACCGGAACGACGAATTCAGGGTCGACACCGACATCGCGCAGGCCGCCGTCACTTCCCGGCTCTCCAGCGCCTTGCCGACGCCTTTTATGCCCCGGTATCCCAGAACGATCTTCACGTTTGCGCCCGACATCGACTGGAGAACGCGCGCATGCATGTTGCCGTAGGACCCTTTAGACGTTGCGCCGAAGGCCACCGGCTCCTTCGCCTTGGCAAGGTCGTCAAGCGACCGGATATCCGTTTCGTGTCAGGCAACGCAGCTATGGGTATCGACATACATGTCGCCGATCCAGTTGAACTTCAGCGAATCGTACTTCGCGTTTTCCCGCCCGAGCAACGGCTCGACGGCCGCCGGAATCGAAAACACGCCAATATGGGTACCGTCCTTGGGAGCCACGTTATATGTGTAGTTCGCGACCTTGAGACTGCCGCCACCGGGCATGTTCGTGACGATAACACTTGGATTGCCCGGAATATGCTTGCCGAGATGGTTCGCAAGAACCCGGGTGTAGGTGTCATAGCCGCCACCCGGCGAATAACCGACGACGAATTTTACCTGTTTTCCCGCATAGAAATCGGCAACTTCGTCAGCGATCGCCGGCGCACCGAATGCGATCGTTGCGATCGAAGACAGCGCAAAAACGCGTGTGAGCATCGTGTATCTGTAGGTCATTCTTTCCTCCGCTTTGCCGATGTGAAATCGATTCTTGATAGCGAACGCTGTTGTTCAGCGTGTGTCATCATTGATGAAAACATCACGCCGCACAAACTGCCGGCGGCCCGGATTTCTGCCCGGTCGAGCCTTGCCGCCCCCGGCAATTCGACGTAATTTCGATCCAATTAATTAGAAACCGAACGAATTCCAGCCGGGCCGGAACAGAGCGTCGGCAGGACACGGGGGTAAGGGAATATGGTCACCAATCCACTCAGCATCGAAGACAAGGTCATCATCGTCACTGGCGGCGGCAAGGGTATCGGCCGGGTTTACTGCCAGGAATTCGCCAAGGCCGGCGCGAAGATGGTCGTTGCCGACATCGACCACGACGCGAACGAAGATACGGTCGCCGCAATCCGCGGCGCGGGCGGCGACGCGATTACCGCGACGACGGATGTTTCCGATGACGCGCAAACCGTCGAAATGGCCCGCAAAGCGGTTGATGCGTTCGGGCGTATCGACGGGCTGGTCAATAACGCATCCCTGATGAGCGTTCTCGAACGCCGTGACTGGAAGGAAATTCCCAACGAAGAATGGGACCGCGTCATGGACGTAAACCTGCGCGGTGTATTTTCCTGCTGCAAGGCGGTGTTCCCGCAGATGAAAGCCCAGGGCGGCGGAAAGATCGTCAACATCTCGTCCGGCCGGTTCTGGAACGGGACACCGAACCGCCTCCACTATTCGACGTCGAAGGCAGGTGTTATCGGTCTGACGCGCTCGCTCGCGCGCGAAGTCGGGATCGACAATATCAACGTCAACGCCATCACACCGGGCTTTACGCTGTCCGATACCCAGATATCCTCGTCGGGCGAATATGCGAAGAACAACGCACCACCGTCGGATCGGTGCATCCAGCGCCACCAGTATCCGGAAGACCTCGCCGGCGCCGTCATGTTCCTCTTATCGGCCGGCAGCGATTTCATTTCCGGCCAGACCCTGAATGTCGATGGCGGCCAGTTCATGCACTGAACGGACGATGGGCGTGTCGATACCCTCACGATCATCCTGACAGAGGCGGAAACGGCTCGTCCCCGTCTGCCGCTTTGCGGCCCGGGGAAGGAAGTGATAAAAGGCATCAAGATCAAATCCGGCCAGGGGACGCTCGGGGAAACTTATTTCCGTGCATCCAGCGGCCGCCGAAACCGGGAAGTACTCAATGGCTCAAAATATCTGGTCCGTCTATCTGTCGGGTGAAATTCATTCCGACTGGCGCGAACGCATCCGGGACGGGGTCGCGAAGGCCGACCTGCCGGTAGAGTTGTACAGCCCCGTGACGTATCATGAATCGAGCGACGATTGCGGCGTAGAAATTCTCGGGGCGGAAGGCAACGATTTCTGGAAGGATCACAAGGGCGCGAAGTTGAATGCCATCCGCACACGCACGCTGATCGAACAATCGGATATCGTAGTCGTGCGGTTTGGCGAAAAATACAAGCAATGGAACGCGGCGTTCGATGCCGGTTTCGCGGCGGCGCTTGGCAAGCCGATGATCACGATGCATTCCGAAGACCACACCCACGCCCTGAAAGAGGTCGATGCCGCAGCCCTTGCTGTGACGGAGACCCCCGAACAGGTGGTGCGAATTCTCAACTATGTTATCGAAGGAAATCTGTAAAAATGGACGTAAGAAGAATTGTCACGGGACATGATGCGGACGGTAAAGCCATTGTCGTCTCGGACGGCCCCACCCCGAACGTACTGAGACCGGATAACCGCCCGGGCGTTGAAATCCATAATCTGTGGGTGCTCGATGAATCCCCGGCGAAGGTGCATGGACCGGAAGAATCCGTCGATCGCAAGATCGGTCTGCTGCCGCCGAAAAATGGCTCCGTTTTCCGCGTCATCAAGTTCCCGCCGGAAAAGGACTGGATCGATAACGTCGACCGCGAAGCCGCCAAAAGCAGCTTTGCCTCTATCGGCGCCGAAGGGGCTTCCGATCAGGGAGAGCCGCCGCACCCGTTGATGCACAAGACCGAAACCGTCGATTACGCCATATGCCTCCAGGGCGAGATATACCTCGTACTCGACGATTCAGAAGTGCTGATGAAGGCGGGCGATACCTGCGTCCAGCGCGGCACCAACCATGCCTGGTCGAACCGCAGCAATGAGGACTGCCACATGATGTTTGCGCTGGTCGACGGCACCTTCGACTGACGAAGACGCATTTTTCCGCCGCGAAAGGCCGCCCCACGGGCGGCCTTTTTCGTGTCTGCTTGACCCTGGGAATTCGCGAACAGGGGCCTGGAAAGCAAGGCGGGCGACGCAGATGCGCCGCCCGCCTTATTACCTGATATCAATCGGGCCGGACTGACGTTCAATCCGCCGGTGCGGCCGACTATTTCGTCGTCGTCACCGTAATCTTCTGTTTCGCGCGCGCCGTGATTTCAACCCGGCGGTTCGCGGCCGAACGAACGCCATCTGCGGTCTCTACCGCCTGCCCGCTTTCGCCCCTGGCATTGACATCCAGCACCTCCAGCTCGCCCACATTCAGTCCACGTGCGCGAAGCCCGGCCATCACGGCCTCTGCCCGCTTGCGCGAAAGTTCCTGATTGTAGTCGGCCGGTCCTGCCGATTCGGTATATCCGACGACACGAAGCTCGACCTCGTCCTTGTTCTTGAGTGAACCGATGATTGCATCCAGTTTCGCGTTCGCCGCCGCATCAAGCGATGACCTGTCGAACCCGAAGAACACGGCGCCAAGCTGGGTTACCAGAAATTCCACGGTCTCTGTTTTGGTCTGCTGCATCGCGACCTTCTTGGGCGCCATTGCGGCCTCGAGTCCGCTCATTGCGGCATAGAAAGCGGCTTTACAGGCGGCGATATCCATAAGCTGCCAGTTCTCTTCCTGCTGTTCGATCCAGCAATCGAACTTTGCCTGCGCCGTGGCGGCATTGGACGGTGCGGCCTCACGGCCGCCCTTGGCGAACGCCTCCATCAAGCGGCCGCGCGCACGGGTAAGTTCCTGATGATGTTCTTCCGTGAGACTCCAGCTGGAGACTTCTTCAGGCATCGGCATTTCGCCCTTGTTGGCCGAAATCGCCTTGGCCGCGAAATGCTCCGCATCGATCCAGTCATACATCTTGTATGCCTCGCTCGTGGCGAATTCCTTGTACTCGCGGGCAAGATGCTGGGAGAAGCCGTCCCCGGCAAAGGACTGTTCCTGGATGCGCTCGACGTCGTAGAACATCATCTTGGCGTAGGCATTTCCAGCGGCAAGCAGCGCGGTCGCCGAAACGGCGATCATGAGTGTGCGTTTTAACATATAGAACTCCTGTTGATTATGTGCCGGTCCCGGAAGACATCCTCCGGCCGGCAAGTTCGCCCTCTGAACCCCGCCATACAAACGCATGACGTTTTGCAAGTGACGGGAACAGTTCCGGTCAGGCGATTGAGCTTGCGATCAAGCTTTTGGTTGGCTGTGAAGACGGCCCAAATGACCGGTGTCCGGAAGCCTTGTTCCGGTTGATAAACGCAGAACCCCGGGAAATGTTCCGTTTTACGGTGCGCTTTTCTAAACCTTTATGGCCGGCGGGTTCCGCAGGGATACAAGATCTTCTTTTCGGTTCAGCAAATCAAAATGGCTTTTTACTAAAACATTTATTTGAAATAATCAATATTTTTATTTATTTTTATTTTAAACGCTTAAATAAAACTTGCGACGAGTGCCACAACGCGCAGCACTCGTCGGCGGGAACTATTCGCCCTTTCAAAGCCAAAGACGGGTCAGGCTGCCTGCGCTTCGCGGGCATCACGCAACGCTTTCCAGATTTTCTGGGGCGTTGCCGGCATCTGGACATACTCCGCCCCCGCATACGCCATGGCGTTATTCACGGCATTCATTGTCGCCGCCAACGCACCGACAGTGCCGGCCTCGCCCGCGCCCTTGATACCCATCGGGTTGATCTTTGTCGGCACGACGTTGCTGCCGATTTCATAGGTGCACAGATCGTCAGCCCGGGGCATGCAGTAATCCATGAACGAGCCTGTGATAAGCTGTCCCGATTCAGGGTCGCTGACCATGTCTTCCATCAGCGCCTGGCCGACGCCCTGGGCAATGCCGCCATGGATCTGGCCTTTGACCAGAAGCGGGTTGATCATCGTGCCGACGTCGTCGAACACCCAGTAACCGACGATATCCGTCTCACCGGTGCTCGGATCGATCTCGACCTCGGCGATATGGCAGCCATTGGGGAATGTCGGCGTCCCGCCGTTATAGGTGCCGGTCTCATACAGGCCGGGTTCGATTTCGGGCGGCAACATTGCAGGCTTCAATGCGTTCTTCGCAACATCGGTCAACGAGACGGACCTGTCGGTGCCGGCAACGGTAAACGTGCCGCCTTCGAAGGAAATATCGGCATCCGCCGCTTCCAGCATATGGGCGGCAATCCTGCGGCCTTTCTCGATGATCTTGTCGGCTGCCATCTTGACCGCGGTCCCGCCGCAGGCCGCGGAGCGCGAGCCGAACGTACCGGTCCCGACCTGGATCTTGTCGGTATCGCCGTACGAGAACTGCATCATGTCGGTATCAAGCCCCAGCATTTCAGACAGCATCTGCTTGAACGTGGTGCCGTGGCCCTGGCCGTGGTCGTGTGTTCCCATCAGAAGCGTCAGCGTGCCGCTGTTGTCGAAACGGATCTGGGCAGTTTCCACCATCCCGGCATTCGACGCCTCGACCGTGTTGGAAATGCCAATACCGCGCAGCTTGCCCGCGGCCTCGGCGCGGGCGCGCCGGGCGGGAAAGCCCTCGTAATCGGCGGCCGCGAGACAGTCTTCAAGGTTCTTGCCGAAATCGCCGCAGTCATAGGTATAGATAAGACCGGTCTTGAACGGCATTTTGTCCGCCGGAATGGTATTGATCCGCCGGATATCCGCGGGATCCTTCCCGAGCTGGCGGGCAGCGAGGTCGACCATTGTCTCGATCACATAGGCCGCTTCCGGACGGCCCGCGCCGCGGTAGTGGGCCGTCATCATCGTATTGGTGACGACGCCGGTCGCCTCGACATAGATCGCGGGCGTCATGTAGGTACCGGCGAGAACGCCGAGATTCGTCGTGCCCGGACCGGCGTTGCGTTCCGAATTGTAATAGGCGCCGCCGGCGGCAAGGGTTTTCACCCGAAGGCCGAGAAACCGCCCCTCCTCGTCCAGCGCCAGTTCGGCATCGGTGACGTTGTCGCGGGCCTGTTCGTCGCTGAGAAGGCCCTCGCTGCGTTCGCTGATCCATTTCACCGGCCGGTCGAGCAGCTTCGCCGCCACCATGGTCAGGATGTATTCCGGATAGACCCCGCCCTTCATGCCGAAGCCGCCGCCCATGTTCTCGCTGATGACCCGGATTTTCATTTCGGGTAGGTTGAACACCTGACTGGCGAGGATGTTGCGGCAGCGATGGGGCGACTGCACCGTGCAGCGCACGACATAGCGATCGTCGCGGGCGTCGTACTCGGCGATGGAGCCACGCGGCTCCATCGAATTGGTTGTGACGCGGTTGATGACCATGCGGTGCTTGACGACATGCGCCGCCTTTTCAAAGGCGGCATCGGTCGCGCTCTCGTCGCCGACGCGGTGCACATACATCTCGTTATTGGGCAATTCTTCCCATATCTGCGGCGCCGAGGGGCTCACCGCGTCCGCGGTCGACACAACGGACGGCAGTTCTTCGTAATCGACCATGATCATTTCGGCGGCGTCTTTCGCCTGGGCCAGCGTATCGGCGACAACAAAGGCGACGTAATCGCCGACATAGCGGACCGTATCGGTCGCCAGGTGCCGCTGCGGACAGGGCGGCACGGGCGTGCCGTCGCGGCGGTGGCGCTGCACCATCGGATGCTGAAGGCCGAGTTTCGCGATTTCAGGATGATCGCCTGTCAGCACGAGGTGAACACCGGGCGCGGATTCCGCGGCACTGATATCGATGGACTTTATCCTTGCATGCGCCAGTGGCGAGCGCAGGACACAGGCCTGAAGCTGGCCCTTTTCCGACACGTCATCGACGTAACGCCCCTTGCCTCTGAGCAGATACGGATCTTCTTCACGTGCAACGGGTTGCCCTATTCCAAACTGGCCCAATTTACTCGCCCCTCGATGTGTTGAAAGTGTTCGTCATTCTATAGGATGTAGGTTGTCAGGCGAACAGGGACGACAGGGAAACCGAAAAAATGACGCGTTTTTTTACACTTCCGGACGAAATATCCTTCAGGCTCCGCAATGCGACGGTACCTGCCTGTCTGGTGGACGGGCTTTCGCCCGCCATCGCGCCCGATTCCGACGGGCTGGTATCCCTCGATATTGAAATTTCGGGCGACCGGATCGATGCGATCCTGCCGGGCGGCACCGCGGACGGCGCCAAGACATCCGTCGATCTCGATGGCAGCATGGTCTGGTCCTGCTTCGCCGACCTCCACACCCATATCGACAAGGGGCATATCTGGCCCCGCCAGCGCAACCCCGACGGGACCCGGGCAGGCGCCCTGTCGTCCACGGGCGCCGACCGCGCAGCGAACTGGAATGCCGACGACCTGCGCGCGCGGATGAATTTTTCTCTGGAAAGCGCCTATGCCCACGGCACGGCAGCGCTTCGCACCCACATCGATTCAACCCCGCCGCAACACAAAATTTCATGGCCCGTGGTCAGCGAAATCCGCGATGCGTGGGCCGGGCGCATCGACCTGCAGGCGGTATGCCTCGAGCCGATCCGGGGGTATGCGGATATCGGCTTCGGCAACGACATCGCCGACATGATGGTGGAATACGGCGGGATCATGGGCGCTGTCCTCAACATTCAGGACGATACCGACGCCCTGCTTGACACCGTTGTCGGCCTTGCCATCGACAGGGGGCTGGATCTCGATTTCCACGTCGACGAGATAGGCGATCCGGCAGCGAATTCCTTCGACCGCGTCGCCGAAGCGCTGATCCGGAACGGCTTCGGCAAACCGGTCAATGTGGGCCATTGCTGCAGCCTCGCCATCCGCCCGCAGGCGGAGATCAATCATGCGCTGAACCTCGCCGTCGAGGCCAACATGCGCGTCGTCAGCCTGCCCATGTGCAACATGTATCTGCAGGACCGCCCGGAACCCGGGCAGCCGCCGCGTACGCCGCGCTGGCGCGGCGTCACCATCCTGCACGAGATGAAAGCCCGCGGCATTCCGGTCGCAATTTCCAGCGACAACACGCGCGATCCGTTTTACGCCTATGGCGATCTGGACGGGGCGGAAGTCTTCACCCAGGCTGTCCGCATTGCCCATCTGGACCATCCCGTCGGCGACTGGCCGTCGGCGATAACCCGGACGCCGGCGGATACGATGGGCCTGACGGAGGCTGGCCGGCTCAAAGCAGGCGGCCCGGCCGACATGATCATTTTTCGCGCAAGAAGCTGGTCGGAATTTCTGTCGCGCCCGCAACACGACCGGGCCGTCATCCGCGCCGGCCGGGCGATCGATACGTCCCCGCCGGACTATCGCACGCTCGATAGCCGTTACTGACCGTCACGCGAAGAACCTCCTGCGGTTCGTTCGCCCCAATATTGCCACACCCTTGTCACGCCATGTGAATGGTCCTGCAGCCTAGAATGCCGGCAGGAATATCGGAGCGGGCCAGGTCGAAGAACCATCCCGGCGTCTCCGGCAACAACGTCGGTATATCGACACGCGCATCAAGGGGTTGGCAATGGAACAAGTCGAACAACGCCCGGTCTGGGACAGGATAATCGTTGCGGGTCTGATCTTTGCGGGGATCGGGCTCACAGGGACAAGCATGGTGACACGGTTCAAGGCGATCGAAGAATATCCAAACGCGGACCGCTTCGATGTGGCGCCGGCTGCATTCTACAGCAGTAGAACGTCGCACGGCCTGCTGCCGACCCCTTTCTTGAAGGGGGTCGTGGGTATTGCGGCGAAGACAGACCGGCGGTAGGGCAACCCGGGCAGCGCCAGGCTGGACACCGGAGGCGCGCGTGTCGGCGACAGCAGCCGTCTTCCGGAGCCGCACGAACAAACCTTTACCGGCGAACAATCCGGTACCGAGTCCGCCTGTCTAGGGACGGCTTTCGGCCCGCCCCGTAACCATCAACGCAAACCCATAAGACAACGCGACCTCTTTCAACCGGTCGAACCGGCCGGAAGCACCCCCGTGCCCGGCATCCATGTTCATGTAGAGCAGGATTTCACTGTCGCCGGTATTGTGATGGCGCAGCTTCGCGGCCCATTTCGCCGGCTCCCAGTAGGTCACACGCGGGTCCGTCAGCCCGCCCGTCGCCAGGACAGCCGGATAGTTCTGATCCGTCACGTTGGTATAGGGGCAATAGGACGCCATGTAGGCGAAGGCGGATGGATCGCGGATCGGATCGCCCCACTCGACCCATTCGGGGGGCGTCAGCGGCAGGGTTTCGTCGCACATGGTGTTTATCACGTCGACAAACGCCACCTCGCCGAGAATGCCGCAGAACAGATCCGGGCGCATATTGGCGACCGCCCCGACAAGCATGCCGCCCGCACTGCGGCCCTGGGCAACGATCCTGCCCGCAGATGTGAATTTCTCCGCGATCAGGTGTACGCCGGCCGCGATAAAATCCAGAAATGTATTTTTCTTTTTGTCGAGCTTCCCGTCGAGGTACCAGCCCTGTCCGTTCTCGGTCCCGCCGCGAATATGGGCGATCGCATAAACGAAACCGCGATCGACCAGGCTGAACACATGGGGCGAGAACGAGGCCGGCATCGCGAACCCGTAGGAACCGTATCCGTAGAGCAGCAACGGCGCCGACCCGTCGACCGGCGTACCCTTCGCCCGAAGCACGGTAACCGGCACCTGCACGCCGTCATGACTGGTCGCGAAGACGCGTCGGCATTCGTAATTCTCCGGCGTGTGGCCCGACGGTATTTCCTGTTCCTTGCGCAGTGTGCGCGTGCGCGTCGCCATATCGTAATCGTAGACGCGCTGCGGTGTGGTCGGCGACGAATAGGAGAATCGCAGGGTCGACGTGTCATACTCGTAGCCCGGCATCAGGCCGAGGTCGTAGGCTTCCTCGTCGAAGCTGATCTCGTGTTCGGCGCCATCGGCCAGCGACCGGATAACGATCCGGGGCAGCGCGCGTTCGCGCTCAAGCCG
Organism: Rhodospirillaceae bacterium; assembly: GCA_038120765.1. Classification (GTDB taxonomy): domain Bacteria; phylum Pseudomonadota; class Alphaproteobacteria; order MPNO01; family UBA830; genus CAXBCP01. The sequence continues at coordinate 15,904 of JAYOMI010000001.1, forward strand.
GACAAGATAGCCCTCAAAAACGATCATCGAGCGGAGCAGACAGCCCGGCCTGTGCGCCACGATATCGCGCCAGTTCGTCCGCGCCGGGTCGTCCAGCGGGGCTTCGACAATCCGGAAATCGACCGCATCGCCTGCGTTCGTGCGGATCAGCAGCGTATCGCCATGATCCGAGACGTCATAGGTGACGCCGGTTTCGCGGGCCACAAGCAGACGGGGCGCCACCGCGGGTTCCGACGTGTCGACCAGCCGGACCTCCGAGGTATCGGCGTGATCGTGCGCATCGATAACAATGAAACGTCCGCTTTCCGTCTTGCCGATCCCGAGAAAAAAACCGGGATCGGACTCCTCGTAGACTAGCACGTCCTCTGCCGCAGACGTGCCGACACGGTGACGCATCACTTTGGACGGACGGTGGTTATCGTCCAGCACGGTATAGAACAACGTGCCGCCGTCGGCGGACCAGACCATGTCGCCCTGCGCGCTGGTCAAGACGTCGGGCAGCGTCTCGGCCGTTTCAAGATTACGGATCGAGATTTCGCAATACTCGGATCCGTTGCGGTCGATCGCCGTGGCGAACAGCCTGTGATCGGAGGTATGGGCCGCGCCGCCGATGGAAAAAAAAGCGGCGCCCGCGGCCTCGCGGTCGCCGTCCAGCAGAATCTGTTCCTGCGCGCCGTCAGCGTCCGCCACCGGGCGCCGGCACAGGACCGGATACTGGCCACCGGGCACGAATCGGCGGTAATAGGCCCAGTCGCCGTCCGGCGCCGGGACGGAGGAATCATCTTCCCTGATCCGCGCCTTCAGCTCCGCGACCAGTGCCTCGCGCAACCCTGCGATAGGTGCCAGCACCGCCTCCGTATAGGCATTCTCGGCATCGAGATGCGCGCGGATTTCAGGCTGCAGGACCTCCGGCTCCCGCATGACCCGCTGCCAGTCCGGATCGCGCAGCCAGTCATAGGGATCGTCTGTTTTCCGTCCGTGGCGTTCAACGATATGTTCCTTGCGAACAGCTTTCGGGGCAACGGGACGGACAGGCACGGCGGGAGACTCCTAAAAGCGCGGGGGTACAGTCAAAATGGTGTCGTCCTGAGATATGGCTGATGGCCGCGAAGCGCAAGCAGAGCTTGCCGGCGGTCGCGGGGCCGACGATTTCGATCAGACAGGTCCCAGCGGCAGGTGCGGCCCATCCGGCAGGACAATATGAATTTCATCGCCGGGACAGACCCGCCCGCCTGTGATCACGATCCCCATCACCCCTGATTTCCGCACCAGATCGCCTGCCGCGGTGCGACCGAGAACCGCGTCCATCAATCCGTCCTGATAGGTATTCAGCTGGTTGCAGGGATTGCGGAGACCCGTGATCTCGATGACCGCCTCGGCGCCGATGGACAACCGTGTCCTGGCAGGCAAAGACAGCAATGCCACACCGCAGGTGGTGACGTTTTCGCCCATCGCTCCCGGAAAGACATCGAATCCCGCTTCGCGTAATTCTGTCAGTAATTCCTGATGGATCAGATGCACCTGCCGCAGGTTCGGGCGGCCCGGCGCGCCACGCACGGCACCCTGCGGCGTCGCGGGACATCGAACAGCATCGACATGCAGGGTCAACATTCGAAAATAACGGATCTGCGCGGACCGGCCTAGAGCGCATCGGTATCCCGCCGCACGTATTGCCCGGGGCAGAGAATTTCCGTTTCCGGCGCGATAAATGGTGGGCCCGGCAGGACTCGAACCTGCGACAACTCCGTTATGAGCGGAGCGTTCTAACCAACTGAACTACGGGCCCGTCACGGGATGAACCGTGGCGCGCAAGCTGCCATCAGACGCCTGCCGGCGCAAGCCGGTTTTGGGGCCATGATCGGCGCAGGCCGAATTCAGGCGATAGTAGCGACCGTATCCCGCCGTTTCCGGCCGGTGGCACGCGCGACACCCAGGGCGGCGAGGCCCAGCAGGCCGAGGGTGACGGCACCGGGCGCGGAAATTGCCGTCGCGGTGAGGCCGACATCGTCGAAATCGACCTCGAGGTCCGGCGGCCCGGCAACACCGCGGGTTTCGTTGAGGTTGACCAGCCGGATGCCGAGCATGTCGCCGATCGCCGTATGTCCGGCCCCGATATCGACCGTGATGGTCGACAGGGCGAATTCCGCCTCCGGGATGATCAGGCTGTCGAGACCCTGTGCCAGGATGGTCTCGACATTGAACTGATCCACAGAGAAAAGGTCGATCCGGTAGCCGGGGAACCCGTCCAGATTGAAAAAATCGCCGTTCGTCGCATCTCTAGACGCGATATTGCCGACCTCGACGCTGAGCTCGTAGCGCGTATTCGCCTGCACGGTGTCGGTGAGAATCTGCTGGAAACCGTATTCGCCGGTATCCCGCCCCTGGTTGTTGAACAGGATGGCGACCCGGTTGCCTTCCGGCGCCGGCGCGTTGAAGAAATCGACGCCGTTCGGCTGCAACGTGCCGGGGAAAAACCCGGGACCGCCGACGATCCCGTTCGGATCGTAAGACGTCCACCCCGCCGCCGTGCCGAAGGTGAATTCATTGAAGACCGTTTGCCCGGACGTGTCCTCGAACCCGGCATTCACAACCGTCAGCGGCGCGGCCGATGCCGCCTGCGCGCCGGCAAGCAGCAGGGCGGCGAGAAGCCCCCGCGACAGTACCGTGCCAGCTTGTATCCTGCCCGTCTGTGTTTTCATGGTCGCCCCCCAACGCGATTACTGCGGAAATCTGCCACCGGTATGTGACGATGGCAAGAC
>JAYOMI010000001.1:18672-45351 GCA_038120765.1 Rhodospirillaceae bacterium
ATCCGGCGGCGACCAACACGGTTTTCGAGTTGCCGCCGCGCGCAATCTTGACGAGGAGGTGATCCTCTCCGGAATTATTCCTTTGCCACTGGATTTCATGCGTTCGAACCAATAATTGATGCTACAAGGATGGGACGTTTCGGCGGTCCGGAGCGCAGCAGGCAACATGGCCTGTAGGGGCAGAAGTCGCTTCTCTCGGGCCCGGAAAAAGATAATGGGTTGCCTAAAAACGCTCGGTTCGGGCCTCGTCGCCGCGCTCGCGGTCCTGTCGCTCCCGACCGGTGCCATCGCACAGGCGCTTCCCGTGTTTGTCGGTCCCGGCCAAACATATGTCATTACCACGCCGGAAACCGCTTTGATCGCTAATGTCGGGGGCGCGATCGATATCCAGGCGCCGGGTGGGGACCTCACCCTCGTGGGATCGTCCTCCAACTTCGCCGACGTTGGCGGCACCGGCGGCACCCTCAACAACAGCGGCGCGCTCATGATCGATTCGAGCGCGGTGCTGGACAACTACGCCACGATTACCAGCAGCGGCACGTTTACCAATACCGGCACGCTGAACAATCAGGCGGGCGGCACGCTGGTCAACGGGGGCACGCTGACAAACAACGCGTCCTTCATTAATTACGGCAGCCTCGCCAACAGCGGCACGCTGACAAGCAACCTGTATTTCTTCAACGACGGAGCCATCGACAACAGCGGCAACGTGACAGTCAGCTCTTCCGGCGTCCTCTACGGTAACGGGACCGGCAGCTTCACCCAGACTGCCGGCTCGCTGACAGTCGACGGCCAGATGGTTCAGGGACCCATCACCATCGCCGGCGGCACGCTGGGCGGCAGCGGCCTGATCGGCGGCAACGTCACCGTGGACGGCGGCACCGTGGGCCCCGGCAATTCGCCGGGCCAGCTCTATCTGTTCGGCGATATCGACTTCCTCGCCGGCTCGACCTTCGCGGCAGAGCTTGGCGGGCTCGCCTTCGGCACCGACTACGACCGGCTCGACGTTTCCGGCACGGCGAGCCTCGCCGCGGGGACCATGTTCGATATCGATTTCTTCGGGGCGTTCACCGCCGGGCTCGGCGATACGTTCGACGTGCTGGTGGCCGACGATATCCAGGCGGCGCTGCTGTCGACGATGCTGTTCGATTTCACCGGCGCGGCGCTGGGATCGGGCCTCGCCTGGGATTTCGGCATTGTCGATTTCGGCGGCGGCCGTGACTCGCTCCGCCTGTCGGTCATAGAAGGACGGATCGCCGCGATCCCCGCCCCGGCCGCGGCCTTGCTGTTCGGGCTCGGCCTGTTCGGCATCGGCTTTACCCGGCGTTTTCAGGGACGGCGGCGCGCCATATAGACCCGCCGATCCGGCATCCGGCGCCGCCGGCATCCCATATTTCCGCGAATACGCGATGAAACGGCGTTCGTTTTTCATCGCCAAGACACCGCGATCCTGCCTGACGTTTGGGCCGGAAACCCGGCGCGCGCTTCCATGCCGGAATAACGCAGAAACCGCTTCTCAGTAGAGGGAAAACCCGAGCGCGGTGTTCACCGCCTGATTGATCACATCGAGGACCGCGTTGATGATCTTCTCCGCGGCGATATGCACAGCATTCGTGACGAGTGCAATTGCGGCGATCGTGTTGTTGCGGATGCCGATGAAGTACATCCGCGCATCCTCCTCGTCGAACTCTCCGGAAGCGACCGCCTTGGCAAGTTCCTTGAGACGTTTGGCAAGCACCTTGAGTTCAATGCGGACAGTGGTCCGGATTTCGTCCCACCCCGCACCGGCTGCGCTCTTTCCCGCCTCCACCATCTGCGGGAACAGGGTATTGACGTTCAGCGCCTCAACATTCACCGACATCTTCGTTCTCCTCAGTCATTCGGCGATCACCGGTTCTTCTTGATCAACTCGTTCTTGATGGCGATCCGTGCCGCATCGTCGACGAGCGCGAACCAGCGCGCACCGTTGGCCGGGGTCAGCACGCCCTTTTTCTCATGCTGCCAGGCCAGTAATTCGTGGTTTGCCTGTACGACCTTGAGCATCACGAATGTACAGTTACCGTCAGCGATGGGACCGGAACCGTCGCCAAGCGCAGACAATTCGCTTTCAAGTCTTGTGAGTACGACGGAGCCGCCGTCCCCGTTAAGCGTCGCAATCTGCGTCGTTGCCGTGTTCAGCATGGCGCGCATGGAACGGGCGAACACGTTGGACGGCAGGCAGCTTCCCTTGGGATCGAGCATTTGGGCCCTGTCGGCGAGACGGGCCAGAACCACCCGCTGGGTCGCATAAAATGCCCGTACATCGGGTGCTGTGAACTTCGCCTTTTCGGTGCCTGCCTCGCTTTCGCCGGCCATCCGGGCAACGAAGGCCGCAGTATCCTTCTGGTACTGCACGAGTTCGGTTTCGATCGTCTCGTCATAAGGTTCCGTCAGTTGAACGGTCAGACAGCCGGTCAGGAACCCGGACAGAACAATCGCTCCCAACAGCGACATCGCGATGCGCTTCGTCCCCTGCATGACGATTCCTCCCTGCGCTCTCAATTCGACCGTCATGCTAGCACAGCACCCTATGGCCGCAACCGGAATTGGCCGCCGGCCCCGGCATCGAAAACGCGATTATTCCCGAAATGGCGCAATAGCGGTCAAGCGACAGATCACCGTCGGCGCAGGCGTGATTGTCCGCCCTGCCCTACTCATACAGTTCCGGCCATTTGCCCCGGATGGACGCCTTCAGTTCCGGGCTTGCCTCGGCCACCGTCGGGAAATCGTCTTTCCAGCCATAGGGCCGGCAGGCATCGACCACGGCACGGTTGTTCTGCCACGGCGGGGCGCGCAGCATCGGGTCCAGCGGGGTCGACCAGGCGCGCTTGATATACTGGATATCCTCCGGCGGATCGCAGCGCGTCGACATCGCCCAGGTCACGTCGAACAGGTTGGACGGATCGATATCCTCGTCCACTACGATCACCCAGCGCCCGGCATAGTTGCCCGCGTGGCAGGTCGCCGCCAGCATCCCCGCCTGGGTCGCATGGCCGGGATAGAGCTGTTCGATCGCGACGACGTTGAACAGCCGCCCGGCGCCGGATTCGTGGCACCACACGCCCTTCACCCCGGGCACGCCGGCCTTTTCCATCTCGTCCCAGATCATCGCCGATTTCACGGTCGCGCGGGCGAAGGTGAAATTTTCCGGCGGGCGCGACGGCACCGCCAGCGTCAGGATCGGTTTGTTCCGCCAGTACACGCGCTTGATCCGCACGATCGGCAGGACCGACGCCTCGGACGCGTAATAGCCCATGAACTCGCCGAAGGGGCCTTCCTCGCGGGTCTCGCCGGGCAGGATCTCGCCTTCCAGCACCAGTTCCGAATAGGCCGGGATCGGCAGGCCGTGAATTTCGGAGGGAATGACCTCTATCGGGCGGCCGCGCTGGCCGCCGGCATAGGCGAACTCGTCCAGTTCGTAATCGACTTCCTGATGGGCGACGAGAAACAGGTTCGGGTCATGGCCGCAGGAAATCACCACCGGGCAGGGTTCTCCCTTTGCGAAATACTTCTCCGAGATTAGCCGTCCATGCTTGCCGGGCGACATCCAGATGGCGACGGTATTTTTGTCATGCACCATCACGCGGTACGTGCCGACATTGACCCAGCCGGAATCGGGATCGCGCATGACAACGAGGTCATCCGTGCCGATATACCGCCCGCCGTCCTTTTCATGGACGAAGGGGGCGGGAAATTTCAGCAGGTCCACCTCTTCGTCGCGATCGATGTTTTCCATTACAGGCCCGGTCGGCACCTCGACCGGGGGCATCAGCTCGAATTCCTGCTTGGCGCGTTTGCGGTAGGCCTTCACCAGGTCCATTTCGTTTTCCGGGTCCGGCATCCCCAGCACGACGGCGAGGCGCTTGTAGGCATTCGCCGCGCCCGACATCACGCGGAAGCCTTCCGGGTAGCCGGGAATATTGTCAAACAGCAATGCCTTCGCGCGGCCCGGATCGGCGGCGGCGACGGTTTCCGACAATGCGCCGATTTCAAGATTCCAGTCGGCGCCGTCGACATGGGCAAGCTCGCCCATTTCCTCGAAACGCTGGATCAGTTCGCGCAGATCGAGATAGCCCTCGTTGCGCATCGCGGCCGGCATATCGTTCTTGTCGTCACTCACCTTCGCTCTCCCTCGATACTATTCCGGCACCGGCATGATACCGTCTTTAAGTCCTTCTATACCGCGTCGGCGGGATAATCGAAATCCGGCAGGACAGGTTTTCCCGAACTGCCAACAATCATTTTCGCATATCAGTCATGGCTGGCGCGTCCGGCAAAGCTGCGTTACGGTCCGCCCTCGTTCAACGCCCTTCCGGACCCTCATGTCAGACACCCCTACGTTGCACACCGGCGCCGATGCAGACGCCCGACGCCGTATCCTGTCCGGCTACCTGCTGCTGGTGCTCGCGGTGCTGGTCTGGGCAGGGAATTCCATCGTCGGCCGCGCGTCGGCGGGGGAAGAAATCCCGCCATTGGGCTTCAATTTCTGGCGCTGGGCGGCGGCTTTCCTGATTTTCGCGGTGATTTTCGGCCGCCAGACATGGCGGCAACGAAACGAAATCCTCCGTCACTGGAAATTCATCACGGTCTTCTCGATCGTTTCCGTTTCGGGGTTTAATTCGGTGTTCTATATCGCGCTGCAGAAATCCACCGCACTTCAGGTCGCACTGATCCAGTCGATCCTGCCGGTGATGGTGCTCTTGCTGGGACTTGTGATCCTCCGCCAGCGGATCAGCGGGCGGCAATGGTGGGGAATCCTCTTTTCGATCGCCGGCGCGGTGCTGATCGTGATCCGCGGCGACATCGGCGTGCTGCGGACCCTGGCTCTCGGCGAGGGCGACATCTGGGCGCTGGGCGCCGTCTTTCTGTGGGCGTGGCAGGCCTTCCTGATCCGCTGGAAACCGAAAACGATAGAGATCATGCCCTTCATGACCGCGATCAGCCTGGTCGGCATGCTGACCATGCTGCCGTTTTATCTCTGGGAAACCGCAACTTTCGCGCCGATGCCCGTGACGCAGACCAGCATTCTTTTTGTGCTTTACGTCGCCGTGCTCGCAAGCTTTGTCGGCACAACCTGCTGGAACGAAGGCGCCTATCGCGCCGGTGCCGCCCAGGCGGGTTATTTCGGCAACCTGTTCCCGATCTTTGCAGGCGGCCTTGCCATCGTCATTCTCGGCGAACAGCCGCACTGGTATCATGGTGTCGGCGCGATCTCGGTGGTGATCGGTATCTGGCTTGCAACCGCCCGGCATGCACAGCCGACCCGACACCCGGTCGCCACGGGCACATGAATTCGTCCTTCGCGGCAAAAATGCGGGATGGCCGCACGCTCGCCTATATCCTGATGATCCTCACGGCGCTGTTCTGGGCGTTCAATACGAATATCGCGCGGGCAACCGCGGATGAAGTGCCGCCCCTGGCGCTCACGTTCCTGCGCATCTTCATATCGGTCCTGATCCTGGCACCCTTTGCGCTGCGCGATGCCTGGGCAAAGCGCGATATCGTTGTGCAGCATTTCTGGTTCCTGAACCTCATGGGCTTCCTGTCCATGTCGGCCTTCAATGCGCTGGTTTATGTCGGCATGAACCATACCCTGGCGATCAACGGCAACCTGCTGCAGGGCTCGCTGCCGATTTCGATCCTGGTCGCGTCCGCCGTTTTTGCCGGGCGTTCGATATCCCTGAAACAGGGGATCGGCGTGCTGCTGAGCCTCGTCGGGCTGATCGCCATCGTGGTGCGCGGCGAACCCGCCCGCCTGCTGGAACTGCAGATCAATGCGGGCGATCCGCTGGTCTTCGGCGGCGTGCTCGCCTCCGCCATCTATGCGGCAATTCTGTACCGCCGCCCCGAAGGCATGAGAATCGTGACGCTGATGTTCGTCATGATGGTGTTCAGTTCCCTCCAGACCCTGCCGTTTTTCCTGTGGGAGCATTTCACCCAACGGACACTGCCATTGACGGCGACCGCCATCGGCACGGTCCTTTACGTCGCGGTATTCGCGTCGGTGCTGGCGCAGCTTTTCTTTGCCGAAGCCATTCGCCGGATCGGCGCGCCCGCGGCAGGCAACATGATCTATCTCACCCCTGTTTTCGGCGTGATCACCGCGATGCTGCTGCTGGGCGAGACATTCCACCTGTTCCATGCCGCCGGGGTCGCCCTTATCGCCACCGGCATCTGGCTGGCGCTGTTCAGCGGCGCGAAGGGCTGATCCGGAAATGAAGAATTCACCCGCCTTGCCCTATATCATGCTGACCTTCTGCGCCCTGTTCTGGGCGGGGTCATCGGTCGTTGCCCGGCATATTGCCGGCGAAATTCCGCCTCTTGCGCTGAATTTCTGGCGCTGGCTCTTCGCGTTCCTGATCGTCCTCACCTGGACCGGCGGCGAGCTCTGGCGCAACCGCGCGCTCGTCCTCGCGAGATGGAAATATATTTCCTCTCTGGCGCTGTTCTCGGCGATCGGGTTCGGCGCGCTGCACTATATCGCCCTGCAATACACGACCGCCATCAACGGCGCGTTGTTCCAGGGCCTGATGTCGATCTGTATCCTGATCTCGGCGCTTGTCATTCTCGGCGACAGGTTCGGCGGGCGGGAATCCATCGGCGTCATCCTGGGGTTCGGCGGGGTCGCGTTCATCGTGACCCGAGGCGACCCGGACGTCATAAGGGCGCTCAGCTTCAATGTCGGCGACATCATCTTGCTTCTGGCGACGATGTCCTATTCGGTATACGCGGTGTTTTTGCGCCGCGCGCCTCCGGAACTCAGTTCAAGCGCGTTGATGGCCGGTATGTTCGGCTTTGCAGCGCTGTACATGCTCCCGCTCTGGCTGTTCGAGGTTTTCGTTCTGGACCGCACCATGCCGGTCAATCTCACCGCGGCGTGGTCCATCGGGTTCATGACAATCGGCCCGTCGGTGCTGGCCCAGATATTCTGGGCCTTCGCGGTCTCCAGGGTGGGGCCGGGCCGCGCCGGGTATTTTATCTATCTGTCCCCGGTTTTCGGGGTGGTCCTTGCAGTATCTCTCCTGGACGAGCAGTTCCGCTGGTTCCATGCCGTCGGGATCGCCCTGATCTTCACAGGAATATGGCTGGCGACACGGCCAAAGCCCGCCGCCAGCACATCGTGAATATCTTCACCCTCAGGCGGGTGGCTGGGGCCATCACGCCTGCGGCAGGGTGACCCCGACCATCGCATCGCGCGTGACGATGGCGGCAAGCTGTTCTTCCGACCAGCCTTCGGTTCCTGCGGGCTGCTCTGGCAGCACGAGGTAGCGCATGTCCGCGTTGGAATCGTGCACCCGGACGGTCTTGTCACCCGGCAGCTCGGTACCGAATTCCTTAAGGACCGAGCGCGGCTCCACCACGGCGCGGGCGCGGTAGCTTTTCGATTTATACCAGTCCGGCGGCAGTCCGAGGATGGTCCGCGGATAGCAGGAGCACAGCGTGCAGACGATCATGTTGTGCACGTCCTTGGTGTTCTCGACGACGATCAGTTCGGCATCTCCCATCGGGAAGCCCATTTCGCCGACCGCCTTGGTCCCGTCTTCGAGCAGGCGCTTTTTGAACGCCGGATCGGTCCAGGCCCGGGCGATGATTTTCGCCCCCTCGGCCGGATCGCGGCTGTCGAGAAATTCGAGATTGCGGCGCACGTCGTCCGCGCTGACCACACCTTTCTCGATCAGCAGTTCCTTCATCGCCTCGGCCATGAGCTCGTAATAGCCGGTTTCGTTCACATCCGGCGTCGTCCCGGGATGGTCGTGATCGTGGTCGTGCCCGTGGGCGCCGCGTTCGTCCGTCGTCATGTCTCTATTCCCCGATTTTTTCGAGCCAGTGATCGTAGATTTCCAGATCGAGCGTGTCGCTGTCGGATCCTTCGTAATCCGGCCACAACTCTGTCTGGGTGATACGAACCCTGTAAAGTTCGCGTTTCGGCGTGCCGTCGAAACCGTAGGCCAGTTCCTCCGGGTTCTTGAAATCGCCGCAATACCGCTCGACCACCCCGGTCTTGCCGCGCACGTAGTATGGCGTGCGGCGGTGCCCCGGCGGGTGGGAATCCTTGATGCGAACGCGGTCGCCAACACTGAACATCATCGTCTTCAGCCCTCCAGCTGCGCTTTGAGTGCATCCATCTTACCCATGACCTCTTCCCGGGTCAGCAGGCCTTTTTCCTCCAGCAGGTTGACCATCGCTTCCGACCAGCGTTCGAAATAGTCCTTGCTGTAGACGTCTTCGGGCAGATCTTCCAAAGCGCGGCGAAGCTCGTCAATGCGCATGATGTCGTGGTCGCGCATCGCCGCGGCAAGGGACGTGATCATCTTTGCCCAGGGTTCGGCGGCATGCTCGTCGGACTCGATCGGTCCCGCCTGCATACCGCCCATATCGTGCTGGCGCTGGCTCATGATGTCTCTCCTGTTTGGCGCATTCTGCGACGGTTGCCTGCCGAATTCAACTGGCCCCGGCGGCTATTTCGATCGTTTGTCCCCCAGCAGGTCGATCCGGTCCCGGACCTCCTCCGCGGTGACGATTTTTTTCTCTACCAGAATATCGAAGATCGCCTGCATCCCCATCTCGAAATAGCCAAGCGCATGATATCGCTCGTATCCAAGTTCTTCCCGGGCCCGGCGGCCTTCATGCAGGCTCACAAGACCGGCGCCCTTGTCGCCCAGCGCGCCGCGCAGCGCGATCGACAGTTTCGCCCAGTCGGGGACATCCTTCTGCGTCAGCGGGACCGGTCCCCAGTCCTCACCGCCGATATCGTTTACGCTCTTTTCCATGTGCCGCGACATCTCCCGTTCCACACCTGAGCACGAGTGTATCGCAACCCCTCCATCCGACAAAGAGGCCCGACCAACCCGACATGGATGCCCCGGACGGTCGCAACATGCGCGCACGATTCGCCGAACCCCGATCTAAAGGTCTCCTGTGGGTTGTTATGCCGGCTATCAGGTAATAAGATATCTAAAGAATAAAATACTAATATCGCGATCGACCAAGCGAGGCGCCCTTGACACTCCCTTTCAAACAACCTGCGACCGACGACCGGATCGATCTCCGGCCCGAGGAAAGCGCCGGGTATCTTGTTCGGGACACCCATCTGCTGTTCGCCCGGGCCCTGCGCAACCGGCTGCAGGCCCACCAGATCACGCCGGGACAATGGTATTTCCTCCGCACGCTGTGGGACGAGGAAGGCCTGAGCCAGCGCGAGCTGAGCCGCCGGGTGGGCACGACGGAGCCGACCACCGTCAGCGCCCTCAGGCTGCTGGAACGCAACGGCATGATCGAACGCGTGCGCAACCCGGACGATCGCCGCACCATCAACATCTTTCTGACCGACAAGGCGCGCAACATGAAAAGCGAATTGATGCCGGTCGCGTTCGAGGTGAACGACATCGCCACGGGCGGCCTGACCGAGGCGGAATTCACCCAGTTGCGCGGTCTGATGCAGAAAATCAGGGAGAACCTGACGACCGCAGAAGAATGACGCGCCGGGCGTCGGGTTATTGACTCCCGGCACAGGCAAATACTAAGATATCTAAGGATTTTTGCCCGCAACATTATCAAAGCAATACTGGCCGGGCGTGCGCAGGAGGAAACCATGAGCGACAACCCTAAATTTATCGACCGCAGCGGCTACAAATATCCGGAAAAGCTGGATCTGTGGGAGCCGATTACGATCTCGAAGGAAGAGATCGACGAGGAAATCGCCCGCCTTGCGGAACAGCCGCGCCCCGAAAACGGCCGCCGCCAGTCGCTGATCGTCCATCCCCGGTGGCAGGAACTCGGCGTCGGCCCCGGCCTGAACCCGGGCGTACGCGTGACGCTGGAAGTCCTGAAACCCGGCGAACAGACCGCGCCGATCCGCCACAATTCGACCCAGGTGAATTTCTGCATCCAGGGCGAAGGGCATTCGATCATCAACGGCAAGAAAATCGCCTTCAACCAGTATGACGTCTACAATTTCCCGTCCATGGGCACCTACTGGCACGTCAACGATTCGAAGGACCTGCATGTCCGCCTGACCTATTCCAACGCGGCGCTGCTAGAGAAAATGAACGTCCATATCGTCGACGAGGAACCGCCGCCGATGATGGAACTGGTCGCCACCGCCCAGAAACAGGCGGCCGAGGAAAAGGCGCGCGAAGAGGCCAACGAGGCCGACGCAACGACCAAGAGCCCCTACGGGACGTTCCAGCTGAACGACGACGGCGCCTGGCTGATGCCTTATGAGACCCTGATCAACCCCGCCTCGGTCGATTCCAGTGCGCTGCACTGGCCGTGGCAGGACGTAAAGGCGGAACTGGACAAGCTGACCGCCCTCGGCAAGGAATACCGCGGCCGCCGGCTGTACCTGCTGTTCAACCCGATGACGACGCGCTTCAACGGCACGACGCCGAACTTCTTCGCCACCATGACCGTGCGCCCGCCGAATATCGTCGACCAGCCGCACCGCCATGTCTCGTCGGCGATGAACTATTATTTCCACGGCACCGGCCGCTCGACCGTCGAAGGCAAGGTTTACGAATGGAAAGCCGGTGACCTGATGCTGTCGGCACCGGGCTGGGGCGTGCACAACCACGCGTCCTACGACGAATCCGTCTACGAGCTGACAATCCAGGACCAGCCGCTGAACATTTTCATGGAAAGCCTGCTGTGGCAGGAAAGCCTGAAACAGCCCTGGTCGGTGCTCGGCGCGAATTCGGGTTTCGAAACCAACGCCGCGGAGCTTCTCAAAGCCGGCGAATAAGATAACGTCTGTCCGATCAGAGTTTCGATCACCGTACTGTCATCCCGGCCTTGTGCCGGGATCCAGCACTCCACCGGCGAACAGACTGGACCCTGGAATAAATCCGGGCTGACAATCAAATCGTTTGCACCTAACCAATACTGGCGGTCATTGCGCCATGCAGACCGGACCCAATAGCCCCCGACCGGGAGACCCAGACCATGATGAAACTGCCCAAGGACTTCCTGAAGGGGTCCATCCCGCCGCTGATCACGCCCTTCAAAAACGGCAAGGTCGATTACGACGCCTATGCCGGCCTGGTGGAATTCCAGGTAAAGAACGGCTCACACGGCATTCTGGTCAACGGCACCACGTCCGAACCCGCGTCGCTGACGGTCGAGGAACGCAACCGCATCGTCGACGTCGCGATCGAAGCCAATGCCGGCAAACTGCCGATCGTCGCGGCGACGGGGTCGCAGAACATGCAGGAAACCAGCGCGCTGACCGCGCACGCGGAGAAAGCCGGCGCCGACGCGCTGCTGATCGTCACCCCCTACTACACCCGTCCGCCCCAGCGCGGCCTTGTCGAATATTACAAGAAGCTCGGCAAGCAGACGTCGCTGCCGTGGATGATCTATCACATCCCGGGCCGGGCCGCGGTGTCGGTCACGCTCGACACACTGGAAAAAATTTCCAAGGCCTGCCCGAATTTCGTCGGAATGAAACATGCGGTCGACGACCTCGGCTTCGCCTCCGAATGCCTGGATCATTTCGGCATGGACTTCCGGATTTTCGTCGGCCTCGAAGACCTGTCCTATCCGATGATGGCCGTCGGCGCCTGCGGCCTGATGAACGCGGTCGGCAACCTGCAGCCCAAAAAGCTGTCGCAGATGTGCGAGGCCGTGTGGAAGGGCGACCTGAAGAAGGCGCAGAAACTTCATTACGAGCTGTTCGAAATCAACCAGGCGGTGTTCTACGACACCAACCCCATCGCCATGAAATACATGATGAAAAAGCTCGGCATCATGCCGAAGAACGAGCATCGCCTGCCCATGGTCCCCGCCACGAAAGAGCTTGAGAAACGCCTCGACGGCGTGCTGAAACGCGCGGGTCTGCTGAAATAGCGCGCGCCCGTCCGACACGGCAAGACAGCCGGCGCCGAACCCGGTAATCTGGCGCCATGGCCTTACCCGAACTGAAAGCCGTCGATCTTGGCGGCACGCCCATCGCTGTCCGCGATACCGAAACCGACAAGCCGCCGCTGGTGCTGCTGCACGGACTCGGCGGGTCGTCGCAGAGCTGGGCATTCCAGTTCCGCGCTCTCGCCGACGACTACCGGGTTATCGCCTGGGACATGCCGGGCTATGGCGGCTCCGGCGCATTCGAGCGGGAGAACCCGACGGTCGAACATTACGCCCATACGCTGTCCGCGGTGCTCGACACCATCGGCGCCTTCAAGGCCCACATTGTCGGCCAGTCCGTCGCCGCCCTGATCGGCGCCTCCTATGCCGCCGAATACCCGGACCAGACACTGTCCTATACGTTCTGCCAGGGACTGACCGGCCTTGCCGGATTGTCCGCCGACGAGCGCAGCGCGCAACGCAAGACCCGGCTGGAGACATTCCGCGACATGGGCGCCGAGCGCTTCGCCGAGGAACGCGGCCGCAAGGTGCTGGGCCCCGACACCCTGCCCATGGTCGCCGAGCTTGCCGTCACCATCATGAAACGCGCGCCGGTGCCGGCCATGTGCCAGGCGGTGGAGATGATGGCCCAGACCGATTTCTTCGAACTCGCCCCGCGACTTGGCGACGGGCCGATGGAGATCATCGAGGGCGCCGGCCATTACGGGGCGATGGAAAACCCGGCGGCGTTCAATGCCGCTCTGTCGGCCTTCCTGGCGACGGCATGACGCAAAAGGCAGACAATGTCCGAACACCGGGTTAGCGACAACACGCTGCAGGAGCGGGTTTATCTCGCCCTGACATCCGAAGACGATGGACGCGTCTGCCGCGACATCCCGGACTCCGCCTGCAACCACCAGCCGCGGAACTTCCTGATTCACGTCGTCAGCCTCGGCGCGACGAAAACCGGCGACGGCCTTGTGGACCCGAAGCTCGTCCTGTCCTGGCTGCTGGGCGCCCTCGGCGCGCCTGCGGCCGCGATCGGCATGCTCGTGCCGGTACGCGAAGCGGGCGCCCTGCTGCCGCAGCTTTTTACCGCCGCTGCCATCCGGCGCCTGCCGCGGCGTAAATGGATGTGGGCCGCCGGCAGTCTGGGCCAGGGCCTGTCGCTGTTTGCCATGGCCGCCGCCGCAACAATGCTGGACGGCCACGACGCGGGCTGGACCATCGTCGCCCTGCTCGCCCTGTTTGCCGTCTGTCGCAGCGTCTGTTCGGTCGCCTACAAGGATGTCCTCGGGAAAACCGTCTCGAAAGCGACGCGCGGCACCGCCACCGGCACGGCGGGGACGATCGGCGCCGTCTCGGTCTTCCTGTTCGGGGGACTGCTCAGTCTCGGCATTCTCGACAAATCGGTCACCGTGATCTACGCCGCCCTGGTTGTCGGCGGAATATTGTGGATCGGTGCCGCAATCCTGTTTTCGACGCTTCGCGAAGAGGCCGGCGCGACCGAGGGCGGCGGCAACCCGGTGACGGTGGTCCGCGACCAGGTCGGGCTGTTGCGGGACGATCCGCAGCTGGTGCGGTTCATCGCAACCCGGGGATTGCTGATCGCGACGGCGCTGGCGCCGCCCTACATGCTGGCGATGGCGGGCCGGGAAAGCGGCGGCGGGCTCGGCGCACTCGGTCCCTATATTCTCGCCTCCGCGTTCGCCGCGATGTCCAGCACCTACCTGTGGGGTCGCCTGTCCGACCGGTCGAGCCGCAAGGTCCTCGCGCTGTCAGGGGTTGTCGGCGCCGTGTCGCTGGCGGCCACCGCCGCCCTCGGCTATTTGGACGGGGCCTGGCTGCGGAACGATTACGTTCTGCCCGCCCTGCTGTTTATCCTGATGGTGGCCTATCAGGGGGTGCGGTTGGGGCGCTCGACCCATCTCGTCGACATGGCCGATGCGGACAAACGCGCCGCCTATACCGCCCTGTCGAATACCATTATCGGGGTTCTGCTTATCGCGGGCGGCGTCTTCGGCATTATCGCCTCCCTTGCGGGGGAGGCCGCCGTCCTCGCCCTGTTTTCCGCAATGTGCCTCGGCGCAGTCGTCACCGCGCTCGGGCTGGCCGAAGTTCAGGAATAGACGGAAAAGCACCGGGCGACGGAAGCGCCGTCCGGATGTCGAATACGATACCGGAGGGCGGAACCCGCTACGGCTTGGTGACCTCGCGCAGATAGGCGCTCACGTCATCCCGGTCGGACGCCTTTTTCAGGCCGGGAAACGCCATACGCGTCCCCTTCACATACTGCCTGGGGTTGGCGAGGTAGGCATCGAGCGTTTCCGCATTCCAGACGATGCCGGAATCTTTCATCGACTTGGAGTATCTGAAGTTTTCGACCGAGCCTGCTGTCCGGCCGAAAAGCCCGACGAGATGCGGCCCGACGCGGTTCTTCTCCGCATTCACGACATGGCACGCCTTGCATTGGTTGAAAACGCGCTTGCCTTTTTCGGCATCGCCTGCCGCAAGGGAGAGCAGGTCGGATCAGGTCATGGCCTGAGCCGCTGACGCGGGTGCCGAGAACAGACCGGCGTCAGCACCGTTCCGGGAATGCGGGAACCGCCGCCTCCCCCTCACCGATTGACCTGCCGGAACCGCCCGCATACCCTCATTCTCCCCCACGGAGAGGACATCATGGCCGACGGACCCTCACGCATCCTAGATATCCCCGAGGACAAGCTGACCCCCGAACAGAAGAAAGTTTTCGACGACCTGGTCGCCGGGCGCGGGCGGCTGCTCACGCCCTACAAGATATGGATCCATTCGCCGGAACTCGCGGCGGCGATGGAAACCATCGGCACCTTTCTCAACAAGAAGGGGGCGCTGAGCGAGCGCGAGGTCGAGCTTGCCATCGTGATCATCGCGACCCATTGGCAGGGCGTTTACGTGCAGGCGGCGCACGTCAAGACCTGCCTCAATCTCGGCTATCCGCAGGAAGTAATGGACGCGATCAGGGCAGGCGACACGCCCGACCTGCCCGATCCGCGCGAAAAGGCTGTCTACGACCTGTGCCGGATCGCGATGGCGCCGGGCGGCGGCGCGGACGAGGTATACGACCGGGCAGCCCAGCTCCTCGGCCGCGACGGGCTCGCCGAGGTGCTGGCGCTGCTCGGGTATTACTCCGCGGTCGCCATGGCGATGAAGCTCCACCGCGTGCCGGTGCCCGCGTAGAAGGCGGTCCCGAAACAGCTGTGGGCGCCCCGCGCCGGCGCGGTCGGCCCCTTCCGACACACGCCCGCTCCTGACCCGAAGCGGACATCAGAAAGTTAAATGAGCGGCACAGGGTTTTCGCCTATACGTTAATGCTGACTTCATATGGAGTGGAGGAGGTATAGATGTTGCGTCAATCAGACATGTCGGTTTCGCCTCCGAGGCGCCGGTTGCTTTCCTTTATAGGCATTGGTTGCCTGGCAGGGACCAGCCTCTGGTTAACCCGAAAAGTCAAAGCCACGGAGGCCCCACCTCAATTGTCATCGGAATCCATTCTACAGCCGGATGCCCGGACACCGGACAACTTCATCGAACGCGCGTTCGAGATGCGCCAATTGGCCATCGACTATGGCGATCAGGCCTATGGCGCCGTCATCGTCAGAGATAATCTTATCTTCGGTCAATCATGGAGCAGGGTCGTTTTGGACGGCGATCCGACCGGTCACGCCGAAATGTCTGCGTTGAGAGATGCCGCCAGGCGCAATGGCCGGCAGAGCCTTTTTGGGGCAACGCTTTTTTCTACCAGTCGAGCTTGTAGCATGTGTGAAGCTGCTGCAGGCTGGGTAGGTATCAGTTCCATGATTCATGGCCGATCTCTCGACAGTGCGGGGAGGCCACATTCTTGTTCAAGGGGATAGCGCGAATGAAACATCGCGTTTTAAGTTTGTCTTGCCTGATGAGCATCGCGCTCTTGTGCCTTGTTAATGCTGATGCGAACCAAGTAAATGCAAATGAACCGATGAACTCCGACATTGCGAAACAAAAACTGCTCAGTGCCGCACAATCCGATGACATCGTTTCGGCGCGAGATGCCCTGAATGCCGCGGCTTACGTTGATAGCCGAGACAGTCGAGGACGCACGGCCTTGTTAATTGCCGCCTATCACAACGCGATTAACGTCGCTGGATTGTTGATTGCAGCCGGTGCCAACGTTAACGCCATGGATGACCTCCAAGACAGCCCGTTCTTGTACGCAGGGGCAGAAGGTCGATTGGAAATACTCAAGATGACGGTGGCAGCCGGGGCCGACTTGAAAAGCGTTAACCGTTACGGAGGCACAGCGCTCATTCCGGCGGCTCATCATGGTCACGTCGAGACGGTCCGATATTTGCTAACAACAAACATCGATATAGACCACGTGAACAACCTCGGCTGGACGGCCCTTTTGGAAGCCGTGATACTCGGGGATGGAAGCCCGGCCTATCAGCAGATTGTGAAATTGCTCCTTGAAGCAGGAGCCGATGCAACCATTGCAGACCGTGATGGCGTTACTCCGCTCCAACATGCCGAGCGCCGCAATCAGAGCGAGATTATAAACTTATTGAGATGAGACGATGTCCGCTTCTGGCTTGATGCAGAC
The DNA here is from genome assembly GCA_038120765.1 of Rhodospirillaceae bacterium. GTDB lineage: Bacteria > Pseudomonadota > Alphaproteobacteria > MPNO01 > UBA830 > CAXBCP01. Next base: position 35,168 of record JAYOMI010000001.1, read on the forward strand.
ATGCCAAATTCGACGACAAAGCCTGTCGAATGCGCGGGATGCCAGGCGCTCACCCGGCCGAGACCAGAATAATTTCCAGGCCATTGTTCGCTTTTTGTTCTTTTCGGTGTTAGCCTGACTTATATTTGGAACCCCGGGATGCACCGGCAGCAACGCGCGTGACACTGTTGCGCGCGAACCGGTGCGGTATGTCCCGCAGCAGGAATGCGCAAATGCATCTCAAACGGATATGTCGCCACGGACCGACACCGCGTTTTCGCCCTTTCCCTTCGGGTGCATGGGGTTGAATTGCGACTTTCAGGGTCCGGTCGCGGGCAGGTCCCCTGCGCCGCCGGGATGGTCGACGCCTCCTACACATCCCTTCGGGTACATAGGGTTGAATTGCGGCTTTCGGGTGCTGGCGGCGGGAAAGCCCCTATTCGGCGGCGACCGCCGGCTTCTCCCCGTCCTGCGTACCCTCTTCGACAAGCTTCCGCCAGTGGCGGTACCAGCCGACGAAGGCGGCCTCGTAATCCCAGCTTGCGCAATGGAGTTCGGGGTTGATGCCCGCTTTTTCGGCTTCCTCGTCGGGGCCGGCTTTCATCGTGCTGAGGCCGCGGTCGTAATTGTTCCAGCCCGCCTCGCTGCCGTGAAAGCCTTCCTGGGCGGTATCGAGCGAGACCACGTCGTCCGACGTCGACAGGCCGGAGACCAGGAAGAAATCCTCGAACTTGCGCAGCCGCGCAAAGCGCGCCTCGTCGGGTTCGCCCTTCGGCGCGATGCACCAGATGGTGACCTCGCACTTGCCGGGCCCGAGCGGGCGGTGGGTGCGCAGGTGGGTCGAGGCGAGGTCGTTGAGCACCAGGTTGGGGAAAACGATAATGTTGCGCCCCCGGCGCAGCATCCAGTGGGCTTTTACTTCGTCGAAATTGGCGTTGATGTAATCGGTCGCCGGCGCGAGCGGCGCGCCTTCGGGGCTGGACCGGTCGGCCCAGATGCACATATGCCCGTTCCCGAGATAATACATGCCGTTTTTCACGCCGCCCTTGATGCGTCCGACTTCGGTTTTCATCATGCCCTCCGCCCCTTCGCGGGCCTCGCGCTGCATGATGGTATGCATGAAGTTCCGGTGCACCGTGGAGACGTGATAGCCGTCGGTGACGTTGTCGGCCTGGACCTTCCAGTCATGGTCGCACACATAAGTTTGCGAGCCCTTGACCATTTCCAGCCCGTCGGGAGACTGGTCGGCGAACAGGTCGATGAAGAATTTGGCCTCGCCCAGATGGTCGTCCAGCGACGGCACCTCGTCGGTCAGCGCGCCGAAGATGAAGCCCCGGTATTCGCCGAGCTCGGCGATTTCGGTCAGGCTGTAATGCGTGCGGTCGAATGCCGCGCCGTAGCCGCCTTCCTCGTTCTTGATGCCGATGCATTCGCCGGAGCATTTATAGCTCCACCCGTGGAACCGGCAGGTGAGGGTTTTCGCATTTCCCTGCTTGAACGGGGTGACGACGGCGCCGCGATGGGAGCACGCATTGATGAACGCCTTGAGCGAGCCGTCCTCCTGGCGGTGAACGAAGACCGGCTGGCTGCCGATATGGGTGGCGTAGTAATCGCCGGGGTTCGGCACCTGGCTTTCGTGGCACAGGAAATTCCACAGCTTCTCGAAACAGAATTCCATCTCGGCCTCGAAGATATCCGGGTCCTCGAAGATCGAGCGGTGCAGCCGGAACTGGTGATCCGTCTCCGCCCGGTCGTCGATCCGGTCGGACAGGTCGATACGGGGTCCCTCATAGGCCATGGTCGTTCTCCGGAATTGCCATCGGGCCAAGTCTACCACAGCGAAAAGCGGCGTCACCCCTCCGCGGTGAAGGATTTCGTCCGGTTTTCCCGCCTAATCGAGTTCCCACGTCACCGACAGGCGGACCGACAGCGACTGCTCGCCCGCCGCGACGGGGGCGGCCTTGCGCGATGCGCCGTCCGACATGGCCATGAGACCCTCGGCCCGCATCGGCCGGGGGCCTGGCTGCGAGACGTTTTCGCTGATCGTCAGCACGCGTTTCAGCTTCACGCCGAAGCCGTCGGAATACAGATCCGCCTTGCGGCGCAGATCGGCCATCGCCTTGCGCCGGGCCTCGTCCAGCAGGTTTTCGGTCTTGTCGACATAGAAGCTGATGCCGTTCATGCGGTTCGCGCCGGCGGCCGTCATCTGGTCGATCAGCCGGCCCAGACGGTCGAGTTCGCGCACCCGCACGGTCACGCCGTTCGAGACCTGATAGCCGATAATCCGCTCATGCTGCGGGACCGGGTTCTTCGGATCGTAGGGCCTGTATTGCGGCGCGATGTTGAAATTCGACGTCTGGAGGTCGCGGTCGGCAATGCCGGCGGCCCTGAGCTCCGCAAAAAGGCTGTTCATCGCCGCCGAATTGGCGGCAAGGGCAGCCTGCGCCGTCTTCGCATTGCTGATCACGCCCGAAGTGATGGACGCGGTATCGGGCCGGGCTTTCACTTCACCGGTCCCCGACAGGGACAGGACCCGGTAGGGACGCTCATCGTCGGCCCGGGCCGGGGCGAGGGGGGAGAGGGCGAGGATCGCGGCGCTGCAGAAAACAGCAAGGGCGGTTCTGGACATCATCGGTTGCTCCGTTTCACGGGTGAGACAGCTGTCCCGGATCTGAGACATTTCGGGGACCTTAACCTGATCGCCAAATGTGGCAAACCGGGGGCGCCTTCCCGGCCGGTCAGGATGCTTGATTCCGCCGCACGGCCATCGCATTCTTGCGACCGATGAGAACGCCCTTCAAATACATCAGCGGGCTCGGCCCGGTCATCGCGATCGCCGGTATCGTTGCGGTCATTTTCGGGTCGCCCACGATCGCCCGCGCCGATATGAAAGCCGGGATCGAAGCCTACCGGTCGGGAGATTACAAGACGGCGCTCGCCGAATTTTCGGCACTTGCCGAGGCCGGCGACCCCAACGCCCAGTTCAGTCTCGCGGTTCTTTACCTAAGCGGACGCGGTGTCGAACGCGATGTCGCCAAAGCCCTGGACCTGCATCGCAAGGCCGCGGACCAGGGGCTTGTCGCCGCCGAACACGGGCTGGGCGTGCTCTATTATCAGGGGATGGGCGTAAAGCAGGATTACGCGGAGGCGCTGAAATGGTTCGGACGCGCCGCCGCCAAGGGGTTCGCCGAATCGGAGTTCAATCTCGGCGTGATGTATTTCAACAGCGAGGGTGTCCGGCGCGACGAGATCGAGGTCGTGAAATGGATATCGCTCGCCGCCGCCCGCAAATTCGCCCCGGCGCAGTACCGCCTGGGCCGGATGTACGAGGCCGGCGTGATCTTCGCCAGAAACCCGGACGCTGCCCTCCACTGGTATCGCCAGGCAGAGGCAAATGGCAGCAGGCAGGCCGCCGCCGCCCGTGCCCGCCTTGCGAGTTCGCGGAGCCCTGCCGCAGCGCCGCAGACCCTTGCCTCACAGGCCCCAACCCCGCAACCGCGTCCGATCAAGCCGTCTCCGGAAACACAGAGCCCGAAAGCGCGCGCGGCGTCTCCCCTTCCCGAACCACCCGGGAACACCGTCCCTGAAACCGCCACGGCGTCGGAACCCGTCAAAGAACAGACGGCGCCGGATCCGTCTGCCGCCCCGAAAGGCGACACAATCGCGGAGGCGGCACCGGTCCCCGCGCCGCCGACGCCCTTGCCCGCACCGCCATCCAAACCGTCGCCGCCGCCGGTCGATGGCTGGAAAAATCCGTTCGGTCTGTCACCCGTTCCCGAAGCGCCGGCGCAGGCCGCAGCTGCGTCGCCTTCCGCAACGCCTCCCGCAACCGGCATCGCGTCGGAGTCCAACCAACGCCCCGGGGCGGCCTCGGTCAAAGGTCCGGAGTGGCGGGTCCAGTTCGCGGCCTATCGCAGCGCCGCCAAGGCCGAACGCGCGCTTGCGTCCCTGAACGCACGCGCAGGCGCGGCCATCGGCCGGACGCCGCGCATCATCGATGTCGCGGATATGGGCGAGCGCGGCGTTTTCCATCGGGTTCAGGCCGGACCTCTGGACAGCGCGGAGGCCGCGAACGAGCTGTGCGTCCTCGTCAGGGCCGTTCTGCCGGATCAGGCCTGCGTGCCTCTCGAGGCCGAGAAGCGTTAGGGTCTGTCAAACGAACCTTCTTTGCACATTTGCGACCGGGACGGTATTAACGTCCCGGTATACGGCACTACTGGTAAAATGCGTTTGTCATGATCGTTATCCGTATTTTTCTCTGGCTGATCATCATCGGGATATTCGCATCCCCGGTCGTCGCCTGGTATGGTCTCGAAGACGAACCTCTGGTCACCAGGGCGCCGCAGGTCGACGTCAAGGACATCAATTCGGCTAAGGCATTCCTCGCGCAATACGATCCGCGGAACATTCCCGACGGCAAGATTACCGTCATCAACGCCAATCAGAGCCAGATCAATACCGCCCTCGCCGCAGCGCTTGCAGCGGCCCCTTTCCTCAAGGCCCGGATCGTGCCCAGCCGCTTCGGCCTGCTCGGCGCCGTCACGGCGGCGCCGCCGATACCGTCCAACCCTTTCGGAAAATACGTCAATATCCGGATGCTGATAGAATCCTCGACGAACGGCCTGCAGATCGGGCGGTTGAGCATCGGCGAAATAGAGGTGCCGACGGCCATCGTGCGCCCGGTCTTTATTCTGGTCATCGACCACCTTGCCGGCCCGGGGCGCGGTGTGGCGTTTCTTGAAACGATCCGCAGCGTGCAGGTCAACGGGCCGCTGGTCCGCATCGTCTACCAGCCGAAGGACGGCCTGCTGGACGACCTGAAATCCGCGGCGAAGGACACCGTCGCGGCGGGCGATCCCGAGATAACCCGGGTCTATTGGCAGAAAATGCACGAGATCCACCGGGAAATGCCGATCGGCGACCGGGTGTCCATGGTGCAGTACCTGCAGCCCCTATTCGAACTGGCGAAGAAACGGTCCGCCGGTGGCAATCCCGTCGAGGAGAACAAGGCCGCGATCTTCGCAATGTCCATGTTCCTGGGCGATATCCGGCTCGAGCGTTTCATCGGCAAGGTCCGGGACGGTGAATTCACCGCAGGTCCGGGAAAAATATCCCATGTCCGCCTGCAGGGCCGCCATGACTGGGTCCAGCATTTCACGCTCTCGGCAGGGCTTACGCTTGCCGGCGGTCGCGGTATCGCCGACTTCATCGGCGAGGCCAAGGAAGTTGACGATGCCACGTACAAGGCAAGCGGGTTCAGCTTTACCGACCTCGCCGCCGACCGTGCCGGCGTCCGTTTCGCAGAAATCGCGACGGGCTCGGCGGTGGGCGCTAGACGGATACAGGACTACCTGTCGCGCCCCATCGGCGAACAGCAGTTCCTGCCCAAAATCAGCGATCTGCCGGAAGGCCTGACCGCCGCCCAGTTCGAGGCGCAATACGGCGAACGGGACAGCGAACAGTATCTGGGTATGGTCGCGGAAATAGACCGTCGTATCGATACGATACCGTTGTACCGGTAGCACGGCCGCAAATGGAGGCATCCCGACCGGCGCCGGAGTCTCGACCCGGAATTCCGAAACGCCAGCGGCGCGTGAAACAGTCCAGGTTCGAACACCAGCTTGTCCGACCCGTCTTCCGCACCGCCTTCCGGGGCCTTGAAGTCGCCCTTCGCGTCACCGGCCTCCACGCGCGCGGCCGGCGCAACGCAGCGGATACAAGGTTGAACCGGTTCGACGTGCCGCTCAAAGACCTGCCGCCCGCGTTCGACGGATACACGATCCTTCATATGAGCGACCTCCATGCCGACGGCCCGGTGGACCTCGAATCCTCGGTCCGGCGGGTGCCGGACGGGGTGGAGGTCGATCTGTGCGCGTTGACCGGCGACTACCGCTACCGGCGGTCCGGACGCCACGAGGATGCCGCCGCGCCGATGGCCCGGATTATCGAACACGTGCGGGCGCGCGACGGCATTTTCGGCATCATGGGGAACCACGATCTCGGCACCATGATCGAACCGCTGGAAAATGCCGGCATCCGGATGCTGGTGAACGAGCACGTCATCCTGCGGCGCGGCGGCGACGAAGTGCAGCTTGTCGGGCTCGACGACGTACACGCCTACCAGCCGCCAGAAGAAGCGGCCGCCGCCCTTGCCGCCAGGCCGGGCGGGTTCCGGATCCTGCTGCAGCATTCACCCGAACTGCTGGACGAAGCCGCCGCGGCCAACGTCTCGCTTTATCTCTGCGGTCATACCCATGGCGGGCAGATATGCCTGCGCGGCGGCATTCCGGTGATGACGAATATCCGCAAGCCACGGCGCTACGCCAGCGGGCTGTGGCAACATGGCGGGATGACCGGATACACAACGGTGGGCGTCGGCGTGTCGGTCATGCCGCTCCGGTTTTTCAGCCGGGGCGAGGTCGCGGTGATCACGCTGCGGCGGGCGTAGAGCGCCTGAGCGCGCGGCGCAGCTGAGCCATATCAGCGACCCCCGGCACGCCATTGGCACAACGGAAGCATACCCTCGAAAGTTGATTTTGTTTGGAAGAGTCTCTTTTAAATTGTTACTCTGGCTGACATCATGGGCGGATGAAACAGACAGTATTTGCGATAGCATTAATCGTGGTTTTACCGTTTTCCACGGCGTTTTCAGCCAGCGACTACGACAACGGTATGAGCGCATACAAAGCCAAAAACTATGCGGAAGCGGCAAAATGGTTCCAAGCGGGAGCTGAGAAGGCCGATGCCGCATCCCGGTATCGGCTGGGCATGCTCTATGGCCGCGGTCTGGGCATTGCAAAGAATACACAGAAAGCAGTCACCTTACATCAGCTGGCGGCCGACCAGGGATACGTGTATACGCTATACGCCCTCGGCCGCCATCACCTGCGCGGCCAGCCGCCGCAACGGGATATCGAAAAAGCGAATGCCTATCTGACCAAAGCCGCTTCACAGGGGCATGCCGGGGCCCAATTCTGGCTCGCCCGCATTAATATGTCCGACAGGGCGCTCGGCCTCAATCTGCGCAAGGCGGCGGAATGGCTCGAAAAAGCCGGCACGCAGGGGCACCGGGAATCTCAGTATCTATTGGGCGAATTGTATCGCGCCGGAGAAGGTGTCGACAAAAATCACGAAACAGCCGCGAAGTGGTTCGAAAAGGCCGCGTTACAGCAACACCCGAAAGCGCTGACGGCGATGGGACAGGCGTATTTGTACCGCCTTGGCGTCGACCGCGATTATAAAAAAGCGATGGAGTGGTTCATCAAGGCAGCGGTCAAGGGCGACAGCATGGCACAAAATTCCATCGGCACCATGTATGTAAAGGGACAGGGAGTCCCGGCGAATCACCAGATTGCCTTCTCCTGGTTCGAGCAAAGCGCCAAGAATGGTAATCCGGTGGCGCAGGGTAACCTGGGCGAACTGTATTTTCGTGGCAAACGGGGCATCCCCCGAAGTTTCGAAAAAGCGTATCTCTGGAACGCCGTTGCCGTGATGACCGACAAGAAGACACCAATGCTCGAACAGCGCTCTCGTCAGGCAAGAAGCCGCGAGCTCGCCGCCAAAGAACTTACGCCGGAGAAACTTGCCGAATTGGAGCAGGCCGTCGCCCGATGCTGGGATCAGCCGAAGACCTGTCCCTGATAGCCCCCGATCGGTCACAAGGACACGCCGACGACGCGCTGACTGCTACAAAAAGCCCAGATTGGGCGCCGAAGCTAGGCCGCATGCACGCGGAGCGGCAGGGTTTCGAAGCCGTGCAGGGTGTTATTGATCGCCCGCACCGCGGGCCCGGCGGGCTCGATCCGCTCGATGCGCTTTGCCATTTCGGTCACCAGCGACTGCATTTCCAACCGGGCCATCGCCTGGCCCATGCAGTGATGAATACCGAAACCGAAACCGAGATGGGCCGCCGCATTGCGGTCGATATCGAACACGCCCGGGTTTTCCCAGGCAGCCGGGTCGCGGTTGGCCGCGCCGAGCGACATCATGATCTTGGTCTTTGCCGGGATATGCTGGCCGGCCAGTTCGACATCGCGGGTCGTCGTGCGGAAGAACGCCTGGAACGGCGAATCGTAGCGCAGGACTTCCTCGACCGCGTTGCGCGCCTTTGAAGGCTCTGCCCGCAGCTTTGCCCATTCGCCCGGGTGTTCGGCGAAACAGTTCAGCACATTGCCGATCGCATAAACGGTAGTATCGAGCCCCGCCGACAGCATGGAGCGCACGATGAACAGGGCTTCTTCGTTCGTGACAATGCCTTCGTCGGCGGCCTTGTAGGCCTGTTCTCCCAGACCGTTCGGATCGAGCCGGTCGCGGTCGCAGCAGCTCATGATGTAATCGACGACGGCATCGGCGGCGGCAGTGGAGTCCCTGAAGGTATCGTTAAGCGGCCCAAAACCGTTGAACACCATGTTGCCGTAATCGAGCAGCTGTTCTCGGCCCTCTGGGCCGAGCCCGACCGCATCGGGAAACACTTTGAGGATATAGGGCTTCGCGACATCGTCCATGCCGTCGATCTCGCCCTTTGCAAGCAGACCATCGACCAGCAGTTTCGCCTGTTCGGCGAAGACCGGCCGGAATTCGCGCAACCGCGAATGGGCCATCACCCCGTCGGCCACGCCGCGGCGCGGTGTATGATCCGGCGGATCCGCTTCGAGCAGTTTGCTCGGCGGGCGCCACGGCTTTTCGGTGTGAAAATTGGCAAGCCCGACCCCGTCACCGGAGCCATAGGTTTCCCAATCGTCGAGCACCTGTTTGGCAATGTCGTAGCGCGCAGTCCCCCAAACGCCATACTTCGTCATCCAGACCAGGGGACCGGCGTCGAACAGGGATTTATGCCACCCATAGGGCGCACGGATGTTTTCACGCGAGAACGGGTCAATATCGCTGCTCGGCCGCGCCGCTGTCAGTGTGCCCGCATCCGCCATCTTGTGCCCCTCCCGGATATCTCCGTATCAGATTTACTCAGCTGCGATCTTGTCACCGCCGATCGTTTCCGACAGGCTGTACTTGTCGAGGATGGAATCCACGAGATCGGCAGAGCGCTGCCAGTCATAGGTGCGGAGCGCATGGTTCCGCGTCACGAACTGCGCGCCCGCATAGAACATCTCGTACTGGGTGTGGCGGCTCGCGAACTCGGAACCGATGCAGTCCCAGGCCAGTTTCATGAACTTGACCTTTTCTTCCGCCGTACCGATGGCGGATTTCTGGGTCGCGTTGATATACCGGTTGAGATCGGGGTCGGTAAAATCCTCGGCCGAGGACGGCAGCATGATCAGCCCGCCGCCTGCGAGTTCGCGCATCGACGTGATGAATTCCGGATAGAGCTGCTGGGTGAGAACCTGTGCTGTGTACATCAGATTACGGTCGGGCACGTAGTAGCCGTTGAACATACCGCCGCCGGATTCCATGCCGTAGACGAGGCCTTCGACCATCGCCGCCTGGGCTGCCATGTGGCCGAGCTTTTCGGCGACGGACGGAATGCCGACCGTGCCGATGGTTTCGCACATGCGGCGCGCCACGCCGATCTGGAACTGCATTTTCACCATCAGGCGCGTCATGGCCTGATAGTTCTGCATGTAATGGGCATAGGTATCCTGGAACTGGGCCCGGGCGGTGTCCGTGTCCTTGTAGATGAAGACCCGTTCCCACGGCACTTTCACATCGTCGCAATAGACCAGCGCATCGTTCTCGTCATAGCGCGCCGACAGGGGATAATCGAACGAACTCGTCGCCGATTCCTCGTATGACTTCCGCGACATGACCTTCAGGCCCTTGGTGTTCATCGGGATCGCGAAGGAAATCGCGTATTTTTCCTCGCCCGGTTTCAACGGCTGGATATTGGCGAACAGGACCTCGTTTGCCATGATCGACCCGGTACCGAGCATCTTGGCACCGCGCACCGTGATGCCTTCCGCATCCTCGTCGACCACGCCTGTCGCCACGAACCCGTCATCGAGCTCCCCGACCGACTTGTTACGGTCGGCCTGCGGGTTGATGATCACGTAAGTCATGTAGATGTCGTTGTCGCGGGCATACTGGAAATAGTCTATCAGCGCGCCGGCGCGTTCCTTCGAATGTTTTTCGAACACGGGCAGGCCCATGACCTGGCCGACCATAGACGACGCGATATGGTCGGGCGAGCGGCCGAGCCAGCCGCCGGACAAACGCGACCAGCCTTCAATGGCGCGGCGGCGGGCAACCAGTTC
>JAYOMI010000001.1:45361-49938 GCA_038120765.1 Rhodospirillaceae bacterium
ACCAGTTCCTCGTAGCTGTTGGTCAGCTGCCAGCTCCGGGTGACGCGCCCGCCCGTGGTCGGGGATTCGATCGTCTTCCAGTCGATATTGTCGGGGTGCGCCTGGAAATCGTATAGCGAGGCCGCTGCGGCAACCGCGTTGCGATAGGCCGGATGCGTTGTCACATCGTCGACCAGCTTGCCGTTCAGATATACGCATCGTCCGTCCTGAAGGGATTTAAGATGTTCGGCACCTGTCTTGGCCATCACGATTTCTCCTGTTATCCAGCGTGCAAATTAGTATACTAAGTATAGTATTTTGATTCATCGATACGCGTCAACCGTTTTGGCGTGCCGCAGGAGAGTCTTTTTGACCGATCAGGATATCGACATCGCCCGCCCCCCCGGCAGCGTGCAGAATGACGGGAAACCGGCAGAATTCCGCCCCGTTGTGCCGCTCACGATATCCCGCGACGAGCTGCTGGTCGACGGCGGAGACGGCGTTTTCCGGCGGATGGTTCACGCGTTCTTCGCCTTCAATGCCCGCCACGAAACGATCCGCGACGGACACGCGCGGCGGATCGGCCTTGCCGGTACCGAATATACGATCCTGATATCCATCGCCCATCTCGGCCAGAATGTGCCGGTCAACGTCAAAACCGTTGCCGAACACCTGCATGTGACGACCGGGTTCATCACAAACACCACCCGCAAGCTGCAGTCGCGGGGCCTTGTCCGCAAAACCCGGGACACGACGGACCGGCGAAAGACCAACCTGACCGTCACGCCGAAGGCCATCGCCCTTCTCGAGGAACTGGCGCCGTTTCAGCGGCCGGTGAACGACGCGGAGTTTGGATCCCTCAGCCGCGCCGAATTCCTTCAATTGAGCGGAATGATAGAGCGGCTGGTGTCTTCCAGCGAAGACGCGGCCCGGTTGCAGCGGGACCTGGAAACAGGTCCGGGCAAAACCTGATACGGGTTATCTACTCTGCCGGTGTTGACGACGCGTCCACATGGATCGTCTGCAATCCGTGTTTGTCCCGCTGGACATCGCGGTATATCGCCTTCATCAACGACACACCCATCAGCACCATGACGAGGCTGAATGGCAACGCGCCGATCACCATTGCGGTCTTGATTGCACCCAACCCACCGGCCACGATCAGGCCGCCGACGACCAGGGCAAGCGCGACACCCCAGAACAGAATGTGCGGGCGGGCTTTCGGTCCTTCGTCACCCGCGGAGTTGATCGTGTTGATGATCAGCACGGCACTATCCGCAGACGTGACGAGGTAGGTCAGCAAAAGGATGACGACGATAACTGACATCACGTAAGCCAGGTTCTCGTTCAGGATGACCGCAAGCATCGCGAACAACTGATCCGACTGACCGGCATCGACGATGGCGCCCGCGGCGATGCCGGAAAGTTCGAGGTCGATTGCAGTACCGCCGACCAGCGCAAACCAGACAAAGCACATGACAGCCGGAATTATCAGAGCGCCGAGAACGTACTCGCGAATCGTCCGCCCCTTGGATATGCGGGCAAGAAAAACACCGACGAACGGGGCAAAGGCAATCCACCATGCCCAGTAGAAAATCGTCCACCCGCCTTGCCACCCGGCGAGCGCATCGCCGGTTTCGGTGCCGTCCTTTGCCCAGACAGTGAGGAAATTCCCGGGTATCGAAATCAGATAATCCCAGATTCCGACAAACAAGGCTGTCAAACCGAAGGCCGTGGAGCCGAATACGAGGAAAAAGACCAGCACGAAAAAGCTCAGTCCCATATTAATATTCGACAACCACTTGATACCCTTCCCGACCCCGGAAAGCGCCGACAACGTCGACGCCCCCATGATGACGAAGAGCGCCACGATGATGCCGAGCGTTGACGAGGATACTGTGCCATCGGCACCTGTCGAGTAAAGCCAGTCACCGACGCCGATCCTCGACAGACCGGAAATAAACTGCTCCACCCCGAAGCCCAATGTCTGCGACACGCCAAGGACTGTTGCGACCACGGCGACGACATCGATCGCATGCCCGAGCGGACCGGAAAGAGCTTTGCCGAAAAGAGGTGCGAGCGAGCAGCGGATCGTTAACGGAAGCCCCCGCCGATAAGAGAAATACGCGAGCGACAGGCCGACAATGGCATAGGCGGCCCACGCCGCAAGACCCCAATGGGTAAATGACCACACGTAGGCTTCCCGCACATTTCCTGCGGTGCTCCCCTCGGTAAGGCCCATAATCGTGCCCGGGTTCTTCGCAAAGTGGTACATCGGCTCCGCGGTTGCGAATGTCAGCATGCCGATGCCGATCCCCGCCCCGAACATCATCGAGAACCAGGAAAAATTGGAAAACTCCGGCCGATCGTCATCATGTCCAAGGCGAAGTCTGCCGGCGACGGGCCACAGCGCCAAGGCAAGACACAGGATGACAAAAAACGCCATCACATAGACATACCAATAGTTAAAGCCCGCCAGGATGATGGTGTTCAGCTGTCCGAGGACAGAAGCCGCCCGATCAGGAAAAGCGATCGCCCATAAGATCAATCCGCCGACAAGTAATTTTGCGGTTATCGAAACGTCCTTGCTAAAGCCCCGGTAGAAGCCAGCTTCGGATACCCGGATTGGCAGATGGATCAACGGTGGTTTGATTGGCATTTTTCCCCGCGTCGTTTCTTCAGAACAGTTTTTTCTTGGAACAACAGAGACGATTAGCCTCCACGATTGCGATCGGTCGTTGGTATCGGGTGTTGATCGAGTTACCGGCCCCCGACTCTTCGCTTTAGATGGTCAGCCGGTAATCCAGGATACCCCAGGCAAGATATCCGTTATCTGCACCATAGACCCAATGACGGAGCCCTTTGATCATGTTGTCGACATAGGTCTTGCCCGACAGCTTCACCGCCTCTTCATAGCGGTCTTCCAGGGCTTTCCCCACACGCCAGTAATGCATCCGCAACTGATCGGTCAGCGGCTCGCTCTCGTTTTCCTCGAACCCCCGGGCGCAAAGCTCTGCGCGGTAAAAACCGAAAGAGCCCAGCGTCGAAAGCTGAATCCTGTCGAGGATGGGCTGGAGCACACCGTCGGGGCAATCGTCCGACTGCATCGGATCGGTAAAGATGAATTGGCCGCCGGGAAAAAGAACCCGGCGGACCTCATCGATGACGCGGGTCCGGTCGCCGCTGTGTAGGATTGCATCCTGCGACCAGACGACATCGAAACTTGCATCGGGTTCGGGAATATTCTCGAAATCGCCGTATACCACGCGGACCCGGTCCGCCAGCCCTGCCGCCTCGGTCAGTTCGCGGTTCAGGGCGTTCTGGGTTTCGCTGAGATTGAGGCAGGTCACCTCACAGCCGAAACGATCGGCGAGATACCGGGCCGATCCGCCATAGCCGGCGCCGAGATCGAGAATGCGGGTCGTTTCGTCCGCCGAAGCGAGACGGTTTGCCATGGTCTCTACAGTGCGCCGGCTGGCATCGGCAATCGGTTCATGTGCATCCTTGTACAGGCCGATGTGGATATCCTGGCCGCCCCAGATTGTCTGGTAGAACGCATCCGCCTCGGTGCTGTCGTAATATGCCTCTGCCCGTTCGACCGCCTCGCTCTTACTCGCCATGATAGGTCTTCTCCGCAACATGGACGAAAAAGTCGGGCTCGCTTTCCTGATAGGTTTCCTGGAAGTCGCCATAGGTCTTGATCTGCTGAAAGCCGCTGTCTTTCAGCAATCCCCGCATATACGACTTCCGCAACGGAAACATGTTGAGGTGGAACTCGGAGCCGTCCGGGAACGCATAGCGGAAACGCGCCAGGGAATCGTCCATGTGCTCGGGTTCTGCTGTCACCTGATCGCCGCAGTAGTAGTAGGTATGTTTCGAGCTGAAGCCGTGATCCAGGATGGCGTCGTAATTCCGCTGATCTATGATCAATACGCCATCATATTTCAGTGCTGCATAAAATTCCGCGAGTGCCCGGCGGCGGTCGCCCTCGTCGTGTAGATGGGTGAAGGAATTACCGAGACAGACGATCGCGTCGTATTTGCCGAGCACATCCTTGTTCAGCCATCGCCAGTCGGCGTGGAAGGTTTGCAGCATCAGTTCTCTGTCGCGCGCGTTCTCAAATGCCTTGGTCAGCATATCGGCGTTGCCGTCGGCACTGGTGACGTCGAAACCGGCTTTGAGGAGCTGCACCGAATGAAAGCCTGTACCCGTCGCGACATCCAGAATTTTCTTTTTCTCCCGCCCTTTGAGAATCTCCACGAAAAACTGGCCTTCGCTTCTCGCCCGCGCATCCCAGTCGATCAGTGCATCCCATTTCTCAACAAAACGCTGAACGTATTCTTTTTGATATTGTTCGGTATCCCGGACCGCGAGCGGCTCCGCCCCGTAATCCTGATCCGAAACAGTCGATCCGCTATTTTCTTCAGTCGTCATTGAGTATCCCTCTCACGTTCTCTTGAACAGGAATCGCGATAGAGGCGATTTTCCCATTCCGGGCACGAAACCCGGACTGGCCTGCGATTAACGCTCTTATTTGACGATTCCCCGTCCGACTGCTGCCGGCGGTCAAACGACGCGTAATATTTTTGGTATCGCCC
>JAYOMI010000001.1:49948-63932 GCA_038120765.1 Rhodospirillaceae bacterium
AAGGCGGCGAGGGTTTCCGCCCCCGATACGTCGCACGCCAGGATGGAAAAGACGCTCCCGCGACAAGTCCACCCCTGGATGAAAGGATATGTTAGCAGATCAGGCGGCAATAATCAAAATCGGCATGAGCGTCCGCAGATCGCTGCAATATAGTAATTCGGATGATTATACCCTTCTGCCGCTGCAGAGATCGCTCTCATCTCTTTACTGAAGGGTGCCGATCAGGTCGTCATTCTCAACCATGATTGGCTCGTTACCTCATATTTCATATCTTATCTGCTCTTTATCAACGACTGGGTCGTGCGCCGGCAGTTCAACCTGCGGATCACAGCTGCACCCATTGCGCTTCCTCCCCGGCTGTATGATGATGCGCGCCGCGCGGTGGTCGCCCTCGAAACCCTCCGGGCGTCAGCAGCACAAAACCAGACCCAGCCAAGCGGCGAGCAGTCTATGTCGGGCGGGGGTACGCATCTCTGAACGATCCGCTAAGCTGACTGACACCTTCGGCCTACAAGACACAGACCCGGTAACCTGACCATATGAACACGCCCGGCGCCGCGATGCGCAAATCCCTTGCTTCCCCTACCGTCCTGAAGGGCGTGCTGATCGCCGTCTTTTCGATGTTTCTTTTTTCGGCGGCGCATACGGCGGTGCGTACGCTGTCCGATACGATGTCGACCTTCGAAATTGTCTTCTGGCGCATGGCGGTCAGCATGGCGATGCTGTTGCCGTGGTACGCATGGAAAGGCCTGCACCTGCTGCGGACACAACGGCCGGGGATGCATGTGTTGCGGGCCCTGATCAATTTCGGCGGCATGGTTCTGTGGTTCTACGCGATCGGCGTGGTGCCGCTGGGCAAGGCGGTCGCGATCCATTTCACGCTGCCCCTGTTCCTGCTGCTGTTCGCCGTCATTTTTCTCGGCGAGCGCATCGGCCCGCGCCGCATGGCGGCGACCGCCGTCGGCTTTGCCGGCGCCCTGATCGTGCTGCGCCCCGGCATCGTCGAGATCGGCTGGCCGGAGATCATGATCCTTGCCTCGGCGGCGCTCTATGGCGGCACGGTGGTCTTCCTGAAATTCATGGTAAAGACCGAGACGCCGCTGGCGATCACCTTCTACACCAACGCGTTCATCTTCCTGTTCTGCCTGCCGCCCGCGATCTGGTTCTGGGTGGGGCCGACGGCGGAAGACATCCTGCCGATCCTGTTCGTCGGCGTGATGGGCACGTTCGCGCCCTTCCTGTTCACGACGGCGCTGCGCATGGCAGACGCCAGCGTCATCGGGCCGACGGATTTTCTGCGCCTGCCCATATCGGCCGGGTTCGCCTTCGTCCTGTTCGGCGAAGTGCCGGTCATCTGGGTCTGGGTCGGCGGCGGCGTTATTTTTCTCAGCACCTGGTACATCACGGCGCGGGAAAACCGGATCGAGCGGGAAAAACGGGCGGCCGGGAAGTCCCGGGACGCATGACGACAGTTCCTTCCGCGGGCGCCGCCCGGAGATGGTTCTTCGGGCTGTCGGCGAATACGCGCGGCTTTATCTGGATAACGCTGTCGACCTTCGCCTTCATGTCGATGGTGATGATCGTCCGCCATGTTTCGGACCGCTACAACACGGGAGAACTGGCGTTCTGGCGCGCGTTGATCGGGCTCGCCCTGCTGGCGCCGATCCTTGCCCGCAGCGGCAGCGCCCTGTTCCGGACGGAGCAGTTCCGGTTTCACCTGCTGCGCAACGCAATGCACTTTGTCGGCGTTGCAGGCTGGTTCTACGCGATTTCGCGCATGAACCTGTCGACCGGCATGGCACTGCAATTCACGGTGCCGCTCTTTACCATCCTGCTCGGCATCATTTTCCTGCGCGAGAAGGTGGACCCCGCGCGATGGATCGCCACCATCATCGGCTTTGGCGGCGTGATGGTTATCCTGCGCCCCGGGATCGAGCCCGTCACCCTGGCGGCGATGGCCGCGCTCGTTTCGGCGCTGGGATACGGCGCAGCCAACATCGCGACCAAGGTGCTGATGCGGAACTGCACCAGCGATACGATCGTGTTCTATATGAACGTGATGCACCTGCCGATGGCGCTGTGCGCGGCCTGGGCCCTCGGCGGTATCAGCCTACCCGTTCTCCCCGACATACCGTGGCTGATCGGCCTCGGGGCCAGCGCGACCCTCGCCCACTGGCTTCTGGCGAAGGCATTGGGCGAAGCCGATGCCAGCCTGATCATTGTTGTCGATTTCACCAAGCTGCCCTGGATAACCCTCGGGGCCTTCATCTTCTTCGGTGAAGCACCGATATTGTGGGCCTGGATCGGCGGGACCGTGATCTTCGCCTCGACAATCTACATCGTACGCCGCTCGGCGCGCGCCGCACCGCGATAGAATTGCGCCCGCGCGCGGCCGGTTTCAATCGAGATAGTCGGCCAGATTGATCCGGTCCCACACGTCCTTGGGCGGGTGGATACGCTCTTCGAACGGCAGCGTCGCCGGGCGGGTCGCGTCGATCACCATTTTCGTGTTCATGGGACCGTGCTGGTTGCGTATCTCGCCGTAGGATGACGGGTTGAGGTGCGAGCCCATGGCGCCGGGAATGACCACCAGGTCCTGATCCGCCTCGAAGGTGGTGGCGATGGCCCAGAGCACCCTTTGTTCGTCGTAGATATCGATATCGTCATCCACGACCACCGCGATCTTCAGGTTGGGGTTGGCCGTAATCGCCGCAAGCCCGGCGGATTTCCCCTGTCCCGGCACGCTTTTTTTGATCGCGACATACGTGGTGAACCTGCAGGCGCCCGAAACCGGCACGTAGACCGCCGTGACCGACGGCACCAGCCGGTGCACGCTGTCATAAACCGCGCTTTCGAGCGACAGCGCGTTGGCGAGATTGTGTTCCTGATGGGCCGGATCGAGATCGTGATAGATCGCGTCCGACCGCATCGTGATGGCGGTGATATGCATCAGGCCGATGGGATCCTTGGCGGGCCCGTAATACCCGGTGAATTCGGCGAACGGGCCGTCCGCGGTTTCGTTGGCGGGGTCGAGATAGCCTTCGATCGCGATTTCGGCAAAAGCGGGCACCGGCAGGTCGACGGTTTCGGCATCCGTGATCGCAAGCGGCTCGCCCATCAGGCCGCCCATGAGGTCCAGTTCGCAGGAATCGATCGATCCTTCGCCGAGCGCGCCGATTAGCGCCGCGGGATGATGGCCGATGAACAGCACCGCTTCCATCCGCTTGTTCAGTTCCTGGCAGCGGCGATAGATATAGCCCGCATGATGTGCCGGATTGAACATGCAGCCGAGCTTGTCCCTGCCCTGAACCTCGTGACGGTACATGCCGGCATTGAGCACGCCGCTATCGGGGTCGCGCAGGATCAACACGCCGACCGTGATGTACTTGCCGGAGTCCTGCTCCGCATGATGAACGATCGGCAGTTTCGAAAGATCGATATCCTCGCCGGTCAGGACCACCTGTTTCACCGGCGCGCCGTCGCGCGGCACCGATTGCGGTTTCAGGGGCTTTGCCGCCCGGTCGCGAAAGCGCTGCAGGATAGCGCTTTTGGGCTGTCCGGGATCGACGCCCAGCGCGAGGCCAAGCAGCGAATAGCTGCCGAGGACACTGGTCGCAAGCGGCAGGTCGGCCCCCTTGATGTTCTCCATGCGGATGGCCGGATAGCGCCCCTCCGCCGCCAGCTTCTGCTGGATAACGCAGGTTTCCAGCACCGGATCGACCGGCTTCGAGACGCTGACGAAAAAGTCAGGTCCAAGCTGCCGCGCCTCGCCGAGAAAACTTCGCAGGTCCATATTCATCGAATTCTCCTTACTCCGGCCGCACTCTACTTTGCCGGGACGAGCCGACCAACCCCGCTCCCGGAAATCCGCGCACCCGTTCCGGGAATCCCCTTGCCGACGGACGGGGAAACGTTAAGTTGCCGCAAATTTCGTTCTCCCGCCGCTCGAATTCACGGCGATCCCCTATAGGCAGCCGTATCGCGCTCCCCCCCGATCTGAAAGCCCGACGACAATGGCAAAGACATCAGGCAGACCCGAACCCCGGCCGCAGAACGCGCTGCTGGCGGCTGTCTGGGTGTTGGGAAGCGCGGTCTCGTTCACGCTGATGATCGTGGCGGTTCGCGAAGTGAGCGACACGATGTCCAGCTTCCAGATACTGTCTTTCCGGTCCATCGTCGGGATTCCGGTCATGTGCGTCGTCGCCTGGCATATGGGCTTTCGCAATATCCGCACCCGGCGCCCCGCAATGCAGATCGGCCGCAACTTCGTGCATTTCGGCGGACAGTGGTGCTGGGTTATCGGGGTGACCCTGCTGCCACTGGCCCATGTGACGGCGCTCGATTTCACGATGCCGATGTGGACCGCCCTGATCGCGATCCTGTTTCTCGGCGAAAAGGCCAAAACGCACCGCATGCTCGCCCTGGCGATGGGCTTCGCGGGCGTTCTGGTGATGTTGCGCCCGGGGCTGGAGATTGTCACCGAGGGCGCGCTGATCGTTCTGGTCGGGGCGGTTTTCTACGGTGCTTCGAACGTGATGATGAAATCGCTGCTGTCGGACGACGCTCCCTGGGTGATCGTGTTCTGGATGCAGTTGATCCAGTTGCCGCTCAGCCTGCTGCCGGCGATCTTCTGGTTCGACTGGATATGGCCGGACTGGTCGGATGCGCCCTGGCTCCTGGCGATCGGCCTGACCGGTTTGACGGCGCATTTCTCCATTGCGCGCGCGTTCCAGCTTGCCGATGCGACCGTCTGTATGCCGGTCGATTTCGTCCGCCTGCCGCTGGCAGCCCTGATGGGCTGGCTGTTCTATACCGAGGGTGTCAGCATATGGGTCGTGATCGGCGCATTGCTTATTTTCGGCGGTAACTACTATTCCGTCTGGCGGGAAACCCGTCCCGTCAACTCAGCACCGGGGTCGTCCTGATGCCCCTGTCCGCTTTGTTCCAGGCCATTCTCTGGTTCGGCGGCACCATGGCCGGTTTCGCGGGCATGGCGATTGCCGCACGCAGTCTGCATGCGGAAATGTCGACCTTCGAGATATTGTTTTTCCGCAGCCTGATCGGCGTGCTGGTGGTCCTGCCGTTTATCGCGCGCAATCATTTCATCGATATCCGCCTGACGAATATTCGCTGGCATCTCGGCCGCGCGACGATCCAGTTCGGCGCGCAGATATGCT
Source organism: Rhodospirillaceae bacterium (assembly GCA_038120765.1). GTDB lineage: Bacteria > Pseudomonadota > Alphaproteobacteria > MPNO01 > UBA830 > CAXBCP01. Next base: position 55,126 of record JAYOMI010000001.1, read on the forward strand.
GGATATACGGCATCGTTCACCTGACACTGTCGGACCTGACGGCCATTGAATTCTCCGTCCCGCTGTTTACCGCCCTGCTCGCGGTTTTCTTCCTTGGCGAACGCATGTGGCGGCACAAATGGATCGCGACGATCCTCGGCTTCGCAGGCGTGCTGGTCATCCTGCGCCCCGAAGGATCGGCCTTCAACATTGCCGGCGCGGTGATGATATTCGGGTCTTTCCTCTATGCGTGCTCCGGCATTCTGGTCAAATTCCTGACCCGCACGGAAAGCGCGCAGGGCATTATTTTCTGGATGAACCTGCTGCAGCTGCCTGCCGGCCTGATTCCGGCCGTATTCATCTTCGACTGGGTCACCCCGGGCCTCGCCGACGTGCCGTGGATCCTGATCTGGGGCCTGTCCGGATTATGGGCGCATTACACCATGGCCAGGGCGCTGGCGCTCGCCGACATCACAATCATCTTTCCGCTCGATTTCCTGCGCCTGCCGGTCATGGCGGTCATCGGCTATCTGCTCTATGCCGAGGCGCTCGATCCATGGACCGCCGTCGGCGCCATGATCATCTTCGCCGGCAACTGGTACAGCGTGCGCGAGGAATCCCGCCGCGGGGGCTCGCCGGGCGGTCACTAGTCCCCGGCCGGGCGCTTACAGCGCGTTCGCCGGCCGCCGGAGGGTGCGCCACATATGGGCGGCCGGTGAATTGTCATTGCCCAGGCCCTCGGTGGGCTGTTTGAAATGACGGCCGATAACGTCCTCGAAATCGTCGATCGTGACCACGGTGTCCGGGTCGAACGCGTAGAGATCGTTCAGGCAGATCATCCGCGCAGACATGTACCATTTATGGTTACGGGCTTCCTCGTAGTCGCGCCGGATATAGTCTTCCACCTGGTAGTCCGCGCCGAACCGCTTGGCATAGGCTTCGGGATATTCGTAGCCGACGGATTCGTCCGGGAAGAAGCGCAGCGCCTGGTGCATGCGGATCGCCCAGGTCACTTCTTCATCGACATAGGGTTCCAGCATCTGCGCGCCCCAGTAGCCGTGATCGGGCCGGAACAGGGCGATCACCGAGACATCGTGCAGCAGGCAGGCGAGGACCATTTTCTCGGACAGCCCGTTTTTCTGCGCAAGCGCGGCGCTCTGCAGCAGATGCTGCTTGGACGGACCGAAACGGAGGTTGAAAAAATCGATCAGCGTCGGCTTTTCCGGCATCGCCGGCAGGCGCGGGTCTTCGCCCATCAGCGAGGGTTTCAGTGGGCCGAGACTGAACCCGGTATCATCGGTCCATTCCCCATCCGCGAGCTTGTTGATATGCGAACGATAGATCATCAGTGCGCCGAGTTCGCGCATCTGCTGAAACTCGTGCTCTTCCGCCAGCTCCGACGGACCCTTCGCGTTCGACATCTGGTTGTTCTCCGCTTGCCGGATTTCCGTTGTGAAAAGTCTACCCCGGATTTCGGCCGTCGCCTATGGAGATCATGTCGCGAAGACGCTCAGAACCAGGACCGAATGATCAGGCCGGCGGCAACCACCAGAACCACGACAAAAACGACTTTGTCGAACCGGCGCCCGACCTGCATGGCCTTCAGAAACCTGTTTTCCTGGCCGGGGTTGGGACTGCCGTCCGGCAGAAAGCGGAGATCCTTTCCGCAGGACCGGCATTCATCCGGAAAGGAACTGACGTTGCGTCCGCAATGGGGACAATCGATCCAGTTATCGACCATCAGTCCCGCTCGAACTGGCCCTTGCCGAACAGCAGATCGCGCGTCTCGTCGCTCATGGCCTTGGACCCGCGGTGTTCGGCAAGCAACTCCATCCCGGCCTGCACGCCGGGACGGGCGGACATTTCGTCGAACCAGCGCTTCACGTGGGGGAAATCGGTCTTGTCGACGCCCTGGCGCCGGGACGGCCGCGCCCAGGGCCAGCAGGCCATGTCGGCGATGGAATAGTCCGCACCCCCGAGCCAGGCATTGTCGGCAAGCCGCCGGTCCATCACGCGATAGAGGCGGCGTACCTCCTTCGAATAGCGTTCGATGCCGTAAGGCACGTCTTCCCCGCCCATCGCCTGGCGGAAATGATGCGCCTGCCCCGCCATCGGGCCGAACCCGCCCATCTGCCACATCAACCATTCCATAACAGACTTACGTGCGCGGATGTCTTCCGGATCCGGCAGGAACCTGCCTTCCTTCTCCGCGAGGTAGATCATGATCGCGCCGGTCTCGAACACGGCGACGGGCTCGCCGCCATCGGCGGGATGGTGATCGACAATGGCGGGAATACGGTTATTCGGGCTGAGCTTCAGGAAGTCCGGGTCGAACTGGTCGCCGCGATTGATATCCACCGCCACGACCTCGTTCTCGAGGCCCAGCTCGGCGATCAGGATCGACACCTTGTGCCCGTTGGGCGTTGGCCAGGTGTACTGGGTGATCATATGGCCGCGGCGATGGCCTTGCCTGCTTCCGCAGTCGTCGCCTGCCCGCCGAGATCGCGGGTGCACGGCCCGCCATCGCCAAGCACGTTCTCGATAGCCGCAACAATCGCCGCGCCCGCTTCACGCTCGCCGAAATGGTCCAGCATCAGCGCCGCCGACCAGATCTGGGCGACGGGGTTGGCGATGCCCTGCCCGAAGATATCGGGCGCCGACCCGTGTACCGGTTCGAACATGGACGGATGGTCGCGCTCCGGGTTGATATTGGCCGATGCCGCGATGCCGATGGAACCGGCAATGGCCGGGCCCAGATCGGACAGGATATCGCCGAACAGGTTGGAACCGACGACGACGTCGAACCAGTCCGGGCTGGTCACGAAACGCGCGGTCAGAATGTCGATATGGAACTGGTCGGTCTCGATATCGGGATAGTTCGCGGCCATAGCGGCGAAGCGTTCGTCCCAGTAGGGCATGGAATGGATGATGCCGTTGGACTTGGTCGCAGACGTCACTTTTTTAGCCGGTCGGGTCATCGCCAGTTCGAACGCATAGCGCATCACGCGGTCGCAGCCCGCGCGCGTAAAGACCGCCTGCTGGACGGCCATTTCGGCATCGGTGCCTTCATACATGCGCCCGCCGATCTGCGAATATTCCCCTTCGACATTTTCGCGCACGATCATCATGTCGATATCTTCCGGTCCGCGCCCCGCCAGCGGCGAGGCCACACCGGGCAAAAGCCGGGCCGGGCGCAGATTCACGTACTGGAAGAATTCACGGCGGATCGGGATCAGCATCCCCCACAGCGAGACATGGTCAGGCACGCCCGGCATGCCGACCGCGCCGAGGAAAACCGCATCGAACGGGCGCAGCTGCTCAATGCCGTCTTCCGGCATGATGCGGCCGGTTTTGGCGTAATCGTCGCAGTTCCAGCCGAATTCGGTGAATGCGTAGTCGATGCCGAACTTCGCACCCGCCGCTTCCAGCGCCCGCAGTCCCTCGGGCATCACTTCCTTGCCGATCCCGTCGCCGGGGATGACCGCGATTTTATAGGTGCTCATGATTTCAGTGCCCGCCTTTGCGTTCGAATACGATCACGTAATAGCTGGCGCTGAAGATAACCAGCGCGCCTGCCCAGGTATAGATGTCGGATGTCTCCCCGAAGACCAGCCAGCCGAACAGCGCCGCCGTGATCAGCCGCGCGAAATCGAAGGGCTGGACGACCCGCGCATCCGCGATGGCGATGGACCGGGTGATCGCATACTGGCCGAGTAATGCGAAGACACCGACACCGAGGATCGCAGGTGCATCCGCCAGAACCGGGTGGGTCCAGTAAAACCAGGCGGGAATGGCGGACAGGACCAGCATCAGGATGCTGACATAGGCCACCATCACAGCGGCGGATTCCGTCCGCGACAGGAATTTCATACAGGTATTCACCCCGGCGAACAGCACCGCGGTCGCAAGCGCCGCGATCAGGCCGAAACTGATATCCTGGAAGCCCGGGCGCAGGATGATCAGCGCGCCGGCAAATGCGACCGCGACCGCGCCCCATGTCCGCGGACCCGCCGTTTCGCGCAGGATGAAGATCGCGAACAGGATCGTGAAAATCGGCTGGAAATAGAGCAACGCCGTATAATCGGAAATCGGGATCACGCTCACCGCATAGAACCAGCACATCATGCCGCCATAGGTGAAAAACGACCGCAGCAGATGCAGCGGGAAGACGGTCGTTTTCATCACCGAGACTCCGTTGCGCAAAATCAGCGGCGCGACGAACCCGAGGGCGATGACCGCCCGCATGAAAGCAAGCTGCGCCGTCGAATAATCCGATGACAGCGCGCGCGTGCAGACCGACGCAAGCGTGTAGCCGACCCCGGCCAGGATCATCCAGGCCGGGCCCGCGATGACCGGCGGCACATTGGCGAAGGGATTTTTCACGGGATACGGTTCACGCCTCCGGCACATTGCGGATATCCGTATTCGGGACCACGCCCGTGCGCCGCTGCTGGTGCGAGCGTTTGCCGTTGGTAATCCAGTCCCCCGCCGCGGCGCGGTCGGCCAGCGTATCCCATTCGGCCGACCAGTCGCCCAGCTCGTAGCCGTGCCATGGCGCTTCCGGCTTCAGGGGTGGCAGACCGAGCCTCTCCCACAGTTCCTTCGCGTGTTCCATATATTCCCGCTTCGGCAGGGCGAGCGGCGCCATATCGGCTTTCAGGGTCGCATCGATCAGCAGGGTCGCGTCTTCGGCCGCACCGGATTTCGGGCCATGCCCTAACGGCCGGTGGCGCATCAGCTCGCAGTCTTCGGCAAGGTTCGCGCGGTAGCTCATCGCCCAGAAGACCGAATCCAGATTATCAGGATCGATATCCTCGTTGACGGCGATCAGGTACTTGCCGACCGGCGCCTGGAACGACATCGCGCCATAGAGCGCCCGCCAAATTTCGGTGCGCGGCACCGATCTTTCGAACTGTATGACCAGCACCTTGCGTAGGTTGGTCAGAGGCTCGTGCATTGCGACGCGCCTGACGCCGCGCACACCCAGATGGCCGGTCAGGTGGCTCAGGAAAAGCGGCTCATAAGCCACGCGCTTGATGACCGAAGATTCCGACGGCGTGACCTGGCTGATGATCGACGTGAACACGGCATTGCGCCGCCGCGTAATGGCCGTGACGGTGAGAATAAAGTTGAACTCTTCCAGATTGATGTGGCCGTGGCTCTCGCCGAAAGGCCCTTCGGGCTCGAAATATTCGGGGTCGAGCAGACCTTCGATAACGATTTCGGCGTCGGCCGGGACCAGCAGGTCCGAGGTCCGCGCTTTTGCGACATGGATCGGCGCACCGGCTATCCCGCCGGCAACGCCCAGCTCGTCGATATCCTTCGCCAGCTTCTGCGGCGCGGCATAGGCCACCGGCGGCGGGCAGCCGATCACCATGGCGATCGGCATCGGCTCTCCGCGGGCGCGGTATTTTTCCCAATGCGCCGTGCCGCCCTGGCCAAGGTTCATGAACAGCTTCAGCCCGATCCGGTCGGGCGCCTTCAGCCCGCCGCGATAGGTGCCGAGATTCTGGATGCCGGTATCAGGATCGCGGGTGACACAGGCGGTCGCGGTCAGGTAGGGGGCGGAATCGTATCCCGGGGTCGAGACCGGCACCGGCAGCGCGTCCAGCCCCCTGCCCGATGTCAGGTCGGCGCCTTCATAAACGACATCCTGGCAGGCAGGGTTTTCCACGATCACCGGCGCGATGGGGTTGGCGATGGCGCTCGACCAGCAACTGCCGATTTCTGCTACCGGCACCCCCATCCCGATCGAATAAATCTCGGCATTACCCGCCAGCGCGCCCACCGCGACCGGTATATCGAACGCCCGGCCGTCTCCGCCCGTCACGTTGGTGAACAGGAACGCCTTGCGCTCCGCCTCCGGGATACCGCCGCGAAACTGCCAGCGGACAAGCGGGCTCAGCTCCGAATCCTTGTTGATCGGTGCATTTATGGTGGTCAGCAGGCCCGCGGCATCGAGCGCGGCCAGATGGTCCTGCATGTCATTGTAGCCGCGGGCTTTCGCGTCCGTCATGGGCCGTTCCTCCGTAGCGGCATGATGGATTGCAGCGGAGAGTCGGGCAAGAGGCGGCGATGACGCACAGGGCGGGGCTTGCTATATTCCCGTATCAATCAGGGAGAACGCATATGAAAGCGGCAGTCGTCGGCGAAACCGGTCTTGAGATCAGGGAAATCGATACACCGAAACCGGGCACGGCGGAGGTTCTGATCCGGGTCAGGGCGTGCGGCCTGAACCGCGCCGACGCCATGGTGGCAAGCGGCATGTCCCACGGGCGCGCTGGCGGTCCGGGCACGGTGCCGGGCATCGAATATGTCGGCGAGGTGGTCGAAGCAGGACCGGAAGTCCCGCACGTCAAACCGGGCGACCGCGTGATGTGCTCCGGCACCGAAGGCTGGGGCGAATACGCCACCGCCGACTGGGGCCGCACCATCCCGATCCCGGCCAACAACATGACCTGGACGCAGGCCGCGACCCTGCCGGTCGGTCTCCAGACCATGCATAACGCGATCGTCACGGCGGGCCGGTTCAAAGCGGGCGAAGCGGTGATGATCCAGGGCGCCAGCACGGGGGTCGGCATGCTCGGCATGCAGATCGCCAAGGCGCTGGGTGCAAAGCTTGTCGTCGGCTCGTCCACCAACCCGGAACGGCGCGCCCGGCTCACCGAATTCGGCGCCGATCTTGCCGTCGATTCGCAGGATCCCGGATGGGTCGATCAGGTGCTGGAAGCCACCGGCGGCGAAGGTGTCGACCTGATCGTCGACCAGGTGTCCGGTTATGTCGCCAACCAGAACATGCAGGCGACGAAAATTCTCGGCCGGATCGTCAATGTCGGCCGCCTCGGCGGAACAACGGGGGATTTCAATTTCGACCTCCACGCCATGCGCCGCATCGACTACATCGGCGTCACGTTCCGCACCCGTTCGGTCGAGGAAGTGCGCGAGATCGTCGCCGCGATGAAGGCCGATCTGTGGAATGCGGTCGAAGCGGGCGACCTGTCGCTGCCCATCGACCGCGAATTCGCCTTCGACGATGCCGCCGAGGCGGTCGAGTACATGAAGGCGAACAGGCATTTCGGCAAGATCGTGATGAACCTGGACTGACCGCCGCGACCACCCCGGAACGTCGCCGGCGCCTGTCAGCCGGCGGGAGACATCACCCCGCCGGCGGCGCGACGCAGACCTGGTCCCAGCGATAGCGTTCCTTCAGCGTGCCGAAATGCTCGAACACGTCGAGGATGACCTCGAAGGCAGGCTCGGTAATCTCGACATGGGGGCTCCATGTGCCGAGGTCCTTATAGGCGGCGATGCAGGTCGTCAGCACGTCCTCGTCGATATCGGGGAAATACGGACTTTCGGCAGCGGCGATCTCCTGTGCCGGGGTCTCGTTCATGTAAATGCGGGTTTTGCGGTAGGCGCGCATGAAAGCCTTCGCCATGTCGGTCTCCAGCCATTCGCGGGTGGCAGCAAGGCTCGAGAAACCGCACGGGCCGATCAGCGGACCGGACTGCGCGACCACGTGGCCGACCCCGTCTGCTTCAAGCTGCTGCGGAAACGGGCCCTGCTGCTGGACGTATTCGCCCACACCTGCGCGGAACGCCGCATCGATATCGGCCGCCCCGCCGGGATGGATCAGGTTGATCTTGTCGACATCGATCCTGGCCTTATGGCAGGCGTATTTGAACATGGCGAGGGGCTGGCCACCGGAGAACGTGACCACATCGGCGCCCTCGAGCTTGTCCCAGGTAAAATCCTCGTCTTCGTCGCGACCGGTGATGAAAAAGCCGTCCATTTCGTTGATCTGCGCGAAATGCACGACGCTCGGCACTTCGCCCCTGGACAGCGGGCCGAACCCCTGACTCAACGCCGACTGGACGACATGGGCGGAACCGTCTTCCAGCGCCGCGATCGCGGACACGCCGGGCGGCGAGATCGACCATTCGGGCTCCAGCCCCTCTTCCTGCAGAAACCCGGCGGAGAATGTGGAAATCAGCGGCGAATAAAACGCCGAGAACAGGGTGAACTGGATATTGATCTTGGTCACGGGCGATGTCCTTTTTCTTGCAAGAAATCCGGTACGTCGAACGTCTCACACGAAGCGCGATATGACAACGGCCCCGCCACAGCTTGGGATTGTCCGCCCGCCTGTGCGCCGGTAAGCTTTCTCGATAAACGCCCGCTCATAATAATGGAAACGTTCATGTCTACGCTCACCGTCACCCCCCGCACATCGGGAATAGGCGCAGAGATCACCGGCATCGATCTTTCCGAGCCCCTGACGGGGGCAAACCGGGGGGCGATCCAGGACGCGTTCGATACACACCGCCTGCTGATATTCCGCGACCAGTACCTGACCGTCGACCAGCATGTCGCGTTCAGTGAAAATTTCGGCAGGCTGGAAATATTTCCCGACCCGAAAGACATGGCGGACGGCCACAAGACCGTCCTTCGCGTCACCAATATCGACCGGGCGACCAACAGGCTCAAACCGGTGGACGATCCGGGTCACAAATCGTTCACCCTCGGCACCAGCGACTGGCATATCGATTCCTCTTTCCGGACGCTGCCGTCCAAGGCATCCATGCTGTACGGCATCGAAATGCCGGCGGAGGGCGGCGACACGATGTTTGCCGATACCACGCTGGCCTATGACGCGCTGCCCGCGGCGCGCCGCAAGGAACTGGAGGACCTCATTGTAATTCACGATTTCGAGGAAACGCGACGTCGTCACGGTCTGCCGCCGCGGCCGCCCAAAGTCCAGGCCGCCACCCCGCCCGCGCGCCAGCCGCTGGTCGCCCAGCGCGATCACGACCGCCGCGCGCTTTTCA
>JAYOMI010000001.1:63942-66868 GCA_038120765.1 Rhodospirillaceae bacterium
GGCATGGACGATGCAGACGGACGGGCCCTTCTGGACGAGCTGAAAGAGTTCGCAACGCAACCGCAGTTTACCTACCGGCACCGGTGGCAATCCGGCGACATGGTGATGTTCGACAATATCTGCGTGATGCACCGCGCCATGCCCTATGACCTGTCCGGGTCGCGGCGGCTTCTGCATCGGACGACCGTCGCCGGCGAAGCCCCGCTGCAGGCCGTACATTCCGCCTGACGCTTGGGCAGGATTCCTAGATCAGGCCGATCTCGCCCGCGAACCGGCGGGTAATGGCGGCGCATTTTTCCGGTTCCTGGATTTGCATAAAATGGCCTGTGCCTTCCATGCATTCATAGGGCCAGTCGCATTCGTCGCGCAGGGCGCGGCAGGCATAGCCGGGGGCCGACGGGACGTCGCTGTCCGGATCGCTGGCAATCGTCAGGAACGGCAGGGGGAATGCATCGGCCGGCGGCCAGAAATTCAGCTCGGCATTCTGTCTGTAAATCGCGCCTTCCCGCGCGCCGGAGCAGACGAGGTTCCATTTACCCGTCCGCGCGTCGTGTCGCAGGATCGACCGCGCCATCAGTTCGTAGGCGCCATCCACCCATTTCGACGTCATCCGGGCTTTTTTGAACATCGCGACCTGTTCGGCGGGATCGTCGAAGCCGTCGGGGCGCTTTTCAGCCCAGCGCCAGAGGATGCTTTCCTCGTGGAGCAGTTTCTCATGCAGCCGATGCCCTGCCGCGGGCACCATCGGCGGGTCGAATACGATCAGCCCGTCGAGCCGGCGGTTGCCCTCCAGCGCGTATTTCAGATTGCTCCGGGCCGACATGGAATGAAAAATGCCCATCTGCGGCTTTTCGCCGAATTCGCGGTCGATTGCATCGTAGATCGTCGTCAGGTCGATCAGAAACCGCTCGAAGCTGTGTTCACCGTCATGCACCGGGTTCTCGCCGCTATTGCGGAAATCGAAGACGACGACGTCGAAATCTTCCAGCAGCAGGCCCCAATAGGGAAAATATCCGTTGATGGCGAGACCGTTCCCATGGCTGAGAATCAGGCGCGGCGCGGCCGGATTGCCGTGACAGCGTACGCGGATCACCGCGCCGTCATCCATGGCGACGTCGAAAATACGTTTGGGCGGGGGGACTGTCAGAGTGGTCATCGGATGGTATGTATAACAGCTTAGACTTGTTTGGAACGGACATCTTATGGCGGCACAGCGTTTTTCCATCGGCTGGATATTCAAAATTGCCCTCTGGTGCCTGATTGTCGGCGTCGCGCTGTCAGCGCTGGGCGTCACGCCGGGCGACTTCTGGAACAGCCTGTGGGCCGCCGCGAACCGGGTCTACGAGTGGGGCGTCTCCGCCTTCGGCTGGGCCTGGGACTACATCCTGATCGGCGCCGCCATCGTGCTGCCGATCGTCATTATCCGCTATATCTGGCGGTCGGTCAGTCGCGGCTGAAACTATAGCCACGCGGCCGCGAAATCGGTTAAGTTCCGCCGCCATGGATATCGACAGTTTTATCGCCCGGGCCCAGTTGAGCCTCACCTGCGAGCCTGCGGAAGAAAATACGGACCTTCATCCGGACGAAATTCCGGAAGATTGCGACCATTTCAAATGCGCGCTGCGCGGCCGGACCCACGAGATGGAGTTCTACTTCACCTGCCCGCCCGGCGGCGGACCGCCGCGCATCGAGGATACGACACGGTATCTCGGCGCCGTGGCCGCGGAATACGAAAGCTGCGACGATATGCTGGAATGGGCCGACGAATACGGTTTCGATCCCGGACACATGCATACGCGGGGCGCGTTCGACGCCATCGCCCGGCTGACCCGCGATCTCTGGCGTATTGTCGGCGATGACATGTATGACGAACTTCGTCACGGCGTGGAGATCGAACAGGCCGTCGACATGGCCTGGGCGGGTTTCCAGAATTACGGGCGAAACTAGGACCGCAAGGGCCTAATCCGCGCCGTAGCCGCGCTTCACCGCCGCAAGCATGGCCGCCGTATGAAACGCCTGCTGGTCCTGTCCGTACAGATAGTCCCGCCCCACGGGGCAGGCACGCCGGGCAAGACATCCGCGATCCCGGCAATTGACCCCCGACGCGCTTTCCACATGGCTTGTGCAGGCACAGGCAACGAACCGGCCGGGCAGGAACGCATCCGCCGGACAGACCGTCAGACAGGGTTTTTTCTCGCAGGTATCGCACGGGCTCGGCGCATCGATGCGCGGCGGCAACGGGACCCTGTCGCGGAACAGAAGCGCGGCGCGGTAGACATGCCAGAGGCCGAATTCCGGGTGGATCATGATCCCGATGGTGGATCGGTAGACCGGCTCCGCCCGCGCCGCCCAGTCCTGCACCGGCACGAAGGGCGGGCCGTCATTGGGGAATAACGGCTGCGCATCGACTTCGGCGGCCACGCGCTCTATTTCCGGGCGCAGCCAGCTGTCCAGCGGGTTGCGTCCCCGCCTGTCGGCATGCGCATCGAACGCCTGCCACATATCGCCGCCCGCATTGCCGATCAGCAGGACCGTCGCCGCGGCGCTGCCATCGGCGAGCGACGGGACCCTGTCTGCCGGCGCAGCCTCAAAACCGCCGCGCACGAACAGGCCGGCATCTCTCAGAAGATCATTCAATCTGTCGATCATCCGCCGAAGATAGAACCGATCACGCGTATTGACGCAAATGTTATTGGCCGCGGCACAGAGGTTTTCCCATATCTCCGCCACATTCATCACAACGGGAGAAAGTCGATGACTGCAATCACCCTGCCCCATCCCGCCCGACGCCTGTTCACGGTATTCGGCCTCGCCTTCGCGCTCCTTGCGGCAGCCGGCCTTGCGCGCCCGGCGGCGGGAAACATCTGGTTCGAGGGCGGCGTGTTGGGATCGTCCGCTGTGCGCGGCTATGACGTCGTTGCCTATT
>JAYOMI010000001.1:66878-88535 GCA_038120765.1 Rhodospirillaceae bacterium
ATTACACGGAGAGCAAGCCCGTGGACGGCTCTTGGGCATAGTCGGATGGCTCGAACAGCACGCGCTGGCGGCTCCCGAGCGCGGCGCACCGGGACCTTTTCGCCGCCAATCCGGAAAAATACGCGCCGCAATACGGGGGCTGGTGCGCCTGGGCCGTCTCCCAGGGCTATACCGCGCCCATCGATCCCGCCGCCTGGCGGATTGTCGACGGCAAGCTCTATCTGAACTACTCTAAATCGGTTCAGAGCCAATGGGCGCAGAATATCCCGGGCTACATTGCAAAGGGCGACACCAACTGGCCGCGCCTTAAACAGAAACTCGCCGACCGGTAAGCGGCATCTGTGGGAAGCACCCGGATTTCCGGAACGGGATGACACGACCAGCGCCCGTGCGCTAACGTCCGGGAATGCTGAAGAGAACCATCCCATCCTCGGGCGAGGAGATCGCCGCGGTCGGGCTCGGCACCTGGCGGGGTTTCGATATCGGCACCGGCAGCGCCGACCGCGCCCAGCGCCGCGCCGTGCTGGAGACACTGCTCGACGCCGGCGCGTCGGTGGTCGATTCATCCCCGATGTACGGCCGTGCCGAGGGGGTCGCCGGCGATCTTCTCGCGGACATGGGCCGGCGCGACGACGCCTTTATCGCCACCAAGGTCTGGACCCGGGGCGGCCGCCTGGGCATTCGCGAAATGGAGGAGTCTTTCCGGCTGTTCCGCACTGGGGTCATCGACCTGATGCAGGTCCACAACCTCGTCGACTGGCAGACCCATCTCACGCCGATGCGCACCTGGAAGGCGGAAGGGCGCCTCCGCTATACCGGCTACACCCATTACCGCCCGCATGCGTTTGACGACCTGATGGAAAGCGTACGGACAGAACCCGTCGATTTCCTGCAGTTCTGTTATTCGATCGACGAGCGCGATGCCGAGGACGACATCCTGCCATTCTGCGCCGCCAACGGGATCGCGACCCTCATCAACCTGCCTTTCGGCGGCGGCGGGCTTCTTTCCCGCCTGAACGGGACGCCCCTGCCCGCCCTTGCCGCCGATCTCGGCTGCGCAAGCTGGGCCCAGTTCTGCCTGAAATACGTGATCTCCCACCCCGCCGTGACCTGTGCCATTCCGGGCACGTCAAATCCCGCGCATATGGCGGACCTGCTGGCGGCAGGCGAGGGTGAAATGCCCGACGAAGCGACCCGCCGGGAGATGGCCCGGCTGTTCTGACGTCCACCCCCTTTGTTTGACGAATTCAGGGCCCATGCCCTTTACCTGCCGACCGAAATGGGCGATTTTTGGGTGGGATAAATCAAAACATCGAACACGGAAGGCATCATCATGTCCGATACCGTCAAATACCTTCTCGATGAGAAGGACATGCCGACACACTGGTACAACATCATGGCGGATCTGCCGGAGCCGATGGCCCCGCCGCTGCATCCGGGCACCGGGCAACCGATCGGTCCCGACGACCTCGCCCCCCTCTTTCCGATGGAACTGATCAAGCAGGAGGTTTCGACCGAGCGCGAGATCGAGATTCCCGACGAAGTGCGCGACATTTACCGCCAGTGGCGCCCGACGCCGCTTTTCCGCGCCCGTCGACTGGAAAAGGCGCTCGATACGCCTGCCAAGATTTACTACAAGTATGAAGGCGTCAGCCCCGCCGGCAGTCACAAGCCGAACACCGCGATTCCGCAGGCCTATTACAACAAGGCCGAAGGCATCACGAAGCTGGCGACGGAAACCGGTGCGGGGCAGTGGGGATCGTCCCTCGCCTTTGCCGGCGCCCTGTTCGGAATCTCCGTCGACGTCTACATGGTCAAGGTTTCGTTCGGCCAGAAACCGTATCGCAAGGCGCTGATGGAATCCTACGGCGCACGCTGCGTCGCCAGCCCGTCCAACGAAACCAATGCGGGCCGTGCGGTCCTTGCCGAACACCCGGATTCGAACGGCAGCCTCGGCATCGCTATCTCGGAAGCGGTCGAAATCGCGGCGACCCGCGACGACACCAAATACGCGCTCGGCAGCGTGCTGAACCACGTGTTGATGCACCAGACCATTGTCGGCCAGGAATCCATGAAGCAGATGGAAATGGCCGGCGATTATCCGGACGTGGTTGTCGGCTGCACCGGCGGCGGATCGAACTTCGGCGGCATCGCTTTCCCGTATCTCGGCGAAAAACTGCGCGGCGGCAGGGATCTGAAGATCGTCGCCGTCGAGCCCGCCGCCTGCCCGACCCTGACGCGCGGCAAGTTCGCTTACGATTTCGGCGATACCGGTCACCTGACCCCGCTGGTCAAGATGCACACGCTTGGCTCCACCTTTATCCCGCCGGGGTTCCATTCGGGCGGTCTGCGCTATCACGGCATGGCGCCGCAGGTCAGCCATGTCCAGGATCTCGGTCTTATCGAATCCAAGGCCTATCATCAGACCACATGCTTCGATGCCGGCATCCAGTTTGCCCGCGCAGAAGGCATCCTGCCGGCACCGGAGGCAAACCATGCCGTCCGCGGCGCCATCGACGAGGCGCTCCGCTGCAAGGAGGAAGGCAAGTCGGAGACGATCCTGTTCAACCTGTGCGGCCACGGCCATTTCGATATGCAGGCCTACATGGACTACTTCGGCGGCAAGCTACAGGATCTGGATTACGACGAGGGCGAACTCGCCATGGCGCTTTCCGGACTGCCGTCGGTCGCCGCCGAATAAGACTCTCCGCGCGCCGCTGCGGGCAGGTATCGAAACAGACGGCCGGCCTTCGCGCCGGCCGTTTGCATCTTAAACGGAACCGGGAACCTCACCATGGGGCTTGAACATTTGAAAGATATCGGCGCGATCATCGAAGATCTCGATGCGATGGGCCGTCTCGTGCGGATTAAATCGGAGGTCGATCTCAATCTCGACCTCGCCGGTATCGCCGCCGAGTTCGAACGCGGACCGCGGGCGGTCCTGTTCGAGAATGTAAAGGGACAGGATGCGCCGGTGCTGATCGGTCTCTACTGGTCGCGTGAACTCCTGGGTGCCCTGATGCGCACGCCGGAGAGGGAACTGCCGGCGCTGGTCTCGAAACACATCCAGAAATGGCAGGTCGATCCCGTCGCGCCGGTCGTTCTCGAAGACGGTCCCGTGCGGGAAGTGACCGAAGACGACGTCGATGTCACCCGACTGCCGGTCCCGGTCCATGCGACCAAGGATGGCGGCGCCTATTTCGACGCCGCGATGGTGATCACCAAGGACCCGGATACCGGCGTGCGCAACGCCTCCATCCAGCGCTTTCAGATTATCGACAAGGATACGCTGGCGGTGAACATCGATTCCGGCCGTCACCTGGAACTGTATCTGGCGAAAGCGCGGGCGAAGGGCGAACATCTCTCCTTCACGCTCAATGTCGGGATCGGCCCCGGCTTCCATTTCGCATCATCCGCCCCGGCGGAAGCCGCGCCGCCGGAAAAGGACGAGCTCGGTATCGCCAGCGAATTCCACGGCGAACCGGTCGAACTGGTCGCTTCCGACCTGTCGGATTCCGAAATGGTCGCCCATGCGATGTACGGGTTGGAATGCGAACTGCTGAGCGACGAAGACCACATGGAAGGGCCGTTCGCCGAAGTCACCGGCTGCTATGCGACCCTGGCGCCCCGCGGCAAGGTGAAGGTGAAACGGATTCACCGGCGCAGGAACCCCATCATGCAGACCATCCTGCCGGGCACGGAGGTGCATAACTCGGTCGGCCTGCTGGGCGAGGCGAATGTGCTGAACCTGCTGAAACTGCAGGTGCCGGGGGTAAAGGATGTGTTCTTCACCCATGGCGGCTGCGGGTTTTACGGCGCCGTGGTGCAGATCGCCCAGACCCGGGCCGGCTGGGCCAAGCAGGCGATCCTTGCCGCCTTCGCGGCCTTCCCGCCGCTGAAAAGCGTGACCGTGGTCGATGACGACGTGAATATCTACGATCCGACCGATGTCGAATGGGCCATGACGACGCGGCTCGACCCGGACAAGGGGATCATGATTTTCCGCGATATCTTCGGCCATGGGCTGAACCCGAGCTTTCCGAACTATCTCGGCAACAAGGTCGGCTATGACGCGACGCAACCCTTCCCGCACCGCCCGGAATTCGAACGGGCGGCGATGAAAAAAATGTCGCTCGACGGGCTCGACATCGTGACGCCGGATATCGTCGCCCCGAAGGACTAGCCGCTTTCAATAAAAACCATAAACCGGAGAAACCCCGATGAAAGTCTATAAGGCCGTCCTCGACCAGCTGATCGGCGCAGGCGTTACGTATTTTTCAGGCATGATCGGCTCGACGGCGGCCCCCTATGCCGCGACGCTCGCGGATCGCAACGACATGCGGTATGTCGGCGTCCGGCATGAACACACGGCCGCGTCCATTCTGGATGCAACGGCGAGGCTCACCGGCAAGCCGGGCTGCCTGATGGTGCATGGCGCATCCGGGTTTCTTGCCGCCAGCGCCGGCATTGCCTCGGCCGCCCTCGATTCCACGCCGATGTTCATCCTGAGCGCCACGCAGGAACGCCGCGCCATGGAAAGCGGCTGGTGGCAGACCATGAACGTGCAGACGCCATTGAGCGACGTCCTGAAATGGCAGAAACGGGTCGAGCGGCCGGATCAGGCGATCGAGGCGGTCCGGGCGGCCCTGCGCGAGGCGGTCTCGGGCAAGCCGGGCGTGGCCCAGGTCGACCTGCCGATCGATGTATCCGCCGACGATCTCGGCACGGCGGAAATACCGGAACCGATCCCGGTGAGCACACCCCTGCACCGCCCGTATCCGGACCCGGCCCTGGTGGCGGAGGCGGCAGACCTGTTGCGCAAGGCGGAACGCCCTGTCCTGCTGGTCGGCGGCGGCGCGGTCTATTCGGGCGCCGCCTCGGCGCTGGTGGCGCTGGCCGAACGGCTCCACATGCCGGTGGTCAACTCGCCGACATCGCGCAATGCCGTGCCGGAGACTCATCCGCTGGTCCTTGGGCCGTCGGGCATCGTCGGCTACGAGCCGGTCGGCGACGCGATCCGCGAATCGGACCTTATACTCGCCATCGGGTCTCGCCTGTCGGACCTGCAGACGGCGCGCGGCGCATTGCTGCCGGCCGGCGCCCCGATCATCCAGGTCGATATCGACAGCACCGCTATCGGCCAGAACCACGCGGTGACGGTCGGGATCGCGGCGGATGCCCGCGCCTTTGCCGAAGCCCTGAACGACGCGCTCGCGGCGGACGGCAGCGACATTCCGTCCGCCCGCCGGGACTGGGCGGAGAGCCTGGCGACCCGCATCGCGGACTGGCAGCAGGCCTGGTTCGATTCAACGCCGGATAACGGCAAGGTCCAGCCGCAGGAAGTGGTCCAGTCCCTGATGACCCTGCCGCCGGAGACCATATTTACCCATGGTGCCGGCGATCACGGGTTTTACGGCTATATGGTGCCGGTGGCGGCGCCCGGTGCGCACCTTGTCTCGACCCGCCTCGGCGCCATGGGCTGCGCCCTTGGACTGGCGCTCGGCGCCAAGATGGCGCGGCCCGACCAGACGGTCATCGGCTGTGTCGGCGATGGCGATTTCATGCTGCAGATCGGCGATCTGGAGACCATGGCGCGGGAAAACCTCGCCGCGGTGATGGTCGTGTTCAACAATTTCCGGCTCGGCTCCCAGCGCAAGCGGGTCGAAGCCTATGGCAATGTGATGGGGGTCGATCACGGCAACCCGGATTTCGCAAAGCTCGCCGAGTTGTTCGGTTGTCGCGGGTTCCGCGTCGATATACCGGGTCAGTTCGACGCGGCGCTCCGCGCGGCGCTTGCCACGGGCGCGCCCTGCGTCATCGACGTGATCATGGACCCGGACGCCCGGCCGCCGCGCATTGCGGCCAGCCGGGAAGCCCGGTGATCAGCGAACGTTCGTCCCGCCGGTAACCTGCCCAAGGGCCTTTTCGAGGCTGGCGACAGTGCGATCCACGTTGTGCAGCTTGTCGAGCCCGAACAGGCCGATGCGGAAGGTGCGGAAATCGGCAGGTTCGTCGCACATCAGCGGGACGCCCGCGGCGGTCTGAAGGCCGACGGCGGCGAACTTGCTGCCGTTGTGGATTTCCGGATCGTCGGTGTAGCAGACGACAACGCCGGGCGCTTCGAAGCCCTTCGCCGCGAGGCTTTTAAAGCCATGAGATGCCATCAGGGCGCGGACCTTGTCGCCCAGTTCCTGCTGTTCGTCACGTACCTTGTCGAAACCGTAGGCCTCGGTCTCCTTCATCGATTCATGGAATCTCACGATGGCATCGGTCGGCATCGTCGCGTGATAGGCATGTCCGCCGCCTTCATAGGCTTCCATGATCTGCATCCATTTTTTCAGATCCGCCGCGAAGCTGGAGCTCGCCGTGTCGTCGATGCGGCTGCGCGCCAGTTCGCTCATCATCACGAGCGCCGAACAGGGAGATGCGCTCCACCCCTTCTGCGGGGCGCTGATCAGAACGTCGACACCGGCTTTTTTCATATCGACCCAGATCGTGCCCGAGGCGATGCAGTCGAGGACGAACAGGCCGCCGACGGCGTGGACCGCGTCGGCGATACCGCGCATGTAATCTTCCGGCAGGATCATGCCCGAGGACGTTTCCACATGCGGGGCGAAGACCACGTCCGGCTTTTCAGCGGCGATCGCGGCGACGATTTCATCCAGCGGGACCGGCGCGAAGGCAGCCTGGCTGCCCTCTTCGACGGGCCGGGCCTTGAGGACGATTTCCTCCGACGGAATGCCGCCGGCCTTGAAAATCTGCGTCCAGCGGAAGCTGAACCAGCCGTTCCGGATAACCATGCATTTCTTGCCGTTACCGAACTGGCGCGCGACCGCTTCCATGCCGAAGGTACCGCCGCCCGGGACGATGACCACCGAATGCGCGTTATAGACCGTCTTCAACGTCGCCGAAATATCGGTCATAACACCTTGAAAAGACTGCGACATATGGTTGAGAGAGCGGTCGGTGAAGACCACCGAATATTCAAGCAGCCCATCGGGGTCGATATCGGGATAAAGCGCGGACATGTGATCCTCCAAGTACCGGTGATTGTTGAGACGGTTTCTGACAGAGCCAGCGCGAAAAGTCACCGGTCAACGGCGCTTTTTTGGCACCAAGGTCAGGTCTCATGTGCAGGTGATACGCGACAGCCCCCCCGCCGGATCAGACAGCCAGCAGGGGACGATCAGTCGTCGCGCCGGTTTATCCCCTCGCAGACCAGTTCGAGGCTCTCAATCGCGATTTCGTTTGCCTGCGCGTTCAAGTCGGACGCATTTATCCGCCGCGGCCAGGCATTCGCCAACCTCCACGTCATGGTCGGCTCATACTCGGCATTGAGCAGCGATATCGTGATATCCCGGCGCTCGACCGTCCCTTTTTGGACGGTATTGAACCACTCGGCGAATTCGTTGTCGCGGGACATCATGCCGCGCTTCAGGGTGACAACGGGCGGTGGCTTCAGCCCGGGTATCAGGACCGGGCTGTTCATGCTGCTCGACCCCTCGCGGTATTCGATCACGGCGACCTCGTCGGAAAGCCCGGAGACTTCGGTGAAGCCAATACGGGTGCCGCCCCATTCGACCTTAAACTGAAACACCGGTTGTAAATCGTTCATTGTGTGTCCCTCGCCCTTTGGAATGTCATATGTCCGACCGCCAGGCGATCGTTTCGTAAATCAGTTCAAGTTCTTCCATCGCAATTTCGTGCGCCATGGCGTTCAGGTCCGGCCCGGTCCAGCGGACGGCCTCCGCATTCGCCAGTTGCCAGATGCAGGCGGGCTTGCCGCCCGGTCTGTCGAGCAGGGTTATCGTGACGGTACGCTTATCGTTCTTTCCCGCCCTGCAGGCGAAATTCCAGTCGTAAAACGTCCGGGAATTGCTTACCGCCCGGCGCAGGACGACAGTCTGCCGCAAATCGGGATCGGTAAATTCCTTATCGGCCAGATGCAGCGGAGAAACCGAGACGACATGGACTTCTTCCGGACCGATGAACACGCGAAAACTTGTTTTGGGCAGCGGAAAAGCCGCCTTGTCCTCAGCCTTCAGCCGGGGGCCGGTCGCTGTCACCGTTCCGCGGGCCGCGCCCCTGGTCACAGAGGTGCGGGACGCTGCAGTTGCAGTCGTTTTCGCCGGCGCTTTTTTCGCCGGCGCCGGGACCGGACGGGGCTTGGCCGGACGGGGCTTGGCCGGACCGGGCTTGGCCGGACTGGGGTTTCCAGCCCTTGCCCCGGCTGACCGCCGTTTTCGGGAATCTGTCACGCCAGCCTCTTTAAGGACCCTTTCAGGCCAATATAGTCCTACCGGGCCGGATTGACGGCGGCAGGAGGCGGTCCGTCAAGCCGGCCCCGTCGGCCAGGCGCTACTCCGCGGCCTGCTTTGCCTGGAAAAACCGGTTTTCCGGACGCGGCAGACCCAGGTTTTCGCGGAGCGTCGTACCTTCGTATTCGGTACGGAACAGACCGCGCCGCTGCAGTTCCGGGATCACCTTGTCGACCACATCGTTCAAGCCTTCGGGCAGGAACGGGAACATGATGGTAAAGCCGTCGGTCCCGCGCGTGTACAGCCATTCTTCCATCTCGTCCGCGATGGTGGCCGGCGTGCCGACCATGGCAAGTCCCGAATAGCCGCCGAGGCGCTGGGCGAGCTGCCGCACCGTCAGACCCTCTTTCTCGGCGGCCATGACGGCGCGTTCGCGACCCGACTTGGTCGCGTTGCTCTCCGGAATTTCGGGCAGGGGACCGTCAAGATCGAACTTGGAGGCATCGCAGCCAAGGGTGATCGACAGCGACGCGATCGCGCTTTCGATATGAACGAGGCTGTCGAGCTTGGCGCGCTTTGCCTGGGCCTCTTCAACCGTATCGCCGACGACGATGAAACAGCCCGGCATGATTTTCATGTGCTCGGGGTTGCGTCCGAGTTTCTCCATCCGGCCCTTCACATCGGCGTAGAACGCCTGCCCCGCCGCGAGATCGCGCTGCGAGGTAAACACCGCCTCCGCCGTTTCAGCGGCAAGCTGGCGGCCGGGTTCGGAGGCGCCGGCCTGGATGATGACCGGCCAGCCCTGCACCGGGCGCGCGATATTCAGCGGCCCGGCAACCTTGAAGAATTCGCCTTCATGATTGAGACGGTGCATTTTGTCCGGATCCATGAAGATGCCGCTCTCCTGATCCCGGATAAATGCGTCCTCGGCCCAGCTGTCCCACAGCCCGGTGACTACATCGTAAAATTCCCGCGCCCGGCGGTAGCGTTCCGAATGTTCGAGATGCTGGTCCTTGCCGAAATTTTTAGAGGCGTCGGGGTTGGAGGTCGTCACGATATTCCAGCCCGCGCGGCCGCCGCTGATATGGTCGAGCGACGCGAAACGACGGGCGATATGATACGGCTCGTCATAGGTGGTCGATCCCGTCGCCATCAGACCCAGATGTTTCGTCGCCTGGGAAAGCGCCGATAGCAGGGTGAACGGCTCAAACGATGTGGGTGTCGTCGATCGCCGCAATGCCTCGGGCGGCATGTTCAGCACCGCAAGATGATCGGCCATGAAGAAGCCGTCGAAACACGCGCTTTCCAGGCGCTGCGCGAAGGTCTTTATATGGTCGAAATTGAAATTCGCATCGGCATACGCGCCGGGATAACGCCACCCGCCGCTATGAATGGTGGTCGGGCGCATGAACGCGCCAAGGCGGAGTTTCCTGTCATCACTCATCTTTCGGGACCTTCTGCTCACTGAATGTCCCGGCATCATAACCAGAAAAGCGGCCGTTGTCGGTAGCGGCGACCGCGAAACAGTTTTGCGGAATACCGGTCAAATGGGCAGCCGTCAGGCGGATTCCGTCAGGCGCCCGTTTGCCCGCAGAAATGCGCGCCCCGCATCGGAAACGCGCACCATCCGGCCCCTCCCCGGCTCCGTTTCACGGGTGACGAACCCCCGGTCGACGGCGTCTTCCCAGACCGGCAGGCGCGGGCAGGATGTCCGCCAGGCCTCCATGACATCGTCCAGCGGACGGGGCTTCTGCGCGACCCACTCAACCAGGTCGAGAACGAGGGATTCCGGTGCATTCATGATATCGGTCCTTTCTTTCAACCGGCCAGAAACAGGTAGCCGCCATAGACAATATGCAGACAGGCAACGCTCAGGAGCAGCCAACCACCCCTGCGGACTGCGCCCGACAGAATCCAAAGCACCGCCATCACCCATATTATTAACAGTGCTATCGATACAATCATTCCGGCCACCAGCCTGTTTTAATGCCCTATTATCTGGATGGTTTGCCGCCGACAGCAAACTGGATTACCTTATCCACAGGCATCGTTATTTTAAGGGTGTTATGCGCAATCTGCCTTCCCTGAACGGCATCCGTGCATTCGAGGCGGCCGCGCGCTGCGGCAGTTTTGTCGGCGCGGCGGAGGAGTTGAACGTCACGCCCGCAGCCATCAGCCGCCTTGTCAGGCTGCTGGAGGAACGTCTCGAGGTTCCCCTGTTCGTCCGGCATCCGAACAATCTGACCCTGACGGCGGCGGGTGCCGCCTATCAGCCGGGTCTGACCGCAATGCTGGATTCGCTCGCCGTCCTGACCGACCGGGTAAAGACATTGTCGGGACGGCAGGCCCTCACGGTCGGGGTCGGCCCCACATTTGCAATCCGCTGGCTGATCCCGCGTCTTGCCGGGTTCCAGGCAGCGCAACCGGGAACTGATGTCCGCATCACCACCGGTGGCGAGGCGGTTCCGTTCGGCGATGACTGGACCTGCAGCGTGACGCTCGGTACCGGCGACTGGCCGGGTCTTCAGGCGGAACCGCTTTTCGCGGCACGGCTGACGCCGGTCTGTACGCCGGCGCTCGCGGCGGGACTTGAAACGCCCTCCGACCTTCGGGATAAGACGTTGCTGCGCGTGCGGGTCTCGCACGCGGTGAATGACTGGTCACGCTGGTTCGGGGAGGCAGGCGAAACCGGCATAACCGCGGACGGGCCGGAGGTCGGTTATTACGACCAGTCATTGCAGGCGGCGGTAGACGGTGTCGGCATTGCGATGGGAATCACGCCCTATATCGATGACGATCTCGCTGCCGGAAGGCTTGTCGCGCCGTTCGATATCTGGATCCCGAAAACGCTTCGGTGGTATCTCGTCTACTGCGAGGCACGGTTGGAAGAAGCCGCCTTCGCGGCGTTCAGGGAGTGGATAAAATAGGCCGCCGGCGCACCTGAATAGATGCGCCGGCGGCCCCTGAAAGCCATCGGATAAAAGGAGCTTATTTCGCCATTTTCTCGGCGGCGAAGTCCCAGTTGATGAGTTCCTTCAGAAACACGCCGACAAAGGCCGGGCGGGCGTTCTGGTAATCGAGATAGTAGGCATGCTCCCACACATCGCAGCAAAGCAGGGCACGTTCGCCGTGCGCCAGCGGCAGGTCGGCGTCGCTGGTGCTTTTGATCTCGAGACCGTCCTTGCGGGCAACAAGCCATGCCCATCCGCTGCCGAAATGGCCGGTGGCGACGGCGGTGAATTTTTCGTTGAAGCATTCGACACCGCCGAATGCATCGTCGATTGCGCTTGCAAGCGCTCCTGACGGCGACGTCGCTTCAGGAGACATGGAATTCCAGAAGAAATTGTGGTTCCAGATCTGGGCCGCATTGTTGAAAAGCCCGGCGTCCGACCGTTCCTTGGCGGCAAGAATGATGTCTTCGAGGCTTTTGCACTTCAGATCGCCGTCGCCGATGGCTGCATTGAGCTTGTCGACATAGCCCTGATGGTGTTTTCCATAGTGAAACGAGATCGTCTTTTGCGAGATATGGGGCGCGAGCGCGTCCGGGGCGTAGGGCAGCGAAGGCAGTTCGCACATATAGAAAGTGCTCCTTGGTCAAAATTCAGGTGCCGCAACAGGCGGTCACCCTTCACATAGTCTTCCGACAGACTTACGATGCAGCCGACCGCCGTACATAGCACCAGTAGATCTCGTTTTGGCGTCGCGCTCCCGCGACACAGGCCCGCACCCGCGGCCGCGCGGCCGGCAAGCCCCCCCAACGCCACCACCCGGACTGAGGAAACTATCCCCGCCGTTTCTCGATCACCGACAGTATCGCATTCACAATCCCCACATAGCCGGTGCAGCGACACAGGTTGCCTGCAAGTTCCAGCCTGACGC
Organism: Rhodospirillaceae bacterium; assembly: GCA_038120765.1. GTDB lineage: Bacteria > Pseudomonadota > Alphaproteobacteria > MPNO01 > UBA830 > CAXBCP01. The sequence goes on from JAYOMI010000001.1 coordinate 79,016, forward strand.
GGTCTTCGTCGGCATCCGGCAGGCGTGTGACGATGTCGCGGGCGGCAACCAGCATGCCCGGCGTGCAATACCCGCATTGCAGGGCGTGATTTTCATGAAACGCCTGACGCAGCATAGTCATCGGATCGTCGTCGTCGAAACCTTCGATCGTCGTGATCTCGGTGCCGTCGGCGACAACGGCGAAGGTGATACAGGAACGGACGGGTTCGCCATCCATCAGGACGGTACACGCGCCGCATACGCCATGCTCGCAGCCGAGATGCGTGCCCGTCAGGCGGCGGTGGTCGCGGACGAAATCGGCGAGCGACAGGCGCGGCTCCACATCCGCCGTTACTTCTTCACCGTTGATTTTCAGAGTCAGTTCGGTCATGCGAAGGCCCTCCCCACGGCCCGGCTCAAGGCAACGGCATGTATCTGCAGGTCATAGTCGTCAAAGCCCGGGTCTTGCGCGGCGATCATGTCGCGCGCGTCGGCGACGGATATTGCCGTCGCCCCCTCGGCCAGTTTCTCTTCCATCGAGGTCACCCGGAACGGTGCCGCTTCGGTCGCCCCACATACAGCCCGCGGGGCCGATCCGATAATCACGGCGCCGATGGCATCCGCAAATTCACCCGGCTTGCGGTTGACCTTGTAGTAACCGCATTTCGCACCTGCACCCAGGGCCGGCAGTTCAAAACCCGTAAGGATTTCCTCGAAGCCGAGGCCGGTGGCGAACGGACCGATCTGAAAGCCGTCCAGCGGCGTCCGGCGTTCGCCGTCCTGTCCGGCGATGACAACGTCGCCGCCTAGCGCCAGCAATGCGGACGGCCAGTCCGCAGACGGGTCCGCATGGGCGACCGAGCCGCCGATGGTCCCGCGGTTCCGCACCGAGCGATAGGAAATCCCGGATGCGACAAACTGCATATAGGCCCCTGTGAGACCCGGGACCTCGCCATCCTCGATCCGCGCGTGGGTCACACGCGCGCCGATGCGGACGACATCGCCGGAGACCTCGATCGTGTCCAGGCCGCTGACCCGGCTGATATCGATCAGCAGGTCCGGCTGCGCAAGACGCAGGTTCATCATCGGCCCGAGCGACTGCCCGCCGCCCATAATCCGGGCTTCTCCATCGGCGCTGCCCAGCGCCGCCAGCGCCTCGTCCAGCGACGATGTCCGCTGATGATCGAATTTTGCGGATTTCATGCCGCGTCTCCTTGTCGGTTCCTGTTTGCCGCCGCGATGGCCTCGAGAATACGGCGCGGCGTGAACGGCGTTTCTGTTACTTCGGCGCCAATTTCCTTCAGCGCATCGTTAATGGCATTGCCGATGGCTGCAGGCGTGGGAATCGTGCCACCCTCGCCCATTCCCTTGATCCCGTATTCGGTGAACGGAGACGGGCTTTCCATGTGGTCGATGCGGTAATGCGGTGCATCGGTTGCGCCCGGCATCATGTAATCGGCAAAGGTGGATGCGCCGGGGCTGCCGAATGAATCGTAGGTGCTTTCTTCCAGCAGCGCGGTACCGATCCCCTGGGTCGCCCCGCCATAGGTCTGCCCCTCGACGATCATCGGGTTCACGATGGTGCCGCAGTCTTCCACGATCGCATAGTCGAGTATTTTCACCTTCCCGGTGTCGATATCGACGGCGACCTTGCAGGCATGGCTGGCATAGGTGAACGCACCGGAATCGGGTTCCGGGCGATACCCCATCGTCACCTCTACCCCGCCCTGATCGACATCGTCGGGCAGTTCGTCGGGGTTGAGATACCAGACGCGGCCGATCTCGGCGAAGGACACTTCGCCCTTGCCGCTGACGATCTTGCCGCCACGCACTGAGACCTCGGCCCGTTCGCACTGCAGGAGATGCGCCGCAATGATTTCCATGCGTTCGGCGAGAACGCGGCAGGCCCGCGCCGTGGCGCCGCCGGCCATGACCATGCTGCGCGACGCATATGTTCCGGTCGAATAGGGCGTAAGCCCCGTATCGCCATGCGTGACCATCACCTTTTCCGGATCGATGCCGAGGACCTCATAGGCCATCTGCGCCATGGACGTTTCCATGCCCTGGCCATGGCTCTGGACGCCGATCCGCAGTTCGAGCCCGCCATCCGGCGTCAACCGCACCGTCGCCTGTTCGTAGCCCGGCACCATGGCGACGCCCCAGCTCGAGAAGACAGATGTGCCATGCGCCGTCTGTTCGACGTAGGAGCCCATGCCGACCCCGATCAGACGGCTGTCATCCTTTGCGGCGGCCTGTTCGGCCCTAATCTTGTCGAGCCCGATCATATCGACGACCATTACGACGCTTTTCGGATAATTGCCGCTGTCGAAATGCTTCTTGGCGATCGACATGAAGGGAAGCTGTTCCTGCTTCACCATGTTCATGGCGCGGATCAGATGGGATTCCATGCCGATTTCGCGGGCGAGCGCGTCGATGGTCATTTCCATCGCATAGCAAACGCCCGGCCGGGCAACGCCGCGATAGGGCATCAGCGGCGGCTTGTTCGTCGTCATGGTCTGGGTGCGGCACCGGTATACTTCCAGATCGTACGGCCCCGGCAGGTTGCCATGGGCCATCGCCCCTTCAAGTCCGTTGGTGAAGGGATAGACCGAATATGCGCCGGCATCGATGGTCACGTCGCAGTCGAGACCGAGAATGCGGCCTTCGGGCGTCGCGTGGATCGTCACGAAATAATGATGCTCGCGGCAGTTCGCCCCGGTCACCAGATGTTCTCGGCGGTCCTCGATCCAGCGAACGGGGGCTTCGAGATGACGTGTCAGCCAGCCCGCGATGACCTCTTCGGGCTGAAGCAGGGCCTTGCAGCCGAACCCGCCGCCGACATCCGGCGCGATAACCCGCACCTGGCGCTGATCCAGGCCGAGAAACTCCGCCAGGCCGGTACGGATAAGATGCGGCACCTGCGTCGAGGTCCACATCATCAGCTGATCGGTCCGGTCGTCCCATTCGGCGAAAACCGCCCGACCTTCCATCGGGTTCATCGCATGGCGCGCCATCCGGTATTCCCGTTTGACAATCACCGTCGCCCGGTCGGCGATCTTGCTGAAGTCGTCGTCGGCGAAGGTCTCCATGACCAGGTTGTCGTCCCAGTCCTCATGGATGCGCGGCGCGTCGGGGGCCTTGGCCTCGAGCATATCGACGACCGCGGGCAATTCCTCGTACTCAACCACGGTCGCCTGCGCCAGATCCTCAGCTTCGGCCCGTGTATCGGCAACACAGACGGCTACCGGCTCGCCCACGAACCGGACCTTGCCGATTGCCAGCGCCGGGTAATCGGCCCCCTTGTAGCCGGGCAGTTTCGACGGGGCGCGCATCGGCTTCATGCCGGGCATATCAGCCGCCGTGAACACAGACCCTTCGAAGCCGGCAGGCTTGGTGACCGAAACGATCCGACCATGCGCGACGTCGCTGCGGACAAAGGCCATTTCTTTCTGGCCCGGACGCCGGAAATCTCCGGTGAATTTTGCCTTGCCGGCAAGGTGGCGCCAATCCTCCTTGCGGAGTACGCGTGCGCCGATTCCTTTTCCGTCTGTCGTTCCGCCATCCGCCATGATTTCAGACCCTCTGTGGTCGCGTTAGCGGCATCAACACCCTGAACGGGATCAACATAGACAGGGCGAGCGCCAGCTTTACGACATAGTCGCCGAGGCCGAGCGTCACCCACAATGGCACCGACACTTCCATGCCCAGAGCGCCCATTACGACCATCGGCATTCCCGTTCCGATAAAGCCGATTGAGAAAAACAGCGCCGTGTCCACCGCGGATGCGACGGAAGAAGACACAAGCGGCGCGGTCCACCAGGAACCCCGGTGCTGAAGGCGCTCGAACAGCCTCACGTCGAGCAGCTGCGCTACAAGGAATGCCGTGCCGGAAGCCAGCGCGATCTGTGGCGTAGCAAGCGCGATAGACAGCAAAACCGCGAAAGCAAAACCGACATACACCACCTGGCGGGCCCGGGCAGCGCCGAAAGTCCTGTTGGTCAGATCGGTAACCAGAAAGGCCACCGGATAGGTAAACGCGCCCCACGTCAGCAAGTCATTGACCGGAAACTGTACAAGGTAGTTAGACGCCGCGACGATAACGGTCATCGCCGCCACACCGAACATCATGCCTCTGGGAAAAGTCATGGCTATAGAATCTCCAGTACGTTCTCGGGTGGGCGGCCGATCGCATATCTGCCGTCTTTCACGACGACAGGCCGTTCCATCAGAATGGGGTTTTCCAGTATGGCATCGACAAGGGCATCGCGGCTCATGGACTCGTCGCTCAGATTGAGCTCGGCGTAGGGTTTTTCCTTCTTGCGCATCAGATCGCGCGGCGCCATCGCAAGACCATCCAGAATCCTCAACAATGCCTCCTTCTTCGGCGGGGCGTTGAGATACTCGACAATCTCGGGCTGGATGCCCTTCTCGTTGAGCAGCGCCAGCGTGGCCCGGGACTTGGAACAGCGCGGATTATGATAGATGGTAACGCTCACGCCGGGTTCTCCTGCGGTTATTCTGACTTTCTGAATGCCGGTTCGCCCGACATTGGTCAAGACCAAAGAAAGGATAGCAGATGCGCTTTGATTTTATGGACCTGCTCGATCGTTTCACGCAGGCGGTAGAAGCGGGCGACGGTCAGGCCCTGGCGAGTCTGTTCGCCCCGGACGGCGTCTATGACGATACATTCTACGGGGCGTTTGCCGGGCGCGATGCCATCGCAGAGATGCTGGAAAAACGCTTCTGGGGCGATGCGAACGCATTCCTATGGGACATGTACGAGCCGGTCTTCGATACAGCGCGCAATCTGGGCTATGCACGCTGGGTATTCAGCTATTCGTCGACGATGGAAGACAGCCGGGGACGGCGCGTCGCCTTTGACGGGATGAGCCGGTTTTCGACGGAAAACGGGCTCATTGTGAGCTACCGCGAAGTCTTTTCAGCCGGATTGGCGCTGGTGCAGCTCGATATGGCGCCCGAGCGGATCGATACGATCCTGCGCCGGTTGGTCGACAAACACAAAAAAGACCCCGAATGGGGTCGCCACCTGGAAGCCAGCGATTGAATGCGCGGGACCGGAGCAGAAAATCAGCTGTCGTCAGGCAACAATGCTCCGATCAGACGTTCCCTGCAATTTACGTATCTGGGTGTTGGCAATCGCCAGAGCGACGCTGACGCTGTCGTCTTTGGCCGGCATGGACCGCAAATGCTCGCGATACTTCAGCCAATCGTCCAGGGATGCCGATGTCGGATCCGGTTCTCCCGATATAACCATGGCCTGATAGCGCCTCCCGGTTCCGTTCAAGCGGATCGGTATTTTTCGACCCGCTAATCTGTGTGTCCAGGCTGCTCACAAGCGAAATCTCCGGTTGCAAGACGGGTATGCAATTCCCATGCCATAAACGACAATCTATTGGTTTCAGGGCCTTAACCCTCAGGGCAATCGGACACTTTCACAAAATCGTAAAAAAATCCGACGGTCAGGCGATATCCTCGATATGGCGAACCGCCTCCCGCAGCACCTCGCTGCCGGCACCGCGACGGGGACCGTTTTCGCTGATATGCCGCCGCCATGCCCGCGCGCCACGCTGCCCCTGAAACAGCCCCAGCGTATGACGCGCCATGGCATATAAAGGCACATCCTGTGTCAGCTCGCGGTCTACATACCGAAGGTAGGCATCCAGGGCCGCCTGGCGGCTGGCGGCAGGCGCGCCGCCAAGCACCGTCTCCTCGATCCGGGCAAGCAGCCAGGGGTTTTCGTAAGCCGCCCGGCCGATCATTACGCCGTCTACATGATCCAGATGTTCCGCGACCTCATCCACCCGGGTTACTCCGCCGTTTATGACCACCGTGAGGTCCGGGTATTCCTGCTTCAGCCGATAGACGGTTTCATAGGAGAGCGGCGGAATTTCCCGGTTTTCCTTGGGGCTAAGCCCCTGCAGCCAGGCCTTGCGCGCATGGATGATGAATACGCTGCAGCCCGTTGCGGCAACGGTTTCCACAAATCCGCGGAAGTCTTCCCATGAATCCCGGTCGTCGACACCGATCCGGGTCTTGACCGTCACCGGAATATCCACCGCGGCCGACATCCGCCCGATACAGGATGCGACCAGATCAGGGTGGTTCATCAGGCAGGCGCCGAACCGGGCGTTCTGCACCCGGTCGCTCGGACAGCCGACGTTCAGGTTGACCTCGTCATATCCCCGCAGGGCGGCGATTTCGGTACATTTCGCGAGATCGTCCGGATCTGCCCCGCCGAGCTGCAACGCGACGGGATGTTCCGCCGGATCGAATTTCAGAAACCGCTCGGTATCGCCGTGCAGAATGGCCCCGGTGGTCACCATCTCGGTGTAGAGCAGGGCCGACGGCGAAATCTGGCGCAGGAAATAACGGTCGTGACGGTCCGTTCTGTCCATCATCGGCGCGATGGAAAAGCGCCGGTCGAGGGGCGCACCGCGAAGATCGAGTACCGGCTGATTTTCGGCCAGGGTTGTCATTCTGTCGTCCCAAGGCTTTGATTGGGCGGTTCAAACATCACAGTCGCCCGCAAACAAACAATTATCGCGCCAAACAGGCATATCCGTCGGAAAGCCCGGGGATTCGACGCCTAAGAGAAAATCGCCCCGGCATAGACGGCGAGGATCAGCAATCCAACGACGGCAAAGGCAATCTGCTTCACAATCGCCCGCCGTCTGCCCCGATCCTGCATCATACTACCTTTAAACGTTACTAATCTGGCCACGAGATGCCGCTCAATACCTCAGTGAGCCCATAAATCCAAGGCCGCAATATTATCCGGCGGCCCATTCTTCCCTGACATCGGGATCGGCTTCGGCGCCGGCGTGTTCCGTTCTGAGGTCTGCAAACGCCGTCGCCGGCAGAAGACGTGCCAGCGCCCAGACGGCCATCGCCCGCACCAGCGGCGACGGGTCTGCGAGCAACGCCCCCGCTGAATCTGCGAGAGCGCCATCGCCGCTATTGCTAATGGCGATCAGCACATTGCGCACGAAACGGTCCCGGCCGAGACGCTTGACGGGCGAGCCCGAGAACACCTGCCGGAAACCTGCATCGTCCAGTGCCGCGAAATCCCGCAACCGGGGCCGCCTCAGATGAATATGAGGGCGTAGCGCGTCATGCGGGGTCGTTTTCGCAAACTTGTTCCAGGGACACACCGCGAGACAATCGTCGCAGCCATAGATCCGGTTGCCCATCGGGATCCGGAATTCCCGCGGGATGTGCCCATCGTGTTCGATGGTCAGATAGGAAATGCACCGCCGCGCATCCAGCTTGTAGGGTTCGGGGAAAGCCGCCGTCGGACAGGCATCGATGCAGCGGTGACAGCCGCCGCAATGATCCCGCCCCGGCAGATCCGGTTCGAGATCGAGCGTGGTAAAAACTTCGCCGAGAAACAGCCAGGAGCCAAAATCGCGCGAAACCAGATTGGTATGCTTGCCCTGCCAGCCGAGCCCCCCCTGCTGTGCAATCGGCTTTTCCATGACGGGCGCCGTGTCGACAAACAGCTTCACCTCGCACGACCAGTCGGCGGCAATCCGGCTGGCGAGCTGGCGGAGTTGTTTCTTCAACACATCATGATAGTCGCGGCCCCGCGCATAGGCCGATACCACGGCCCGGTCGGGATATTCCCGCAACATAAGCGGGTCCTCGTCGGGGCCATAATTCATCCCGACGGCGATGATGCTTTTTACCTCCGGCCACAAACCGCGGGGAGATTCGCGGCGCACCTGCGTCGTCTCCATCCAGCCCATGTCGCCGTGGTAGCCGCTGGCAATGAATTCGCCCAGACGCCCCGCGGCGTCGCCGACATCCGGGCCCGCGAACCCCACGGCATCGAACCCGAGTGCAAGAGCCTGGTCCCGGATGTGCCCCCGGGCATTCTCCGACGTGCCTGCAGAGGATTGACCGGGATGCCTCATATCACAGCGGCTCTATATCGCCCTGGGCCTGCTGTGCCCGGAATTCGTCGGCGAACGCGTCGAGCCTGCCCTGTTCGATGGCGTGGCGGATATCGCGCATCAGTTCCTGATAATAATGCAGATTATGGGTCGTCAGCAGCATCGGTCCGAGCATCTCCTTCGCCTTGAAGAGATGGTGCAGATAGCCGCGGCTGACGCTGCCGACACAGGGATATTTGCTGTCCGGGTCCAGCGGGCGCGGGTCCTCCGCATGGCGGGCATTGCGAATATTCAGGGTGCCGCGCCGCGTGAAGGCTTGTCCCGTGCGCCCGGACCGGGTCGGCAGACCACAATCGAACATATCGATACCGCGCTGCACCGCGCCGACGATATCGTCCGGCATTCCGACCCCCATCAGGTAGCGTGGATGACCGGACGGCAGGGCGGGCGTCGTCACATCGAGGACCGAGAACATGGCCTCCTGCCCCTCTCCGACCGCGAGCCCGCCGACCGCATAGCCGTCGAAACCGATATCGACCAGTGCCGCGGCGGATTCAAGGCGCTGGTCGGGATAGATACTGCCCTGGACGATGCCGAACAGGCCATATCCATCGCGTTGCTCGAAGACGTCGCGGCAACGCGCGGCCCAGCGCATCGACAGTTTCATCGAGTCCGCGGCGGCGGCTTCATCGACACCGTTCGCCGTGCATTCGTCCAGCACCATGGTGATGGTGGAATCCAGCAGATTCTGAATCTCAATCGACCGTTCCGGTGTCAGCAGGAACTTGGTCCCGTCAATATGCGACCGGAACTCCACGCCGGTATCGTCGAGTTTGCGCAGGTCGGTCAGGGACATCACCTGGAAACCGCCGGAATCGGTAAGGATGGGTTTCTCCCAATCCATGAATTTGTGCAGCCCGCCCAGTTTGTTGACGGTCTCCGGCCCCGGGCGCAGCATGAGGTGGTAGGTGTTGGCAAGCACGATCTCGGCGCCGGTGCGCGCCACGCTTTCCGACGTCATCCCCTTGACGGTCGCCGCTGTCCCGACCGGCATGAAAACGGGCGTCTCGATCGTGCCGTGGGCGGTCGACAGCCTGCCCCGCCGCGCCCGGCCGTCTTCTCCCAGCACTTCGAAACCAAAGGCCGTCATGACGGATCCACCCGGTGCAGAAGGCTTGAATCCCCATAGGAATAAAACCGGTATCCCGTCCTTATCGCATGGTCATACGCCGACTTCATCCGGTCCAGCCCGGCAAAGGCGGAGACCAGCATGAACAGGGTCGTTCGCGGCAGATGAAAGTTGGTCATCAGCAAATCCACGGCTTTGAACCGGTAACCGGGCGTGATGAAGATATCTGTATCGCCCCTGAACGGATGCACTATCCCATCCCCGGTCGCCGCGGTCTCCAGCAATCGGAGCGGTGTGGTGCCGACCGAGACGATACGTCCGCCCGCCGCGCGGGCATCATTGATGGCGGCGGCCGTCGCCGCATCTATCTCGCCCCACTCGCTATGCATCCGATGATCGGCGATGCGGTCTACCTTTACCGGCAGGAAAGTCCCTGCCCCGACATGAAGGGTCACGGTGGCAAACTGCGCGCCGACGGCGCGGACGGCATCCATCAGGC
>JAYOMI010000001.1:88545-111954 GCA_038120765.1 Rhodospirillaceae bacterium
ACCGGCGCCCCCCGGGCCCGCCGGGCACCCATCCGGCTGTCGGTCACGTGCCGCCCCGCCGGCGCCCCAGCGACCGCGCCTTTCCGCGCGGCGTAAACCGTCTGGTAGTCGGTCTCATCGGCCGCGGTCGCGCCGCCCGGCCGGGAAATATAGGGCGGCAGCGGCATCTCGCCGTGCCTTTCGAGCGCGGCAAAAAGATCGCCGGCATCCGGAAATGACAGCGTCACCTCCCCCGCCTCACCCTTTGCCTCGACACGGCCGGTGAAACCGTCGGCAAAATCGATCACGTCGCCGGGCGACAGTTTCCGGGCCGGGCGTGCGAAAACCTTCCAGGTGTCATCGGGCTCCGCCTTGTGGAGGGTGACCTGCACTTTTGCGCCCCGGCGGGTGCCGCGCAGCCGGGCGGGAATCACACGCGTATCGTTGATGACGACAATATCGCCGGCGCGGAGCAAGGACGGCAGGTCCGCGACCGTGCGATCCAGAAGCGTGTCGCCGACCTCCAGCAGTTTCGCGGATTCCCGCGGCCGCGCGGGCTCGGTGGCAATGTTTTCCGGCGGCAGGTCGAAGTCGAAATCCCCGGTCTGAAGATCGGTGCACGTGATGGTATTCGTGGCGTTCAAGATTTCTCCCACAACTTCAGAACCTCGGCCTCTACCCTTTCGAAATACGCATTCCGTTCGAGGACGGGCTGGGGCGATGCATCCTCGTCACGGGTCCGGTTGAGGCCCCATTCGTAAACGTATTCGCGGATATCATCGGTGCCGAGGATAAGCTTTATCAACTGGTTCTGGACCTCGATCGGCGGATCGGTCTCACCGGTGGTCATATAGATGACGGCCCTCTGGTAGGTGACGGCGTCGAGAATGAGCTTCGCCTCTTCGGTGCTCCAGAGACGGGACGGCTCGAAATCGTTTTCCTTGAGCAGTTTGATCTGAGCGCGCGTAATGGTGCCGGGCGACCCGAGGCGCGGCATGCTGCCGGGATCTTCGGGCGCTTCGCCACTGGCCGCCTGTTCGGCAAGACGGCGTTTCTGTTCTTTCATCACCTTTATGCGGCGCATGAACAGGTAAATCGTCAGGCCGATGACGACGGCGAATATCAGACTTTCCATAGCGTAAACACACGTCCCTGATTTTCAGACATTGGATTGTCTGTTGATACGCGTTGAACGGCTGCGACGAAACCCCCGTCTCAATATGGCAATGCAGACCGCCGTTGCGCTAGACTGGCGCAATGCTTCCCGCATCCCGCAATTTCGGAATGGCGATGAAACGATACCTGGCGGTTTTAGTTATCCTGTGTGCAGGAACACCGGCCTCGGCAGGCGGCCTTTTATCCGGCTATGCCTGTGGCGAGTTGCCGCCGAATTATCAGGTGGATGTGGAAGTTTCGGACGATTCCAAGCAGATGCTCGAAATACGCGAGTCGGCGATCCGGACCCTCGCATGAAAGAATACCGGGGAGTCGGGCGCCGCGTCACTCGTTCTGTTGATCGACCTGCACGCCATCCGCCAGGGCATTCGGCGCAAGGACCGCGATCTCGGATCTGTCTCCGACGATTCCAGTGACGGAATCAGGGCGCGGATGAACCTGTGGTCGAACAAGAGCGACCGCGTCATCGGCGGACGCAAAAACGTCATTATCGACGGGCCGCTTGACGAAATCCGGATCGATATCGCCATCAACGACAAATCCAACGGCAAGTGCGTCTGGCGGGGCGAGGCCGTCCATGACTCGACGGGCGAAAATCAATGGACCATTGCCGAGAAAGTGACCTTGCGCCTCATCGATCTGATCGGCAGGGATGTCCGTGATCGCGAATTCGAAGTTGAATAGCTCCGATGCCTGAAGGGATTTCAGGTGGCGGTTATCCGCACCGAATATGCCGCGCGGTGCGTTGCTACCGGGAAGCTCCTATAGGGATTCTGATTCATCTCGCCTAAAATGCGCGAATGAACGACATTGACGAAACACAGCCGGAGACCGGCACCGGCTGGGCGGATATGTTTCGCGGGACCCGCGGCATTTATACGATCCTGCTCAATCTCGGCATCGGCGTCCATGCCATCGACATCTTCGTCATCACCACCGTCATGCCGACCGTCGTTGCCGAGATCGGCGGTGTCGAATTCTACACCTGGACGACGATGCTCTACATGGTCGGCACCATTGTCGGCGCTGCCAGTGGCCGCTACGTGCGATCGGTTCTGGGACGGCGAAAGGGTTATGTCGCAGGCGGTCTGATTTTCCTGGTCGGCGCTGCCGGCTGCGCCGCTGCCCCGAATATGGCCGTTCTGCTGATTTTCCGCACCATCGAAGGGTTCGGTGGCGGTCTCCTGATGTCGCAATCCATGACGCTGGTGAACGATTTGTACAAGGGCCCGCTGCGTACCCGCGTGCTCGCGACGATAACGACGACGTGGAGCATCGCCGCCGTTATCGGCCCGCTGATCGGCGGCATCTGGGGCAGTATCGGCTGGTGGCGCGGCGCATTCATGACCACAAGCGTGCTCACCATTATTTTCATTATTGCGGCCTGGCGGGTCATTCCGGATGGCGAAGGCGGGGATCGGCACCGCCTGCCCTGGCGGCGTCTGGCCCTGCTCGGTATTTCGGTCCTTATGGTCGGAGCCTCGGGCCAGTTCGCGCATATCGCCGTCCGTGTCGGATTCATCCTGGCCGGAATTTTCTGCCTGTGGATGACGCTGCGTCTCGATGTCGGCGAAAACGGCATATTTCCGAAACGCGTGCTCTCGTTATTTGCGCCGGTCGGCACAGCTTACTGGGTGTTTCTGCTGCTTTCGGCCGCCTATACGCCGCTGACGATCTTCATGCCGCTGGTCCTGAGCAAGATTTACGGCCTCGATCCGCTCTGGATCGGGTACATGCTGACCGTGTTTTCCCTTGCCTGGTCCGTCGGGACGCTCAGCACGGCGGGGTGGAACGATAAATGGACGCGCATCGCCTGTGCCAGCGGGCTCGCGATTATGTCGGTATGCGTTGCCCTGATCGCGGCGACCATCGGAACAGCCTCTGTATGGGAACTCACTGCCATTATCACGGTTGCCGGCATCGGGGTCGGGATGACCAACGTCCATTCAATATCCTGGGCACTTGCCGCCGCCGAGCCGGACCAGGCGCAGGTGACCGCATCCGCCGCCCCGGCCATGCGGTCGATCGGGATTGCCTACGGCGCGGCGATGGCCGGCCTGATCGCGAACGCCGCCGGGCTGTCAGAAGGCACCAGCCCTGAAATCGTCCGGAACGCCATGCCATGGGTGTTCGGCTTCGCCGCCCTGGTGCCGCTCGCCGGCAGCCTGTGCGTCATGCGGATGTACGCCTTGAAGCCGGGCGTCAGAATATGAACGCCATGCTCGAAAACCAGATGCTTCCGCTCGCCGACGGGCGGAATATCGCCATCGGTATCCGACGCAGCACGCGCGCCCGGCGCATCCTTCTTCATGTCGGCGTCTATGACGGCATGGTCGAACTGGTACTGCCGCCCGGCGCATCCGTCCGCGAAGGGCTTGCCTTCGCCCGGACCCAGACCCGCTGGGTGGCGGCGCAACTCGCCCGCGTGGGCGATGGCGTCGCTTTCGCAGATGGCGCGGTTTTCCCGGTACTCGGCCAACCGGTAACGATCCGCCGCCACGAGAGCCGGTCCGCCCTGCCGGTTCTTCAGGGAAACGTCCTTCTGGTCGGCGGGCGGGACGACACTGTGCCATCCCGTGTCAGGCGCTGGGTCCGCAACCGCGCGATGGATGAAATCAAACCGCGGGCGGAACGAATGGGTGCCGAGATCGGAAGATCGCCCGCACGGATTTCCATGCGGGATACCCGCTCGCGCTGGGGGAGCTGTTCGCGCGCCGGCAACCTGAATTTTTCATGGCGTCTCGTGATGGCACCGGAAAACGTGCTCGACTACGTCGTGGCGCACGAGGTCGCTCATTTACGGGAACTGAACCACAGCGCCCGCTTCTGGGCGCTTGTCGATACCCTGTGCCCCGACGTCAGGGACTCAAGGGGATGGCTGCGCACACACGGCGCGGAGCTTCACCGCTACGGCCGGAACACTTAGCTCGCTGCCGGAAAATCAGGTGCGACGGATATTTTTCACGATATTCGGAAAGACCGGATACGCCGGATTGACGATTTCCCGCCCGACCTCGAAATGATGCATCCCCTTCAGGATGAACGGCTCGACCGTGTGCCCGGCGGCGGCCCATGCCTCGGCGAATTCGCGGTTCTGGCGCTGGAACTCGTCCAGTTCGCCGGTTCCCCAGGCGACCGTCAGCGGAATGTCATATGGCGGAATCTGGCGGATCGAGCTGTTGCGCGCGGCGGATTTCTCTGTCAGGTCCAGATAGGTGTTGCGGTGGCTGAGACGGACCGGTTCAAGCTCGTACATACCGCTGCACGCCGCAGCGCTCTTGATGATGTCCGACGGCAGGCCGTAAACGCCTTCCCAGTCGGTCACCAGCATCATCCCGCAGATATGGCCGCCCGAAGAATGGCCCAGACAGTGGATCCGGTTGCGATCCCAGCCGTATTCATCCGCGTTGTGCCACGCCCAGGCGATGGCTGCGCGGTTCTGGCGGACGATTTCGTCAAGCGACACAGTCGGCGCGAGCGCAAAATCCAGCACCAGCACGTTGATACCTTCGGCAACGAATGACGGCGCGATATAGGAACACTGGTCCTTGTTGGAGCGGGTCCAGGCGCCGCCATGATGATAGATGACGACAGGCGCGCCTTTTTCGGCCACAGGGAAAATATCAAGACGCTCCATCACCGTGGGGCCGTAGGATACGCCCTGAATGCACTCGATCTCCGTCCGGATGCGCGCACTGTCCGCGGCATTGATTTGCATCAGCTCCGATGAGTTCGGCACAAGCGTGGCCTGGTCATATTGCCGGTCCAGTTCTTCCTGGGTGTAATTGCCCCAAACGATTTCGTTCATCTTGTCAGTCTCCGCTGTTTTGCCGGCTGGAACCCGGACTTTGCGAAACTTCCGCCGCCCGCGCAAGTCGGAGCACGCCATCCCGTGCGCGTTTCTCGAACCAGGCATTCAGGAACACGCCGGCGAACACCACCGTCCCGCCGATCCATACCCAGATCGCCGGCAATTCGCCGAAGAAGAACCAGCCTGCCAGCCCTGCAAACACAAGCTTGCTGAAATCGGCAGGCAGGACCACGGTCGCATCCGCCTCGCAAAATGCCTGGGCGATCGCCATCTGGGTGATGCTGCCGAAGATCGCGATCAGGGCCATGATGAAAAGCTGGTACATCGTCGGCCACTGCCAGTAGAACAGCGCCGCGATCAGGCAAACCGGCACCTGCAGCAACGATGCGTAAAGCGCGATCGTGACCGGCGAATCCGTCCGCGACAGCACCTTGATGACGACGAGCGCAGCCCCCCAGGTAGCGGACGACAGGAGAAGCAGCATAGAACCCGTACTGACCTCTACGGCCCAGGGGCGCAGCACGATCAACGCGCCGCCAAACCCGATAGCGAGTGCCAGATAGCGGGCGCGGGTGACCTTTTCGCCCAGCAGGAGAACCGCGCCAACCGTCGCGATCAGGGGCGCCGTAAAGGTCAATGCGACCACCTTGGCCAACGGCTCCATCGTCAGCGCCAGAAAATAAGCGAGCATCGCGACGACGTTGAGCAGCGCCCGCAATCCCTGGAGCGGGAAATGCGCGGTCCGGAAAGGATTGCTGCCGGGCCGGACGAATATCGGAATCAGCAGGCAGACCCCGATCGTATGGCGAAAGAACGCAATCACGAACGGGTGAATATCGTCCGCGATGTGGCGGATGGAGACATTCATCGCCACCACGCCGAGCGCCGATATCATCATGAACATTACCCCGCGCATCGGTGGCGGCACGGCGGCGTAGATGGCGGCGACAGGGCCCGGGACAAGGGGCATTCGGCGGATCCTTCAGGAAGGTTGTGGTCAATACCACGTTTCCCGTGACTTTTGTGCCGTTGCGAAGGAAAAGATTCGTTAACCTCTGCTGCTTACCCTTGCTGCGCGGAATCGTTGCATATGGCAACGCAGGGACATGACGGCGCGCAGATGCCGCGCCCGAACAGGCAGGGAGCGACGGTCGGAAATGTCCGAATCCGTTAACAGTTTCGATGAAATGACCGCCATCGCCCGCGATGGCGCCGTCCCGGACCGCGTTGCCCTCGCGCGTCGATCCGACACACCTCCGGAATTGCTCTATTTCCTGTCCGAAGACAGCGAAAAGGCCGTGCGCCGTGCCGTCGCCGAAAACCCGCATACGCCCCGGCAGGCAGATGTCGTGCTGGGTCGCGACCCGGACCCCGGCGTCAGATGCCTGCTCGCCCGGAAAATTGTCGGTACCGGTCTCGGGGACGACGAACGCAGCCAGCTCTGGCGGATGGGCTTTACCGTCCTTGAAACCCTGATGCGCGACAGCAGCGTCCGCGTTCGCCGGTCCCTGGCCGAGGCGATCGGGCATATGTTTCACGTCCCCCATGATATTGCCGCCGGTCTGGCACGCGATCCGGAACGCCGGGTCGCCGCCCCCGTCCTGCGCCACTCCCCTGTCCTGACCGATGACGACCTGGTCGACATCGTCCAGCACGGCGCGGCAGACTGGGCGCATCAGGCCATCGCGGCGCGGGACAACGTCTCCGAAAGGGTCAGCACCGCCCTGGTAAATGCCAGCGCAGATGCGACCGTTACCCGTCTGCTCAGAAACCAGTACGCCAAAATCGACGAACCGGCGCTGGAAAAAATCGTGGCCCGCGCGCCCGGCGTCGAAGCCTGGCACGAGCCGCTGGTAAAACGTCCGCGCCTGCCACTCGGGATCGCCCGAAAGATTGCGGGGTTCGTCAAAGCGCCGCTGAGGGCCGCCCTGGCAACACGAAAAAACGGATCGGGCGGCACGGCGGTAAAACCCGCCGCACCATCATCCGAAGTCGGTTGGTCGCCACCCGAAGACAGAGGGAACGGACGGTTCGAGACGCCGAAAGAGCGGGCGCTGCGCCTGCACGGCGAGAAAAAGCTCAACGACGCGGTCATTGAAATGGCGCTTAACGCCAATGAACGCGAGTTCGTGATGGCGTCCATCGCCCTGCGGGCCGGTATACCGCTCTGGGGGGTGGAATGCATCGTCGATGGTCAGAGCGCAAAGGGCGTGACAGCGCTTTGCTGGAAAGCCGGCATCAAGATGCGGTTCGCGATCGAACTTCAGCGGCGGCTGGCGCGGGTCGCGCCGGCCAGCGTCATTCATGCCCGCGACGGGATAGACTACCCGTTTTCGGAAGAAGACATGCAGGGTCGTCTGGATCTTCTTCTAGCCTGACCTGAATATTTCTCGCGCCCGAAAATAGTCCGACGTGCCTAGAACAGGCCCTTGCGGATCAGGTTTGCCGCAGCGAGCAGCAGAAACACATAGACGAACATGCGGAACCGGTCTTCGGACAGGTGGCCGCGCAGGCGCTGGCCGATCAGCATCCCGGCAAAGGCGGGCACGAGGCTGATCGCGGAGATGATTGCATTCGTCTGGCTGATCGCGCCTTTTTCGACAAGCGCCAGCACCAGCATCGACGCACTGACCAGGAATGTCAGCGCGATGGCGCGCAGGAAGCTCTCCTTGTCGACATTGCGTGCCTGCAGGTACAGCGCGATCGGAATGCCGACGGAGCCGGTCGTCCCCGTCAGCAGGCCGGACAGGATACCCAGCGGCGGCGCGGCCCACGGCGCGGCGCGATCGGATATGCGCACCCGGAATCGGGTCGCATTGATCAGTACATAAATCACCACCACCACGCCCAGCAGGGTTGTCAGGATGCGGGCATCGACGAGAAAAAGTATCTGCGCGCCGATCACGGTCCCGGCAACGGAACACAGGTTGATGACCCAGTATTTCCGCAGCATCTCGAGCGCCCTGCCGCCCTCGAATGCCTGGTAGAGGTTTGTGGCGACAACGGGAATCGCGATGAAGGCGATGGCGGTCGGCAACGGCACGACCGATCCCATGATCGAGACCGCCGTCAGCGGCAGCCCGAGACCGATAACGCCTTTGACGCCACCGGCCACGAACAGCGCGGCGCAGACCAGGATAACGAGGGAAAGTTCCAGAACATGTCTCCGGGAAAGGGGTCGCGATAATGGCGGGAATAGGGAATTAAGAGAATAGTAATTCCGGAGGCCGAAAATAGTCCCGGATTTCAATGCGCTGGCCTGTGACGGAATGCAGCGCCGCCCGGAAACAGGTATTCGAGCGAGCATATGCCGACAGAAAGACGACGCATAATTTTTTCCGACAATGAAATTGTCTCTGCCGCCCTGGCGCATTGCCGCGCTACGGGCATTCCGGTGCCGGATGCCGATGTTCAGGAACTGTGCATCGGAACCGACACAGACTGCGGCCTGCTGCTTACCTTCGCGGTCGACACACCCGACCAGATCGACTAGGTGCGGATCGATGCGGACAACGTTCTGGCGGCGCTTGTCTCCTATTGCGGCACGCAATCGGTTCCCCTGCCAAACGCAGCGGCCAAACGCCTCGACCCCCGGGACGGTGCGCTCTCTACGGTGTTCGAATTGCAGCGCCAGCGGGGCTCGGTGACAAGCACCATCGCGGCCTGAACCCGGCTATTCCCGGAAGGGCTCGATCAGCCGGTCCATCAGCTTCGGCTTTTTCTTCGCTTGGGGACCCGGGGGTCTCCCCTTCAGACGGGGCAGCGGGTCCGCCATCCGGCGACGCGCCCGCGTGCCGGTCACGCTGACCGGTTCCGGATTATCGTAACTGAACAGGGCGCTGAACGATCCGTCGTCCCGCACGATGTAATAGGCAAACTTGCGGATCGTCCGGTCCCGCCTGCACCGGTCGACCGCATCCGCCTCCGCCTGCCCCCTGGTCGTAATGGTACTGGAATAATCCAGCGCGCCGTCGCGGATGCTTTCATCACCCCGCGCGGAATAGATCTCAACTACCTCGGACATTTCCGCCTTTTCTTCTGCGAGGCCGGAGAAATAGCGCAAGAGCGTTGAGAAAACGTCAAAATGCCGGATGACACGCCAGCGGCCATCGCCTGATTTATTAATGACATTCATTCGTCAGAAAACTGCAATGGAAGTGCAAGAGAGTTATCACCGGCGTCGCCGATGTTGCGCCCATGACAAAACTTCAGAACGGATCGTTGCGCCCATGATAAATGTTCAGAACCTATCGGTGACCTATCCCAACGGCGTCGTAGGTCTTCAGGAAACCTCCATCCGGTTTCTCGGACGCGAAGTCACGGTCCTGCTCGGTCTGTCCGGCGCCGGCAAATCGACGCTCCTGCGGAGCCTCAACCATCTCACCGCACCGACCACCGGCCGGATATCCATTGAAGGTCTTGGCGACCTGGCCGACCGGGATATCCTGATCGCCCACCGCCGCCGGACGGCAATGATCTTCCAGCAGCACCAGTTGATACCCCGTCATACTGCCCTCCAGAACACCCTCACCGGGCGGCTGGGACAGTATTCCGCATTGCGCACATTCCTGCCGTTCCCGGCCGAGGACCGCATTCGCGCCCTGAAATGCCTCGATCGCGTCGGATTGCTCGACAAGGCGCTGAGCCGCGCGGACGCGCTGAGCGGCGGGCAGCAGCAACGGGTCGGCATCGCCCGGGCGCTGGCGCAGGAACCGAGCCTGATCCTCGCGGACGAACCCGTTGCAAGCCTCGACCCCGTCACCTCACACCGCGTCCTGTCACGTTTAAGGTCCATCTGCCTGGAAGACGGCATTCCGGCAATCGTCAGTCTTCATCAGATCGATCTCGCCCGGGAATTCGCCGACCGCATTGTCGGTCTGCGCGATGGCCGGATCGTCTTCGATGCCGCGCCCGACACGCTCGATGACTCGATCCTGAACCGCATATACGGCGCAAACGAACCGAATCGCGAAACATCCGAACGACCCGACCCAACACCCAAACCCCTCAAGGAGGCCTTTGCATGAAACACGCTTTTAAAACCGCCCTTGCCGCTGTCGGCACGGTGATCGCCCTGTCCGCCGGGCCGGCGCTGGCAGCCGACACAAACCCCGATACGCTGCGCGTGGCGCTGTTGCCCGATGAAAACGCGTCCACGGTCATCAAGAACAACAAGCCGCTCCAGGAATATCTGGAAAAGACGCTGGGCAAGAAAATCAAGCTCGTCGTCACGACCGACTACTCGTCGATGATCGAGGCCATGCGCTTCGGCCGCCTCGAACTCGGCTATTTCGGCCCGCTGTCCTACACCCTTGCAGCATCCAAGAGCGATATCGAAGCCTTTGCCGGCATCAAGAAAGGCGGCAGCACGACCTATCAAGCGGTCGTTATCGCCAACAAGGCATCCGGCATTGCCACGATTGCCGATATCAAAGGCAAGAACATGGCGTTCGGCGACACCGCATCGACGTCCAGCCATCTGATCCCGAAGAAAATACTGATGGACCGCGGCCTGCAGCCCAAGACGGACTACAAGGAAAACTTCCTCGGCGCCCATGACGCGGTTGCGGTCGCGGTGCAGAACGGCCACGCCCAGGCGGGCGGGCTTTCCAAACCGATTTTCGATTCTCTCGTGAGCCGCGGCATCGTCAGCCTCGACAAGGTCAAGGTGCTGCAGGTATCCGACAATTACCCGCAATACCCCTGGGCGACGCGCAAGAATCTGGACCCCGAGCTCAAAGCCAGCATCCGCAATGCCTTCCTTCAGGCGTCGGACGAGGCGGTTCTCAAGCCGTTCAAGGCGGAAGGCTTCGGCGCGATGGAGGACAAGGATTACGACGTGATCCGCGATCTTGCCCGCAAGCTCAAACTCACCCCCTCGTCCTGATCGCATGGCGAAAATATTGACACAGACCGACGGCAGGCAGTTCGACGAACTGCTTGCCGTCGAGCGTCGCGCCTGGCGCCGTACCTGGCTTCAGGGCGGCGCAGTCGTAATCATTGCAATCGTCTGTTTCTGGCAGACGGGCCTGCTGGATCTGGTGCACCTCGGAGAGGGCATTCCGGCGATCGGCGTACTGATGGGAGAGATGTTCCCGCCGAATTTTTCGGACGCCGAAAACTGGATCGTGCCCGTCATCGACACCCTGGCGATTAGCGTTGCCGGTACGGTCCTCGCCATCGTCATTTCCATTCCCCTCGCGTTCCTTGCCGCTGAGAACACGACGCCCCATCCCGTCGTTTACCGTATTGCCCGCACCGTCCTGAACACGCTGCGCTCCATCCCCGAACTGATCATGGGCATTGTGTTCGTCGCCGCGGTCGGGTTCGGCGCCCTGCCGGGCGTGCTCGCCCTCGGCCTTCATTCCGTCGGCATGATCGGCAAATTCTTTGCGGAATCGATCGAACACGCGCATGCCGCGCCGATCGAAGCAGCGAAAGCAGCGGGTGCGTCTCCGATCCAGGTCGTAACCCACGGTGTGCTGCCGCAGGTCATTCCGCAGTTCATGGATGTCGCCATGTATCGCTGGGAATACAATTTCCGCGCCTCCACCGTCATGGGCATGGTCGGCGCCGGCGGGATCGGACTGGAACTGATGAGTTCCCTCCGCATCATGCAATATACCGAGGTCTCGGCAATCCTGCTGGTGATCCTGACCCTCGTCACACTGGTGGACGGGCTGAGCGGGCTTCTGCGCCGCCGGTTCAAATAGGTATCGTAGACAATGAGCAAGCCACGCGTCGTTATTTCGTCCCGGGCGTTCCCGGAAACTCTCGAAATGTTCCCGGAAACTGTGAAATCGTCGCCAATCAGACCGGCGATGCGCTGTCGCCGTCGGAACTGGCCGCACGTTGCGCCGATGCCGACGCGCTGATGGCATTCATGCCCGATACGGTAGATGCGGCATTCCTCGATGCCTGTCCCCGCCTGAAAATTGTCGGCTGCGCGCTCAAAGGCTTCGACAACTTCGATGTGGAAGCCTGTACCGCACGGAATGTATGGGTCAGCATCGTCCCCGACCTGTTGACCGATCCGACGGCGGAGCTTGCCATCGGCCTGACCATCGGCATCGGGCGCAACATGCTGCAGGGCGACCGGACCGTCCGGAGCGAATTTAAAGGCTGGCGGCCCATACTGTATGGCGCGGGCCTCGCCGGGGCCACGGTCGGCATACTCGGCATGGGTGCCGTCGGACAGGCGATTGCCCGCCGTCTGCGGGGCTTCGACGTCACGATCCTGTATACGGATATCGAACGGCTGGATGACACGATGGAATCCGCCCTCGGCCTGAACTGGCGGCCGACGGCGGACCTCCAGCGATCGAGCGATTTTCTGATCGTCGCCACCCCGCTGACGGCGCAGACACGGCATCTGATCGACGCCGGTTTTATCGCCGCCCTCAAACCCGGCGCTTATCTCGTAAATCCGGCGCGCGGTTCCGTGGTCGATGAACGGGCTGTAGCGGCCGCCCTCGAAAGCGGACCGCTTGCAGGCTACGCCGCGGACGTCTTCGAATTCGAGGACTGGGCGCTCGCGGACCGCCCACGCGATATTCCCGAAGCCCTCTTGGCAAACCGCGCGCAGACATTCTTCACACCGCATATAGGCTCGGCTGTCACGGAGGTTCGCAAGGCGATCGAACGGGACGCGGCAGAGAATATCCTTGCGGCGCTCGCCGGAAATGTCCCGCACGGCGCAATCAACCGCGTGAACCGTCAACCGGCCCCCGCGTGATCCGGGAATCCTAGCTGCTGATAATAGAGCCGCGCTCGATCACGAAGGTCCGGTCCAGCAGGTTCTTGATGTGCTTGTCGTTCGATTCCGCGACAAGCACGGATTCGCCCGCCTTTTTCAGGCTCTCCATGATTTCCACCATGCGCTGGGCGAAAACAGGGGCAATGCCCTCGGACGGTTCATCGAGCATCAGCAATTTGGTCCCGACCATCAATGCGCGGGCGAACGCCACGAATTTCTGTTGACCGCCGGAAAGTTCCGTCGCGCCGCGATTGCGGAATTCCTGGACCTCCGGCATCAACTCGTAGATCCATTCCAGCCGTTCCCGCGGTTTTTCAACTTTCGTGGTCCAGGACGGCAGCATGATGTTTTCTTCCGACGTCAGCTGGGGAACCAGACGGCGGTCCTCCGGCATGAAGCCGATCCCCATATGCGCGCGCTGATGGGCTTCCGCCCCGATAAGATCCGTGCCGTCGAATTCCATCTGGCCGTTCTGGGCGTCAAGCGCACCCATAATCGCCCGCATGAATGTGGTTTTGCCGGCGCCGTTTCGGCCGATCAGCCCGCACATCGTGCCCGACGGCACTTCGATACTGACCCCGCGCAGGATCGGCGTTGCACCGATATTGACGTCCAGTCTGTCGATTTTAAGCATGCGCGCCTCCTTCGACATGGGCCGGGTGATATTCCTGCCCGATGACGAATTCCCGCACTTTTTCGTCCTTCATGGCCTCGGCGGTCGTCGCGTCGCAAATGATCTCGCCCTGGTAGAATGCCCAGACGCGATCCACAAAGCGTTCCACAATTTCCATATCGTGTTCAATGAACATAACCGTCGTTTCTTCTTCCCGAAGCGCCTGCATGATGATGTCCATCAGGCCGAATTTCTCCTCGACGCTGATACCGCTGGTCGGTTCGTCAAGCATCACCAGTTTCGGGCTGCGCACGGTCGCCATCGCGATATCCAGAAGCTTTCGAACCCCCTGCGGCAGCGCGGAGGCCGCGACCTCCCGGTAATCATCGATCTGATAGCGTTTCAGTTGCGCATCGACCCGGGCCGCCCGTTCATCCGTGTGCAACGGGGCAAACAAGCCGAGCCCGGAACGTTCGGCGATCCCGTAGGCGACCAGCATGTTGTCGAAAACCGATTCCGACAGGAACACCTGTGGCACCTGGAATGACCGGCACA
The DNA here is from genome assembly GCA_038120765.1 of Rhodospirillaceae bacterium. Taxonomy (GTDB): domain Bacteria; phylum Pseudomonadota; class Alphaproteobacteria; order MPNO01; family UBA830; genus CAXBCP01. The sequence goes on from JAYOMI010000001.1 coordinate 102,436, forward strand.
GGCCGAGCTTGGTGACATCCCGCGGCGGCAGGCCGACAACGCTCTTGCCCATGAACTCGATCCGGCCGCCGGACGGTTTCAGATAGCCCGTCACCATATTGACGAATGTCGTCTTCCCCGCGCCGTTGGCGCCGATGATGCCGATGGTCTCGCCGATATCGACGGTAACGTTGATGTTATGCGCGGCGACAACGCCCCCGAAATTCTTTTCGAGATCGTGAACTTCAAGTACGCGGGTCATCTCTTCACCTCCGCCGCCCGGTTGTCGCTATCGCGCCTTGCCTCTCTGAGCTCACGGCGGTTCCGCAATTCACTACGGATCGACCAGAGGCCGTCGGGCAGGAACATGATGATCAGCAGCAGCGAGCCGCCAAGGATGAGCTGCCAGATTTCCGGCGCATATTCGAACGCATAGGTTCTGAGCAGCTCGTACACCAGCGCCCCGATAAACGTCGCGCCGACATTGCCGGTGCCGGACAGGATCGTGATGAAGACGAAATCGCCCGATACCGGCCAGTAGACCATGGAATCAGGGTCTACGTGCCCGACGGTCACCGCCATGATGACACCGCCGATGCCCGCCAGCAGGCCGGACAAAACGTATTTGATGTGGATTGCCTTTTCTGCGGAATAGCCGAGATACTCGACCCGAATCTCGTTCTCGCGCACCGCCATCGTCATCATCCCGAGGGTCGATTTCAGATACCAGTGCGCGCCGACGGCCGAGATATAGGCGAACAAGACCGCGCAGACGAAGAGAATGGGACGATACATGTCATCGGCCGGGTTCATGCCGAAAAAGCTGACCTGATCGATCCCGAACCCGTCCGTGGACCCGAGCCATTCGGCCTTGGCCAGGACGCCATACAGGATCATCGAGAACGCCATGTTGAGCAGTGCAAAGAAGATCGCCCTGTACTGACGCAGCAGGAAGCCCAGAACGAACGCCAGCAGCCCGGCAGTGGCCGTGCCGCAGAACAGCAGGACGAAAAGATCGTTTACCCCGATAATCTGCATCATCGCGACCGTATAGGCGCCGAAACCGAAGAACAGTGCGTGGCCGAACGACACCAGCCCGGTCCGCCACAGGATCAGCAGTCCGATCGCCACACAACCGCGGGACAGCGACTGCAGACCGATCGTGCGCATCCATTCTTCGAGGAAGAAATTCAGAACGAGCAGGCCAACCAGGCCAATGGTCAGTCCCCAAAAGGTTTTATCGAACAATCGGTTCATATCTTCCTCGCCTTTATCGGCGCGAACAGCCCTTCGGGTCGCAAGATCAGGACAAGCGCCATGATCGCATAGATCACAAACAGTTCGACTTCCGGAAACAGATGGACCGCGGCGGCCCGCGACACACCGACAATGATGGCGCCGATCAGCGCACCGGGAATGGATCCCATGCCGCCGATCACCACAACGGCAAACGCCAGGACGATCACCTCGACCCCGATACCGGGTTGAACAGAAATGATCGGCGCATGATACGCACCGCCAAGGGCGCCAAGGAACGTGCCGATCATGAACGTGATCAGGAAGACCTTGGTCACGTTGATGCCCATTGCCATGCTGACTTCGCGGTCGAAGATCACGGCGAGCAGAATTTTACCGAACTGGGTGCGGTTCAGTCCGTACCACAGGATATAGGCGACCACGAAGGTCAGCGCGATCATCGTCAGCGCGTAATTGTCGAATATGAGGCCGGCGATTTCACTGTTGCCGAGCAACGCCATCGGCTGGAACGCCAGATAGGGATCGGTGCCCCAGATCAGCAGGATGACGTCTTCGAGCACCAGGAATGCAGCAAACGTTGCGAGAACGACAATGTGTTCATCGCGGTCATACAGAAACTTCAACAGGCCGCGTTCGATGATGACCCCGAGCACGACGCCGAGAAAAGCGGCGCTGACGAAAATCAGCAAAAAGCCGCCTGCATCCGGCAGTCCGGCGGCAGCCCAGAGACCGATGAGATAGGCTGTCAGATAGGCGCCGAATGCATAAAACGCACCATGTGTGACGTTCAGCACCTTCTGGACGCCGAAGATCACTGTAAGGCCGACCGCCACCAGAAACAGATATGACGAATAGACCAGCCCATCCACGAGGATGACGAGTAATAGTTCAAAATCCAATATAACACCCCTGTCAGGATCGCGGGCGCCTTTTGCGGGCGACCGTCGGTGCGTATTCCACCAAAAAAGCGGGCGGCGGATTCACCGCCGCCCGCTGGGTCAGCTTTCGATCAGCCCTTCGCGCCTATCATGCCGCCCTCGAGCCATTCGTTCGAATTGACTCCGTCGGGGGGATTGACGCATTCCGGGGGGAAGATAACGACATCTTTCAGGACCATTTCGCCCTTCTTGTCGTCCCACACAGTCACGCCCCAGCGATCGTCGGTGATGATCTGATGACCTTTCGACAGACCCATCGTGACGTTGCCGACGAAGGACGGGAACGTGGCACCCTTGAGCGAGGCGATGACCTGCTCGGTTGTCGGGAACTGGCCGGCTTTCCTGGCCGCATCGTCATACGCATATTTCGCCGCAATAAAGCCCTGCGCATACTGGTAAGAAGGCTGGGACGGAGGCTCTCCGTATGCCTTGCGGTACTCCCGCTGGAACCAGGCATTGATCGGCGACGGATCGTCGGCGACATACATGCCATACGGCCCACGCGTGCCGACCATGATACCCTGCGGGAATGTCTTGCCGAGGCGATACGCGACCGTCTCGCCGACCGTCAGCACAAACAGCTTGCGTTTGAACAGGCCGCGGGCAGACGCCTGGCCGATGAAGGCTTCAAGATCCCCACCCCAGAAACTGGAGTGCACCAGGTTTTCCCGCGCCCGCGACAGTGCGGATATTTCCGTACCGTACTGGCCCGAGAAAAGCTTCGGGAACTGCGGCTTGTCGGTCGCCTTCGCATCGGGCACCAGCGTCGCCATGGCGAGCTGGAAATCACGCCAGGAATCCTGGCCCCAGGCGTAGTTCTGATTGATAGCCGTAATGCCTTTGACCTTGTCCTTCATCTTGGCCGCGATATACAGGGCCGCCGAGACGTTATTCGCGGTCGCCGTATTGATGGTGCGGAAAACGTATTTGGGATCTTTATTGATTTCCTCGAACACCCGCGTGGTGCCGCAGACCGTCTGGATCGTCAGAACCTTGAGTTCCTCGGAAACCGCAGTCGTCGCGGCACAGGTACCGGACGAAATGATGCCGATAATCGCATCGACATTTTCTTTCTGGACCTTGTTGCGAAGTTCGGTGACCTGCTTCGTCCCGCCGCCGGCCTCGTCATAGACCAGCAGTTCGATCTGACGGCCGGCCAGGCCCTTGGTATTGTAGGGCGCAGGCAGTTCGCCATTGTTGATACCCCGGACAATCAACTCGGTACCGTTCTTTGCCGGAATACCGAATGCCGGCGCCGCGGCACCGGTCAAAAACGTCGGCGTACCGATCTTAACGGTCTGCGCCAGCGCCGCACCGCCGCCCAGCGCAACAGCGCCGACGACGGCCGCACCGACAAGGCGCACTACGGATGTAGATTTCGCTAGTTTCATTTCAGCCCCTCCCAGGGTTGTCATAAAGACGTATTTATTTGCGTATTCTGACCTCGTTCGGTCAGCGCAGCGGAAACTGTACAGAGTTCGCCAGAAAGGTCCAGCCCCGTTTCCTCGGCGTGTACGACCCTTATTGCCGAGACACCAGATCATTGACCAGCAAACCGGCGGATTCCAGTGTTTCCAGCCGTCGAATCATGGACTCAATGGAATCAATGCGTTCTTCGGGATGACGGCCGTAAATCGCGCAGCCGCGAAATTTTGCCGCGACTTCGTCGAAATCCATCGGCGACCTGCTGCTGCCCCGCGCATGATCGGCACGACCCGACAGGATTTGTCCGTCCTGCAATTGGACATCTATCAGCGTCGTCACGTTGGTATAGCCGTCATCTGCCACGTCATACGCCGTATAATCGACTTTCCCCATCATCGCCCGGACATCCGGACGATTGAGCATCCCGGTGGTAAACTCGCCGAGGCCGGCCTGCCGTTCGATAGCGACGATCGCGAGGGTGAATTCCATTGAAAACTTTGCCTGCATACCATCCGCCGGATTGTGATGAATCAGCGTTTTCAGGACCCGGTCATTGGTCTTCACGGAAATCCGGGCGATCATTTCCGGTGCGATGTCATTTTTGTTCAACAGGGCGAGCAGGCAACCTGCGCCGGGATGGGTCAGCGCGCCATTGGGATGGGGCTTTATCCAGACGCCGGGATCCTCGAATACCCAGGGAGTTCCGAGGCGCCCGATAATCTCCGACGGGTCGCACCCGCCGGCCGCCGCCGCGAAATAGCCGACGGGGCCATGAAGGGCGTCGCTTGCTGCGGTGAGGCCCCGCGCTGCGAGATCTGCGGCCGTTATGCCTGCCTGTGCGGCCTGGGCCGGGTGCAGGATTTCCGCCATCGTGCCGAAGTTCCGCCGGATGCCGGAGGCATGGCTCGCCGCGATACCGATGGCATTGACAGTCTCTGCCCGGCCGAGCCCTTTCAGGACACAAGCGGCTATCACGGCGCCGAACACGTTCATCGTGCCGGTTGTGTGAAATCCTTCGCCGTAATGCCGGGCTGCAATGGTGTGGTTCAGCCGGGAGGCCACCTCCATCCCGGCAAGGTAGGCCCGGAGCATGTCCATCCCGCAAGCGCCGAGGGCCTGTCCTTCCGCGAGCACGACCGGCAATACTGCCCCGCTCGCATGAATGCCGCCGGTACGGTCAGCCCGCACCTGCGGACTGGTATCGTCAAAATTATCCGCATGGATCGCGGTCGCATTGGCGAAGGCGGCAAAACGCGGCGGGGCGGAAAGCGCGGTGCCGATTATCGCGCTGCCCTTCTCGCCGAACCCCTGGGCGACGAAATCTTCGCGCACGATCCGGGCTGCATCGGACACGGAACCGGCAAGGGCGAGGCCAAGCGAATCGAGAACATGTATTTTCGCACGCTCGATAACCTGCCCGGGGATATCGGCCATCGGCACCGATTGGGCGAAATCGGCGATTGCCGCCGTGACGTCGTCCCTGTTGTACTCTTGTGTGTCGTCGCTCATCCGGTCGCCCCTTTTGTCTTTTCCGAAACATACTAGTATGCCGCTCCTGTAAACAGCCTCAGCCCGATCGGACATATCTTGAACTGCTCTGACGTTATTACCCGCTATCTGGAAGCCGCCGGCATCAAGCATATTTTCGGCTATCCGGGGGATCCGAGCGTCGAACTGCTGGAGACGGCGCGGCGCAACGGTATCGAATTCATTCTCGCGCGGCGCGAGGGTACGGCGGGGCTCATGGCTGCCGCCTACGGGCAGATCACGGAAAAGCCCGGCGTCTGCCTGTCGACGCTGGGACCCGGGTCTTCGAACCTCGTCAATGCGGTCGCGTCCGCAATGCTCGACCGCACGCCGATGATCGCCCTGTCGGGACAGATCGACGGCAAGCGGGAGCACACCTTCACCCACCAGGTGCTGGATCACAACGCGATGTTCTCGCCCATCACCAAGTGGACAGCCCCCATCCGCACCGACACGGTGGCCACCGTGATGCGCCGCGCCATGCGCACCGCCGTCGCCGAACGTCCCGGGCCGGTTCATATCAGCACCGGCGCAGACGTGGTCGGCGCGGAGGCGACCGATACCGAAATCCGCCTGCCGCCGATGTGCCGACAGGGCGGCGGGTTCGAGACATTCACGACAGACGGCGCGCCGTCCGCGACTGCCATGATCAAGGGCGCCCGGCGGCCGGTGATCGTCGCCGGCATAGGCGCTGTGCGCGCCGGCGCGACGGATGCGCTGACCGGCCTGGCGGAAGAATACGGCTGCCCCGTCGTCGTAGCCCCGATGGCGAAGGGCGTTATCGCCGAGGATCATCCCTGTTTCGCCGGCACTCTCGACATGGCCTGCAACCAATTCGTCTGGGATTTCCTGTCCGGTGCCGACCTGATCATCGCCGCCGGGTTCGATCCGGTGGAACTGATCAAGCCGTGGACACCGGATGCCCCGGTCATCCATGTCGATACCACCCCGAATACCGACCAGATCTACCTGTCGGACGTGGAAATGGTCGGCGACGTCTCCGCGGCGCTGGATCACCTGCGGACAGCAATCGGCGAGGGCGCACGCTGGCGCGAAGCAGAGATCGCCGATCATCGTGAGCGACTGAACAACCTTTACTATGCCGGCAAGACACCCGGGAAACTGAACCCGACCGACGTGGTGGATGTCGCCCGCGCCGTCATGCCGCGCGACACCGTGGTTACCACCGACGTCGGCTCCCACAAGCTGCTGGTCGGCCAGGGCTGGACGACCTACGCGCCGAAGGGCGTGCTGATGTCGAACGGATTGTCGTCGATGGGCTTTTCCCTGCCCGCCGCGATGACCGCCAAGCTGCTGATGCCCGAACGAGAGATTGTCTGCTTCACCGGCGATGGCGGGCTCGCCATGGTGCAGGGCGAACTGCGTCTCGCCGCGAGCCTTAAGCTCGGGATGAAGGTAATCGTGTTCTGCGACAACAGCCTGAACCGCATAGAGCTCAAACAGATGGCGCGGCAATATCCGTCATCGGGGACGACGATCGATCCGACCGACGTGGTCAAACTGTCGGAATCCATGGCGTGCGATGCGATCGAGGCCGATACGATCCAGCAGCTCGAAGCCGCGTTGAGCGCGCCGCAGGACCCGGACCGTCCGCTGGTGATCGCGGCGAATATCGACCCCGCCCAGTACGCGGCGCAGTTCTAGGGGCGCCGCAGTCCGGCTTTATTTGGTATGCGCGCGCATGCGGTCGGATGCGCCGTCGGCGAAGCCCCAGGTATCGCCCTGCAGTTCCGGCGGGCGCTCCCAGTCTTCCGGCATGCCGACCTTGTAGCTGTCATCGACCTGCTCCACCTCAGCGGTGTATTCGATGACATAGCCGTTCGGATCGACGAAATAGGCGAAAATATTGTTGCCCGGGCCGTGCCGTCCGACACCCCATTCGGTGGGGAAGCCCGTCTGCTTCATCCGTCCCGCGCCGAACATCAGCGCATCGTGGCTCGGCATCTCGAATGCGCAATGATTGAAGGTCGGCGTGTTGATTGACGTATAGGCGAGTGCATGGTGGTCGCTGCTGCACCGGATAAAGTCCATAAAACCGGTGCGGTCGGTGAGTTTGAAGCCGAGCAGGTCGATGAACTGTGCGCTCTGCGCTTCCCGGTCCGGCGAATTCAGGACCACGTGGCTGAGCTTGACCGGGCGGTCCGTCGCCGGGGGTTTTGCGGTATAGGTCTTCAGCCCGGTCGAAATGCAGTATTCGCGATCGTCCAGGTCCCGGAACACGAAACCGTAACCGCCCGCCGGACCCGCCATTTCGCCGGGCGCATCGACCGACGCACCGAATGCCTTTGCCTTTTCATAAAGACCGTCGACGGCCTGCTTGTCGTCCGCTGCGAGATTGACCCTAAGAAGTTTCTTGTCGCCGCCTTCGCGCAGCGCCAGCACATGATGCTCGGCGCCGGTGCCGCGCAGATAGACGGCGCCGCCTTCCTCCGCCGCCGTCTCGAGCCCCCAGCAATCCTCGTAAAATTTCTTCGCGGCCGCGAGGTCGGGCACCCGGAATTCCGCGCTGCGAAGTCCTGAAACGCTGGGGTCTGCCATCTTTATTCTCTCCAAATTCCGGCGGGCGTCATATGCCCGTCGTCTTTCCAATCGTAATATTTTGAGCGAGAAGGGTGAAGGGTCTTATCGCCTCCGAAGACGGGAAAACCATTTTACTTGATTAATCCGTACACGGAATATTATACCTGAGCTGAATTTACCGAGACTTCGCAAGTCCACCGCAAATCAGGATGAACCAATGAAAATATGCCGCTTTAACGACGATCGCCTTGGCGTCATCGTGGATGGAACGATCCGGGACGTAACGTCCGCGCAGGACGCAATCCGTGCAGCCCATCCCTATGTGTCCTATTCGGACGCGGTTATCGCCGCGTTGCCCGAATGGCGTGACAGGCTGGAAGAGATGGCCTCCAGGGCCGATCCGATCGCCATCGACAGCGTTCACCTGCATTCACCGGTCGCCCGCCCCGGCAAGCTGATGGCAGCCCCCGTGAATTACATGGCCCATATCGACGAAGCCCAGGCCGATCCGCAGATTCGCGTGATCGAGCGCACCATGAAAATCCGCGAAGCCGGAATTTTTCTGAAATCGAATACGGCCCTTATCGGCGCATCCGATTCGATCCCGATCCGGTTCCCCGACCGCCGGAACGATCACGAATTCGAATTCGCCTTCGTCATCGGCAAGGAATGCAGCCACGTGTCCAAGGAAGACGCGCTTGATGTCATCGCCGGCTATACGCTGGGCCTCGACATGACGGTGCGTGGACCGGAAGACCGCAGCGCGCGCAAGTCCTGCGACGGCTATGCCGTTCTCGGCCCGTGGTTCGTCACCGCCGACGAGATCGCCGATCCGGACAACGTTGCTTTCCACGGTTCGGTCAACGGCGTCGTCAAACAGGACGCCAACACGAAAGACCAGGTGCTGAGCATTCGCGAACTGGTAGAATACGCCTCGCAGTACTACACGCTGTACCCGGGCGACGTCATGTTCACCGGCTCACCCGAAGGCGTAAGCGAAGTGAAGGCAGGAGACGAGCTGCACTTCGTCTGCGACCAGATCGGCGAGTTCAAGATCGGGATTACAGCATCGCCCTAAAGCTTCGGGTCGGGGCTGCCATGGCCGAGCAGGATGTTGCCGTACAGCCCCGTCTGAAGATCCCATACCAGGCCGATATGCTGAGAGACGGCGTGGACATCCCGCCAGGCCCGCTGCATCGGATGGCTGGTTTCAAGCCCGCGCCCGCCGGTGAGGGGCAGAAGCTCGTCGACGGCATCGCAGCAGGACTGCGCGACGTGCCCGAGATTGAGCCGGTAACGCCCGCGGTCGGACATCTCGAAAGTCCCACCCGACTTTCCTTTGGCGACGATCTCCGCCCGCAACTGCGCGATGACCGCATCGGCCGCATCCAGCAGGGCCGACGCCTTGCCGAGCCTCTGGTGAACCGTCGCGACACGGGACAGGTCCGTGCCGGTGACCGACTGACGGCCGGTCAGATCGCCGATCACGGCGTCCAGCGCGCCACGCGCCGCCCCCAGTGCGGGGCCGATGATATTGAACGGGAATACGGCGAATAACGGCAACCGGTACAGATAGCTGTCATGCGCCTCCGACCCCGGCGTCGCATCGCCGCGCAGATCGCGCACGCGTATCGCCCGGTGCGGCGGGATAACAGCACCTTCGACAACGATATCGTTGCTGCCGCTTGCCGAGAGGCCCGCACTGTTCCAGGCGTCTTCCACTTTGCAGTCAGCCAGATCGACCATTGCGAATACCGGGTCCGGGGGCCCGTTTCCGCCCGCCGCCGGAAGCATCACCAGCAGGATGGCCCAGCCGCAAAGATCGACGCCGCTGGAAAACCGCCAGCGACCG
>JAYOMI010000001.1:111964-119319 GCA_038120765.1 Rhodospirillaceae bacterium
CTGATATGCAGATCGCGTCCGTTGCGTTCGGCCGTCACGCCGACAGGCAGGAAAGAGGTCGCTACGGCGACATCGGCATCGTCTCCCCATATTTCCGCCTGCGCGGAATCCGGGAACATGCCGGCGACCCAGCCATGACAGGCGATGATGCCGCCGACCCAGGCGCTGGAAGCGCAGGAACGGCCCAGTTCCCGGGCAAAGGCGGTCTGGGCACCGTAATCCAGTTCCATGCCGCCATAGCGCGCCGGCTGGAGCGCGCGGTAGAAGCCCGCCTCCCGGAAATCCCGATCGGTCTCTCTGGAAACGCGCCGGTCCAGCTCCGCCTGGCGCGCACGCTCCGCGAGCACCGGGCCAAGATCGCGGGCGCGGTCGACCAACTGCGCTTCAAGAGCGGCTTTGGCCGGCATCGGCTCAGGCGTCGGCGGTCGCGTTGACGGGGAAGTATTTGTCGAGCCAGTCCCGGATGATGTTGATCACCCGGGTGTTCGATTCCGCCATCATGAAATGATCGGTATCGGCGGTCAGATGAAGATCCGTCGGCTGGCCGGCACGCTTGAACATCTCCACCGACTGTTCCGTCGGCGTCACCGAATCGAGCGAGCTGTGGAGCAGCAGAACCGGACGCGGCGCGATATTGCCGATCACGTCTTCCGCCGTGAAATCCATCATCCCCTGGGCGGTATCCGCCGTGAACTGCTGCACCGAACCGGACGGCATGTTCGCACGAAGATGTTCCGGAATCGGCACAATGGCGTAGCGATCGACGAACAGTGGCTCGCCGGTTTCCTCGCGGTGTTTCTTGCCGTCGGCCAGCATCTTGGTGAACGCGTCCCACATTTCGGGCGTCGGGTGCTGGCCACGGAACTTGCGCTCGCCGTTGCCCCAGCCGCCGGATGAAATGACGGCCGCCACACGTTCATCGACACCAGCGGTATAGACCGCGACGGCTCCGCCGAAGCTCGATCCGACGACGCCGATCTGGTCGGGGTCGACCTCCGGCCGGGACTGCAGGAAACTGACCGCGGCGCGCGTGTCCTCTACCTGGTCGAGACACAGCAGATGGCCGAAAAGGCCGTCGCTTTCGCCGCAGCCGCGCATGTCGAAGCGCAGGACGACATAGCCCCAGCGGCAAAACATGGCCGACGGGCCCGTGACGTTGTTGGCGCTCTTGCGGCTGCCGAATCCGTGCAGGACCATGATCGCGGGCCGGCGTTCGCCGGGCGCCATGTCATCGGGTGTATGAACCACGCCCGAGATATTCAGATCGCCGGATTTAAAAGTGACCGCTTCTTCCATAAACGCCTCCGTTGGGTTTTTTCCTTTATACGCCGCCGCGATATCGCGGGGCAACGCTGGACCGTCAGCGACGCGGTTGATACATCTATGCTCATGGAATTGATCGATCGTACCGTCACGGAAGCGGCCCTTACCCGGTTTACCGCGAACCTCTTCATCGCGGCCGGCGTCCCCGAATCCGATGCCGATCTCATCGCCAGGGTGGTCGTCTGGTCGAACCTCCGCGGGGTGGATTCCCATGGCGTTCTGCGCGTTCCGGGATACCTCGCGCGGCTCGGCAACGGCATTAACAATCCGATACCCGATTTCAAAATCCTGACCGATCTGCCCGCTGCCGCCGTGCTGGAGGCCGACCGCGCCTTCGGACAGGTCGCTTTGGGGCGTGCCTCGGCCATCGCCATCGACAAGGCCTCGACAGCGGGCATCGGCCTCTGCCTCGTGCGCCGGTCAACCCATATGGGCGCCATCGGCTATTTTGCGCTTGAAGCCGCGGCCGAAGGCATGGCGGGAATCGTCATCAATGTATCGCGCCCCAACATGGCCTATCCGGGCGCGCGCAGCGCCGGGCTTGCGACCAGCCCGATCGCCATCGCCGTCCCGGGTGCCACCCACGCGCCGCTGATGCTCGACATGGCGACCGCGACCAAGTCGATGGGCAAGATCCAGCTCGCGCGCGATACCGGCGAGCCGCTCGGAGAAGGCTGGGCGGTCGATGCCGACGGCAACCCGACGACCGACCCGCACAAAGCCGTGATCCCGACGGCGCTGGGCGGGCACAAGGGCGGGGGGATGTCGCTGATGTTCGAGTGCCTGACCAGCCTCATGGTCGGCAATCCCCTGATCGCGCCGTTCATCGAAGGCGCCCCCGATGGCCGTCGCCACTCGCAGAACGGACTGGTGATCGCCATCGATATCTCGAAATTCGGCGATGTCGGCGACTACGTGCGCGAGGTGGACCGGCTCGCCGCCGCAATCAAAACCCTGCCCCGCGCGGACGGGGTCGACGAAATTCTCGTGCCGGGCGAACGCGGCGACCGGGTGCTGGAAACAAGACGCGTGAACGGGATACCGCTGCCGGCGGGAACATGGACACGCCTCGCGGAGGCCGCGAAGCCGCTGGGCGTGGAGATGCCGGAGACGATCTAGCGCGCCGAAAACGCCCGCTTGAAAATCAGCCGGCATTCCGCGAGGTCCCAGTTCCGCTTATAGACCGTCGGTGCGCCCGGCATGACGCGCGCGCAGAGGAATCTCGGGGCCGGGGTATCCGTCAGGAATTTCGCCGCGGCCGGAATTTCATCGGGCGACGAGATCGTCATGACGGACGGTATCCCCGCCCCGTCGGCCATTTTCGCAAGATCGGTGCGGCGCGACGTGTGGCCGGGCTGGCCGCCGGTCTCCCCGTGCTGGCCGTTATCGACGCAGACGATGGTGAGGTTATCGGGCATCACCGACGCCACGGTCGCCAGCACACCGACATTCATCAGCAATTCGCCGTCGCCGGTGATCACGGCGACCTGCCGGTCGGGCGCCGACAGGGCCATGCCGAGCCCCATGGCAACCGCCGCTCCCATCGCGCCGCCAAGGGTGATCAGGTTGTCGGCTTCCTGCGTCCATGCCGCCGAATCCTTCGCCGTGCCGGCGAGCCCTGCGAGCAGCAGGTAGTTTTCCGGATGCGGAAAAAGCTGCGGCAGCAGGGTCTTCCGGTCGATGGTGCTGTCGGGAAAATCCGTCATGTCAGAACGCCTTCGCGCCGAGGAATTTCTGGGTCAGGATCAGCGCGACGCCCTGCCCGGCGACGTAGGAGGCAGAGATCGCGCTGTCGACCGCCTGTTCCAGTTCGTCATCGCGCTCCACCCGGATACACTGGATACCCATCGCTTCGAGCACCGGCACCACCGCCTGCCCCATCGGATACTGCCAAGGGTTCTGTTCGCCGTATTCGCCGCGCATGGTAACGATCATCAGCATCGGAAACCGGCCGCCCTGCACCAGCGAGAGCATGTTGGGCACGTTGCCGACGCCGGACGACTGCATCAGCAGCACGCCGCGGCCGCCGACCAGATCGGCCCCGGCACAGAGTGCGACGCCTTCCTGCTCGCTGGACAGCAGCACCGTACGGGTGCGGTTGTCTTCATCCGCCATGTCGACGAGGACCGAATTGCCGAAATCCGGCACGTAGGAGAACAGCGTGACGCCGGCTCCTGCGAGCTTGTCGAAGATCAGCTTCGACCAGTCCTGCTGGGACATCGCGGCGCTCATGCGTCGAAGCCGTAAAGAGATGCGGGATTGTCGACAAGTATCTGCCGGCGGGTCGCGTCATCCCCCGCCCAGTCCATGAACTGGTCGAACAGGTCCGTATCGTTCGGCATCGGGTAATCCCACAATATCGGATGCGGCCAGTTCGTGCCCCAGATGACCCGGTCCGTCCGCGCCTCTATCATCGCCCGGGCAATCGGGGTCATGTCGTCATAGGGCGGGCCGAGGTCCGATAGGCGGTACCAGCTCGCAACCTTGCCCCAGACATGATCTGTCTCCCGCATCAGCCGCAACAGCGCCTGAAAACCGGGATATTCCACACCCTGCCCGCCGCGCACCCGGCCGAGGTGATCGATCACGACCGGCACCGGCAGGTTGCGAAGCAGGTCTTCGAGCGCCGCGATTTCCCCGGAATCGTTCACATGCAGGACGATATGCCAGCCGAGATCCCTGATACGGCTCGCCATCGGCATGAGCTGGTCCGACCCGACCGCACCCTTCAGCATCGTGGACAGCCGGATACCCCGCATGCCGCCAGCGTCGAGCTTTTCCAGACCGGCGTCGGCGATATCGGGGTCGACCACCGCGATGCCGCGCAGCCGGTCCGGCGCGGTGGCGATGCCGTCAAGCGACGCGCGGTTGTCGGACCCGTGGGCGCTGCCATGGACGATGACGCCGCGATCCAGCCCCAGCATGTCGAGCAAAGCCAGATAGGTCTCGATCCCGGCATCCGGCGGCGTGTAGCCGCGGCCCTCCGAATAGGGAAACCGGCACGCCGGCCCGAACACATGCGCCTGGGTGCAACACGCGCCCGCCGGCGGCCGGATTCTCGGTGGCCGGAAGTTGTAGTCAGGTCCCGGACACGGGCGCGTCATTGCCCTTTCAGTCCGCGTCCCAGGGCAGCGAATTGCCGATCCAGTGGGTCAGCGTGTCGACGTCTTCGGGCTCGTAGACATGCCGTGGCGGTGTCTCGAATGTGGATTCAGGCTTGATGCGAATGACGCAGCGCTGCTCTTCCGCCGCGAGCTTCCGAAGCTTTACCCGTTCCGGCTCGGGCATCGGCTTTTCGGCCATCAGTTCGCAGATAGCGATCAGCAGGTCGTCGCCGCCCTCTTCCTCGACCACGGCATTTCCGTAAACGGTGATGTAGGTCGGCGGCCAGTTTTCATCGAGCACGCAGAGCGACACCCGGCCGTCGCGCGCAACGGCCTTTGGCTTGGCACGTCCGAGCATGGACGAGACGAGGATGTCCTCGCCGTCCATCACGTAATAGACGCAGGACATGGAGGGCCCATGCGCCTTTCTTGGATAGCCGAATATACAGGTTCTGTGCGTACGTACGAATTCCCGGCGTTCTGCTCCGTTCATGGTTCCATCCCTTTATTGTTGTACTGGATTATCTTTTCTTCCACTCGGTCTCGTCTTCCCAGCCCTCTTCCACATCGCGGACAGAGGTTTCAGGTGTCACGTTGGCCGGCACCTGGCGCTGCAGGGTCCGTCTGCCGTTTTCGGGCCAGTCACCCGCGGCGGCGCGCTCGGCGGCATCGGTCCATGCCTGGGACCAGTCGCCCAGCGAATAGCCGTACCACGGCGATTCGGGACGCAGTTCCGGCAGTCCGAGCTTGTCCCACAACACCTTGCCCGCTTCCATATAGGGTTTCGTCGGCAGGGCCAGCGGCGGCATGGGCGATTTCATCGTCGCATCGATCAGCAACGTTGAATCCTCTTCGCCGGAGCTTTCCCGTTTCGGCCCGTGGCCCTGGCCGCGATGACGCAACACTTCGACGTCTTCGGCGGGATTAAGACGGTAGCCCATCGCCCACAGGATCGCATCGGCGTTGTCGGCGTCGATGTCCTCGTTCACGGCAATGGTGATCTTCCCGCAATCGCCCTTGAAACTGGCGGCGCCATAAAGCGCGCGCCACACTTCGGTGCGCGGGGTTTCGGGGTCCAGCGTGATAATGGTAACGCGCAGCAGGCCGGTCAGCGGCTCGTGCAGCTGGACTTTTTTCACGCCCTTGATGCCAAGGTGATCCGTCAGGTGGGCCTTGAACAGCGGCTCGTAGGCGACCCGCTTGATGACGGAGCTCTCTGACGGCGCCACCTGCGAGATATAGGACGGGATAACAGCATCCTTGCGATGCGTGATGGCCGTCACCTTCATCGGCAGGTTCAGTTCTTCCAGCGCGACATGGCCATGGCTCTCGCCGAATGGACCTTCGGGCTCCAGCATGTCGGTATCGACATAGCCTTCGATCACAACTTCCGCCTCGGCCGGTACCAGCAGGTCGACGGTCCGTGCGCGCACGACATTGATCGGCTCACCGGCGAGCCCGCCGGCGACATCCAGTTCTTCCATACCGATCGGCAGCTTCTGCGGCCCCATGAAAGCGACATAGGGCGGGCAGCCGACAACGATCGCACAGGGCAGCTTTTCGCCACGGGCCTTGTGTGTCTTCCAGTGCATGTATCCTTCGGCCCCGCCGACCCGCGTTGCCATGCGGACAACCAGCCGGTCGGACGATTTGAGGCCCGCGCGATAGGTACCCATATTCTGGGTGCCGGTATCGGGGTTCTTGGTAATGACGTTCGTTGCGGCCAGCGTCGGTGTGGAATCGAAGCCTGGGGTCGACAGGGGCACCGGCAGGCGCACCAGCCCGCCGTCTTCAGCCAGCAGGTCTTCGCCCTCGATGATCACGTCATGGCACGGCGCCTCGTTCACGAGGCGCGGCTTCACCGGATTGGCAATTGCATAAGACCATTTGGCGGCGATGCCATCCACCGTCGTATCCATGCCCGTTGCATAGATATCCTGGTTCGCGGCAAGCGCGCCGATTACGACGGGTATATCGTATTGGCGGCCCTTTGAATCGGTCGGATTGTTGAACAGGAACGCTTTGCGTTGATCTTCGCGCAGGCCGCCGCGGAACTGCCAGCGGACGAGCGCCGACATTTCAGTGTCCTTGTTGACGGGTTCATCGACGACATACAAAAGACCGCGCGCTTTGAGCTCCTCGATATGCTCATGAAGATCCCGGTATGCGCGTTTGCCTGTGGAGGCGTCCATTTAGCTTTACTCCCTTCAAGTCCGACCGCCTTTATGCCACGGCGGCGCACGAAAGGAAAAACGCAAATACGGATAACTTCCTATGGGGTCAGAACGGTCAGCAGCAGCCAATGCCGCGCCAGAGTCTGCCGGTCCGAAGATCAGCCCCGCATCACGGGATTGAGGAATCTGCCGATGGGTCCGGTCAGTCTGGTAGGTCCGTTGCGGACAGTCAGACAGAGGCACGGCCCGTCACTATCGGCGACCGGCGCATGGTCCGTGGCGCTGTCCGCGACAGACACATCTCCCTTGCCATAGTGATCGTCGCCGTCGGCGTAACCGCCGCTGAGGACGAGGGTAAATTCATCGCCCCGATGGGTGTGCGACGGCACTTTCTGGCCGGCGCGAATCCGCAAAAGCGAAATACGGACATCGTCTTCCCGGACCAGGCTCGCTTCCTCGATCCCCCGAGCCGTCTGCTTCCAGTCGAGATCGGACAGGCTGCGGTCGAGATAGGAGCGCAGCGGCGGCGGGATGACTTCAAGCGTGTCGCGGTCGAATTCGATCAACGGCGCAGCATCTTCCGAACCGTCTTCTTCTGCGGCGCTGTCGATCCTCGCCAGGACGGCATCCAGCGCATCCGGCGAGAGGGCTTCAACGTCGCCGTCCTCCAGGAGGACCGCACTGACGGTCTCGAACGTTTCGACGCGATCGCGGCATTCCGCGCAGATCGCCAGATGGCTGCCGACAACCAGCG
>JAYOMI010000001.1:119329-134646 GCA_038120765.1 Rhodospirillaceae bacterium
CGGCAGGCTGCCATTTGCATATTCAACCAGAAATTCATCTGACAGGTGATGTGTAATCATAACTCTTCTCCGGACAACTGTTCTCTCAGACGGCGCATCGCAATGCGCAGACGCGATTTGACAGTGCCAAGCGGCATATCGAGTTCTGCGGCGATCGCCTGATGTGTCATTTCTTCGTAAAAAGCTTTCTGGACCAGCAGAAGCTGCTCCTCCGGAAGCGTCTTTATGTATTCCCGAATAATCTGCGCACGTTCGCCTTCCGTGTAGACCTGCTCTCCATCGGGCTGGGCCGAAATATTCTGGAAAAACGGATCCTCCGGGTCCAGCGGCGCCCGTTTTTCACGGCGCAGAAGGTCGATGCGCCGGTTTCGTGCGATCGTGTATATCCAGGTGGACGGCGATGCTTTCGCCGGGTCGAACTGCTCGGCCTTGCGCCAGACCAGCACCATCGCTTCCTGCATCACTTCTTCGGCTTCCTGCACGCCCGCACCGCCCTTGATGAGCACGGCTTTCAGCCGGGGCGCATAGAACCTGAACAGGTCCTCGAAGGCCTGGCGGTCCTTCCGCTCGGCGATAGCGCGGATACAATCCGTCATATGCTTCATGTCGGCGCTTTTTCCCGGTGTTTTCCCGCCGGATTCTACACCAGGTTTACTCGTCATGTTCGGATGGAACCCCCTCGAATCAGCGACTGGTAGTGCTGCGACGGACAACCCCGAGATCGCAGGGTTATTTCTCGCAGTTGAATACATTAACATCTGCATAGGCCAAAAAGTCCTTAATGTCTCGGCTGCAGTCATCCCCCGTAGCCGGACTCCACAGTTTTTCGCGTCGTTTGAAGGGTTACGCCGCAACGGTGCGCTTGGATTTCGAGAACTGTGCGAAAAAATGGCCCCGCCGAAGCGGGGCCAGTGTTTATCGACGTGAAAGGCTTACTCCTGGGGGGGAAGGATAACCTTGTCGATAACGTGAATGACGCCATTCGATGCAGCGATATCGGCGGTCACGACATTCGCGTCGTTGATCATGACGCCGGACATGGCGTTCACGCTGACCTGTCCGCCCTGAACGGTTGCGACACTGAGCTTCTTGCCGGCAATGTCGCCCGACATCACTTTTCCGGGGATCACGTGATAGGTCAGGATAGCGACCAGTTTGCTCTTGTTTTCGGGCTTGAGAAGGGATTCAACGGTACCCTCAGGCAGTTTCGCAAAGGCTTCATCGGTCGGCGCGAAAACTGTAAACGGCCCGGTACCCTTCAGGGTATCGACAAGGCCGGCCACGGTAACGGCTGCGACAAGCGTTTTGAACTGGCCGGCGCTGACGGCGGTATCGACAATATCGGCGGCCTTCGCGGGAAGCGACACGACGGCGAGCGTCATCGCGATTGCTGTCGCTCCAAGCATAGATTTAAAATTCTTCATCGTTCTCTCCAGATATAAAAATAATAATGAGAGAGTAGTGGATTTCTCCCGGCACTAGAAAGGTTTTTTATTTTCCTATCCGATGTTAAAATTTTACGTCAGCTTTTTTTGTTTGGATTTCGAAAAAATAATATTTACGAAAAAAAATCGAACCTGGCTCTGACGCCGACCGTCCCGCCACTCTCGTCACAATCCGAAAGCCTCGTATATCGGCGGCAGTTATACGGGCCGGCCATTGAGCCGGATTTCGCCCGGCCCGGTATTTTTCAGGTCAGTCCATACCGCAGGCGGCGAGAAGCTGTGGCCCGCCGGACGCGCCGTTGCGCACCAGGTTTTCGCGCGATTCCGCGGGGAGATGTTCTTCGATGCCGGGATGAAAACTGGCGCGCGCCCGGATACGGTCGAACCAGTCGGTGACATTGGGCAGAGAGTTCCGCCACATCGCATCCATGTTCAGCATGTGCAGGCGGTTTACATAGGGTACGACGCCGATGTCGGCGAGCGAAAAGGTCTCTCCCGCCAGCCAGGGGCCATCGGACAGCGCCGTATCCATCTGTTTCAACGCCTTGGCGTAAACACGCACCGCTTCCTGAACGCTCGCCGAATCGACGCCCTTGTGAATCCAGCCGTGACGCCGCTCGCGGCTCACAAGATCGGGGGCATCTTCGATAAAGCGCCGCGTATTCTCCTCGCCCTTGGCCATCACCGTGTGGCGGTGCGAGACGGTAAAGGTGATATCGATAATATTTGGGTGCAGCGCCTCGTCGACAACCTTGGTCCAGATGCGCATCCTCGCACGTCCCGCCGCATCCGCGGGTCGGCGCGGAACTTCCGGAAAAACATCCTCCAGGTATTCGCAGATGACCGTCGATTCCGTCACCACGATTCCGTCATGCACGATCGTCGGGACAACCCCCTTGGGATTGAGCTTCAGATAGGCGGGATCGAACTGATCGCCGGCCAGGATGTCCAGATAGTGGCCGTGCCAGGGAATGTCTTTTTCCGCGAGCAGGATACGCACCTTCGCGGCGCATACGGACGATCCGTTGTGGTAGAGTTCAAGCATCGCGATTATCCCTTGCGGCAGCCATGATACTAGCGTGATGAAAGGCGGAATTCGAGGGACCGGCGATCTTTCGGCCCGGAACATGTTGGCCTTCAAACCACCAGCACAAATCCGCAAGAACACCGACACGGAACTGTCGGTTATTTTTACATTCAGGCATCGCTGCGCACCGATCAAATCACTTAACCTTTTGAAAACAGGCGCAACCCCATCTGGCACGGATATTGCTGATGACACCCCGGGCGTCGGGAGGCTTCATCAGGATGATGCAAGCTCCGGCCTAGACGGCGATGGCAGGCGCCCTGCACCTACCCCGGGCGACCTGCAAAAAAGGGCGGCGATCCAGCACATCCGGATCGCCGTCTCTCTGGAGCGCAAACAGATTGCGCCGGCGGGATCGCGAGCACCGCCCACACCATAATATTGCCACAGTTAAGTCACACACTACCGCGGCCCGGCACAGTAGCTTGATCGTCGCGGCGATCCGAAAAGAGTCACACAACGGAGGCATGATGAATCTGAAATATTCAGCCTGGGCAGACATTCTGGGCCTGAGAGCACGTCCCACGATAAAGCAGTCCCAACCCGAGGTCGGCGACGTGTTCGTCTGCACCACTGAAAACGGGCCGATCGAATACGCCCAGATAATCGGCGTCTACGAAGAGGCCGCTCAAATCAGACATATCCGCTTCAGACTGGTCTATGGCTACCAGACCAAAACCGCCGAGATGGGCGAACGGACCCTTGCCGCAGAACTGTTTCACAAGCGGTTCACGCGTCGCCTGGAAGCAGCGGAAGCACAGTAACAGGCGCCTGATACCTCACCGGAAACGTTGCCGGCCGCGTCTTTTTCAGGGGAGCAAAGCGCTCGCGGCGCGGCGCGTTCTACAACGGACAGATGTTTTTCCCGAAGCGGTTTCCGCAGTGTTGCAGAGTGCCGGGCTTCCCGCATACGATCGCGCTTCGGAACGGGGCCGGACGCCGCGTAAATACCCAGAGGAAAACAGATAAAATGACCAAAGAAATCGACCGCCCCGACAATATCGGCAACCCGCAACTGCGCTGGGGCAGCGATGCCGTCGCCGAAACCGTGAGGTCTATCGGCGTTGATTACATGGCGCTTGTCCCGGGCGCGAGCTTTCGCGGGTTCCACGACAGCATTGTAAACTATCTCGGCAACGCCGAACCGCAGATGGTGGTATGTCTGCACGAGGAGCATTGCGTCGCGATTGCAGACGGATACGCAAAGGTCACCGACCGGCCGATGGCCGTCGCCCTGCATTCGAATGTCGGGTTGATGCATGCGAGCATGGCGATCTTCAATGCCTGGTGCGAACGCAACCCGATGCTGATCTTCGGCGCGACCGGCCCGCTGGATGCGCATATCCGCCGCCCCTGGATCGAGTGGATTCACACGTCATCCAATCAGGCATCCATCATTCGCGACTACATCAAGTGGGACGACACCCCCGGTTCCGCCCAGGCGGCGGTGGAATCCGTCCTCCGCGCCTGGCAGATCACCCAGACCCCGCCATACGGGCCCGTCTATGTCTGCCTCGACGTCGGCATGCAGGAGGCGGAGATCAAGGGCGACATTCATTTCCCGCCGGTTGAACGCTATGCGCCGGCGCGCGATGTCGCGGCGACGGATGAGGATATCGATCGTATCCTCGACGCATTCGAGACGGCGAAAATGCCCGTGATCATGATGGGCCGCGTCGGCTGCGATCCGGTGGAATGGGACAACCGCATCGCTCTGGTCGAAGCGCTCGATGCGGTCGCGGTGACGAGCCTGCACAAGCGGGCGGCATTCCCGACCACCCACCCACATCACAAACTGCCGATCAGCCCGGAACGGCCGGGCGAAGCGCATACCGACCTGATGAAGAAAGCCGACGTGATCCTCGACCTGGACTGGCTGGACCTCGGCGGCTACCTGCGCCTCTGCTCGGGCGATTCGCAGTCGCAGAAACCGTCATCCTCGACCATCATCAAGGTATCCATGGATTCCACGATTGCCGGCGGGTGGAGCGCCGACTATCAGTCGCTCCAGGCAGCCGACGTGAACGTACTTGCGCGCCCGGATACGGTCGTCAAACAGCTCCTCAAGCGGATCAGGGAACGGAAGATTTCCGCTTCCCGGCCCGCCGTCGCCGCCCTGCCCCACTGGACGGACTCCGTCAAACAGCCGGAAGCGTCGCCCGCGGGCGAACCGATGGCGCTGATTGAACTGGCCTGGACGCTGAACGAGTTCTGCGAAGGGCCGCGCGACGTCACGCTGACCCGCGCGCCGCTCGGGTTTCCGGGCTCCTTCTGCCGTTTCGAACACCCGCTCGCCTATCTCGGCAAGGATGCCGGCGGCGCCGTCGGGTCCGGGCCCGGCCACGCGGTCGGCGCGGCGCTCGCCCTGAAAGGTTCCGGGCGTCTCCCCTTGGCCGTCATGGGCGACGGCGATTTCCTGATGGGGGTGAATGCGTTCTGGACGGCATCGCACATGGAGCTGCCGCTGATGGTCGTGGTCGCCAACAACCGGTCGTACTTCAACGACGAGGCCCACCAGGAACGCGTCGCCGTGATGCGCGATCGTCCGCCGCAGAACAAGTGGGTCGGCCAGCGCCTCGACCAGCCGCCGGTCGATATCATCGCGCTTGCGGTCGCACAGGGGTTCGAAGGCAATGAGCCCGTCACCGATGCCGACCAGTTGCTGGCGGAATTGGAACGCGGCGAGAAAGTCGTGAAGGCCGGCGGTCGCTATATCATCGATGCGCGGCGCACCGGGTACGAAGGGTAGTCCCAATCGCGTGCAGGACATCGCGAGCGGCGTGTTGACGGCGGGATCGAAACAAGGGACGTCGCCGAAAAAAAGGAGTGGAAAGGATGCTCGAACTCTATCACGGCCTGGCATCGACCTGTTCGAAGAAGGTCCGCATTTGCCTTGCCGAAAAGGGACTCGCCTGGGAAAGCCATCTGCTCAACCTGCAGAAGTTCGAACAGCACGATCCCGCATACCTGAAGCTCAATCCGAAAGGCGTGGTACCGACCCTCGTCCATGACGGCAAGCCCGTCTGCGAATCCACCGCCATCATCGACTATCTCGAAGAGACCTTCCCGGAACCCTCACTCTCGCCGGCGGATGCGGACGGCCTTCGGCGGATGAAGGAATGGGAAAAATGGTCTGACGAGGTCGGCTATGCGGCGGTGTACGTCCCGACCTGGAACAAGCTCAGCAAGCCGATGGCGGAAAAACTGTCACCGGAGGAACTCGAGAAAGTGCTGGCGGGCGTGCCTACGGAAGAACGCCGGTCCCGCTGGCAGACGGTTGCGACAGGGGGTTTCGGCGATGCCGAACTGAACGAGGCCTACGCGCAGATGCGCCAGACGTTCGAGCGCCTGGAAGAGTCGCTGGCCGACGCTCCCTATCTCGCCGGCGACACCTTTTCGCTGGGCGATATCGCGATGGTGCCTTTCGTAGAACGGATGACGGACCTGAAACCGGAACTGACGGGTCCCGCTATGTATCCGAAAACACACGCCTGGCTGGCGCGCCTGGCAGAGCGTCCGAGCTGGCAGGATACGTTCTTTTTCGGCGGGGCCGATGCACGGGTCGGCACGGTTGCGGCCAAACTCGCTGTCTGACGACAGCAAAGTCGGCAAAGACCGGTCCTAGAAAAACGCGATGGTCCGCATCTCGATGCTTTCGCGCGGCGCGGCATTTGGCGGGCTGGTCGGATCCTCGAAAGCCGAATGGGCGGTAAAACGCGCGCGGCCGTCTTTTGCTGAATCGTAGACCTTGAACACCAGCGCCTCGTCCCGCGCCATCAGCGGGAAATAATACCATTCGTGATCGGGATTGTAGGCGATCTGATAGGTCTGACCGATACGGTCGGGATAGCGCCGCTCCGAGATAACCAGGTCTTTTTCTGCCAGGCAGCGCGCATCGACGATGCCGAGCGGATGGGATTCGATCGGGTTGCGGATCGCGCGCCAGACCTGGACGATGGCAAAGCGCCGCGTCAGCAGGTCCTCGGCTTCATCGGGCAGCAGGTCGCGCACCCGGTTCGGGCCTGACCATTCGGTGTAATCGTTATGCACCCGGGTGACCGGTTCGCGCACGGATTTCGCGTTGCGCGTCTCCTCGTCGCCCGAGCGCAGCGTGTGATCGAACACATGCACCCGCGCAGCGCCCGTCTGCGCCTTCACAAGTTCCTCGGCCTCTTTGTAGTAGACCGAGCGCAGTTCGTCGGCATCGAAGAAATCCTTCATCTGCGTCGGATGATCGACGAACACAAAGCCATGGGTTTCCAGATCGAACGTATCGCGCAGCACGCGCCCGTCCCGGACGGTCATGGTATTTTCCTCGACCACGCCGGTCCGACGGCGCCCCATGTCCCCATCGCCCATCGTCTCGTTGATGATTTTCTCGCCGGTATCGACCGCATAGGTGAACACGGCGTCGATGGTGGGGACTCTGGTGTCGATTGTTGTGCTGGACATGTTGCGTTCCTCCGATTTGGAACTGGTACCTTCTACAATCGCCGGGAGCAAGCGCCGGTCACAGACGCGCCGCGATCTCTTTAGCCAGGGCCTCTACCTCAAGCGCGGCCTTGCTTGTCCGCGCCTTTTCCATCGCCGTCAGCCCCTCACCGAGGCAGGAGGCATAAAGGATCCGGTTGCCGAGGGTGCTTTTGGCAATGTCGCCGCCGAACTCCTGTATCGCCTCGGTCATTTCACCGGTCAGGCGGCCGCGCGGCGGCACCCGGTTGAGAACGATCACGCCGCCCGGGCCGCTTTCGCCAAGGAGTTCGAGCGTCGAACGCGTCGCCCACAGATCGACCGGCGTCGGCTGCACGGGACTAACCACGAGATCTGCAGCCTCTATCGCGGGCTTTGCATCCAGATCCGCATGCGGCGGGGTATCGACCACGACAAAATCGAAATCACGCGTCAGGCGCTGCGCTTCGCGCCGCGCACCCCATCCGCTGGCGGTGCGGAATTCAAGCCCTGCCCTGTCCTCACCGAACGCCCGCTCGCGGGCTTCGAACCATTCGCCGAGGCTGCCCTGCGGATCGACATCGACCAGGGCCACCGACTTGCCCTTCATCGCCGCCCAGGCGACGGCGAGATGCACGGAAACCGTCGTTTTTCCGGCACCGCCCTTTTGCTGCGCGATCGTAACAATCTTGCCTGCCATGGGTCCTCTCTTTCGATTCGGGTATACTATGCTGCACTGCAAAATCCGCGCAAGACCCGTCCCCCTTCTCGTTGGCAAAGACAAGGACGAATGGCCACCCGGCTTCAGGACCAGAAACAGGATCGGCCTGGCTCATCCTGCTCTCTCGGGCCTGAACCTCAAAAACTGACCCTCCATCCCGGTTGAGACACCCTGGATTCCGCTTCCGGATCGCCAGAGTCCGCATCCGCGTCCATACCCGATAGCGAAACAACTTCTGAACCGGATCGCCCGGCGGAGATTCCCGCAATGGCCCTGAGCGCCGCCGCACGCCGGGCCAATGGCTCCGTCGTTGCCCAGGAAACGTATTCCTGACCGTCGGTTGCCCGTTGCACGGCGACCCAGCGGTTCTTATCGCGCGAATACATGCTGAAGACGATGTTCTCGGCCGGCAGGGCGGCGTCCAATGACCGGGTATACGGTACGATCATCTCTCCGACGATATTTTCAATGGTTTCGGCCGACAGTTCGGCCATGAGACCATGCCGCGCGGGCTCATTTTCAACCGCCAGCTTGTCCTGAAGATCGCAAGCGAGCCGCAGGTCAAGAACGGAACTGCCCCCGGCCGACTCTTCCAATGCGCTCACAAGATGACGCATGGCAAGAATATCTTTTTCGCCCAAACCATCCCCACAATTTCCGACAGCGTGCTTTGACCGCACGCTCCGTCGAAACGAATTCCCTGTGGAGAATTCTAGAAGTCATCGCCGGCAACATGAACCTGTCTGGGGCAATTATTTATAGATCGGACATGACAAAAAGCCCGCGACACTTGATCAGGCAGAAGACGCGCGATCCGCAAGCACCTGCTCGACCGGGCGGTCATCAATCGGCCAGTGCAGCAACGATGCCAATGCGCCGCCGACAATGACAATCCACCACGCGATATCGTAGGAACCGGTCATGTCCCAGATTTTGCCGCCCAGCCAGACGCTGGTGAAGCTGCCGACCTGATGACTGAAAAAGACGATGCCATACAGGGTCGCCATATAGCGGGGACCGAACATGCCGAACACCATTCCCGACGTCAGCGGGACCGTTGCCAGCCACAGCAAGCCGATACTCGCGGAGAAGATATAGACCGTCCAGGGCGTCAACGGCACGAGGATAAAAACCGTAAAGATCAGCGAGCGCAAAAAGTAGAGAGATGCGAGCAGGTATTTTTTCCGGTACTTGTCGCCCAGCCACCCGGCAATCCAGGTACCGATCATATTGAACAGCCCGATCACCGAAATGGCCGTGGCGCCGATCAGCGGATCGAGGTTCATATCCGCGAGATAGGCGGGCAGATGATTGTTGATGTACTGAACCTGAAAACCACAGGTGAAAAACCCGAGCACGAGCAACCAGAAGCCGCGATGTTTCCGCGCCTCGGACAACGCGTCGAACAGTCCCTGTCCGTCTTTCTTGCTGTTGATGGTATCGCCGGCCGCCTTCCCCATCATGAGCGCCAGCGGCAATATCAGCAGCACAAACAATCCGAGCGCGATGATTGCCACCATCCAGCCGTATTCGTTCATGACCAGTTGTCCTGTCGGCACGAGCACGAGCTGGCCCCCGGTACCCCCGGAGGTGATGATACCAAGCCACATCCCGCGCTTTTCAGGCGGCGCTACCCTGCTGGCAATTGCAAGAACAAGCGACAGGGCGCAACCGGCCGACCCCATACCCCCCAGTAGGCCGGCGCTCAGCATCATCCCTTCGGGAGTTGTCGACTGGGACATGAACAGGATGCCGAGCGAATACATCACGGCCGCCACCATCAGGACCCGCATCGGTCCCCATTTATCGGCAATCGCGCCGACAAACGGCGCGGAGAGCCCGTAGATCAGCGCCTGGGCGCCAAAGACCAGCGACAGGCTCTCGCGGCCCCAACCCATCTCGGTAGTGATGGGCCGCATATAGATGCCGAAACTCTGACGGCTGCCATAGGCCAGAAAGACGATACCGACGGCGCAAATCAACACCATGTAAGGATTCTTGTACCAGCCCCGTTGCATCTGCATTTCCGATCGGTTGCGACCGGATATGTCTACGTCAATTCCGGACGGCAACAAATAGCCAGTGATGTCATAAAAACATCACCTAAGTGTCATATTTTACCCGGTCGCCCGCGATACAGTCGGGAATTCCAACATAAATGCCGTAAAGGCGGCCGAAAACATTTCTGATACCAAACCATCCGTTTCCGGAAACACCGCGAAACAAGCAGCTAATAAGCCGGCGGCCGCGACGCCGGAAGCCGCAACTGTAAATGCTGCCAAACCACCCACGATCCGGGCAGCGCGGCGGTTTATAAACCGGGAACTGTCCTGGCTGGACTTTAACGCCCGCGTCCTTGAAGAGGCGTCAAATCCGAAAAATCCGCTGCTTGAACGGGTGCGGTTTCTGTCGATCTCGGACAACAACCTCAACGAATTCTTCGCCGTCCGCATCGCCGGCCTGATGGGACAGGTCCGCGCAGGCGTCAATGCCCGGAGCCCGGAGGGCCTGACCGCGCTTCAGCAGCTCCGCGCCGTCAATAAACGCGCGGGCGAGCTGATGGTGGAACAGCAGCATCGCTGGGCGGAACTTCAGAAGCTGCTCGAAAAAACCGGAATCGCTGTGATCCTGCCGGGGTCGCTTTCCGGCGCCGAAATGAAATGGCTCGAGCGGTATTTCATGGACGAGGCGTTCCCCGCGCTGACGCCCGTTGCAATCGATCCGGCACATCCCTTTCCGTTCATCCCCAGTTTCGACTTCACCCTGGCCCTGATGATGGAGAAGAAGAACGACGACGAGCCATTGATCGGGCTGATCACGATCCCCCACAGCCTGCCGAGGTTCGTGCGGCTGCCCGGCCGCAAAATCCGCTTTATCGCAATGGAACACATTATCGGCATTTTTCTCGGGAAATTTTTTCCGGGGATCAAGATCCAGTATCACGGCGTGTTCCAGGTCATTCGGGACAGCGATATCGACATGGAGGAAGAAGCCGAAGACCTGGTCCGGCTGTACGAAGAAGCACTGCGCGAACGGCGGCGCGGATCCGTCGTGCGGCTCGCGATCGAAGACTCACTGCCGGACGAAATGCATGATTTTCTGCAGCGCGAACTGAAGGTCGAGGACGAGAATACATTTCGCATCGCAGGACTCGTCTCCCTCGTCGACGTCGCCGAGATCATCACGGATGACCGGCCCGATCTTCTGTTCAAACCCTTCCGCGCCCGCTTCCCCGAACGCATCCGGGACTACAAGGGCGATTGCTTTGCCGCGGTGCGCCAGAAAGACATTCTTGTCCATCATCCCTATGAGAGCTTCGATGTCGTCGTGCAGTTCATCCGGCAGGCGGCGTCGGACCCCGGCGTTGTCGCCATCAAACAGACGCTGTATCGCACGAGCGAGGATTCCCCGATCGTCGCCGCGCTGATATCCGCCGCCGAAGCCGGCAAATCCGTGACCGCGCTGGTCGAGCTGAAGGCGCGCTTTGACGAAGAACGGAATATCCGCTGGGCGCGCGATCTGGAACGCGCCGGCGTGCACGTCGTATACGGTTTCGTTCACCTGAAGACCCACGCGAAGGTATCGCTGGTGGTCAGAAAGGAACGCCGCGGACTCCGGTCCTATGTGCATTTCGGCACAGGGAATTACCACCCGATTACCGCCCGCATCTATACCGACCTGTCGTTCTTCACATGCGACCCCGCCCTTTGCCGGGATGCGGCCGCCCTGATCAATTTCATGACCGGATCCGCGCCGCCCGCAAAACTTGAAAAAATTTCCGTGTCTCCCATCGGAATGCGGGAAACGCTTTACCGGCTGATCGACGATGAAATCGCCAATGCGAAAGCCGGAAAGCCGTCCGGCATCCTGGTGAAACTGAACGCGCTGGTCGATCCGGGCATGATCGACCGTCTGTACAAGGCATCCCGTGCCGGCGTGCCCGTGGAACTGATTATTCGCGGAATATGCTGTCTGCGGCCGGGGGTCCCGGGGCTATCGGAAAACATCGTGGTCAAAAGTATTGTCGGCAGGTTCCTCGAACACAGCAGAATTGTCGCCTTTGCGGCCGGGTTCGGACTTACATCGCGGCGGGCGAAGGTTTTTGTATCGTCCGCAGACTGGATGCCGCGCAATCTCGACAGACGGGTCGAAACCCTGGTTCCGGTCGAAAACCGCACCGTTCATCGGCAGATCCTCGACCGGATTCTGGGATCCAGCCTGAAGGACGACACCAATTGCTGGCAGATGAATGCAAATGGCGAATACACCCGGATTGAAAGCGGCAACCAGCCGTTTTCTGCGCATGAGTACTTTATGACTAATCCGAGTTTGTCAGGACGCGGCAGCGCGCTTAAAAAAGGGCGGAAGAAGACCTCTGCGAAAAAATAGGGCCGCAGGCGCGTTTGCCACGGCGCCAGCAGCCGATGGAGACTGACGCATTCCGCCGCAACTCTCGGACAAATATACGACCTTCGCGGTCATCGACATCGGGTCGAACTCCATACGGCTGGTAATTTTCGATATCACTGACGGATACCCGCACCCGCTTTTCAACGAGCGGGTATTCTGCGGTCTCGGTACGGGCCTCGGCGAAACGGGCGCGCTGCCGGAAGAGGCCATGGACCGCGCCATCGCAGCGATCGTGCGGTTTTCGCGCCTTGCCCTGCATAACGGCGTGAACCGGCTCGAGGCTTTTGCAACGTCTGCCGTCCGCGATGCGACAAACGGCGGCGAACTGATCGCGGCCGTCCATTCCCTGACCGGCTGCGAAATCCGGATTCTGGACGGACAGGAGGAAGCGCTTCTCTCTGCCCAGGCGCTCCAGCGCGGCCTGTACGTGGAAGACGGCATTATCGCGGACCTGGGCGGCGGCAGCCTTGAGCTGGCGGCGCTAGGCCACGGCGAAGTCAACGAGATGATCTCGCTCCCGATCGGCACCATGCGCCTTCAGGCACAGACATCCGGCGATATGGGGAAGATGCGGAAAGAAATCTGCCAGGCGCTCGACCAGGTCGACTGGCTCGGCAAATACACTGGGAAAACCCTCTTTCCAATCGGCGGCGCCTGGCGCGCATTCGCCCGCCTCAAGATCGTGGACAGCAATTATCCGCTGGATATCATCCACGGCTATACCATTTCAGCGACCGCCGCCGCGGAGACGGCAAAGTTGCTCGCAGGACTTTCCAGGCAGTCTCTCGCCGGCCTCGAAAGCGTCGTCAGCCAGCGCCGGATGTCGATGCCGCTGACCGGTCTCCTGCTCAATGAACTGATCGATCGCACGAAGCCGAGAACTGTTACGTTTTCTGCAGTCGGCGTGCGCGAAGGCTATGTATACGGGCATATGGAAGCGGACCAGATCGCTGAAGATCCGCTGGCCGCCGCAACGTCGGCCCTCTCCGAGCGGGAAGGCTGGTTCAGTGAAACGGCCGAGGCGTTGCTGCTGTGGCTGTCGCCGATAATGTCAGCAGAGAACCGCCGGCGACGCCGCCTTCAACTGGCCGTCTGCACCCTGTCGGACATCGCCTGGCGCGACCACCCCGATTACCGCGCCTCATTCGCTTTCGATCGCACGATCGAATACCCGTTCTTCGGAATCAACCACATGGAGCGGGCTTTTATCGCTCTTGCTGTCTATCTGCGCTATGGCGGCAAATCCTCGGATGCGCGCGTGGCCCATATCGGCAGCCTGCTCTCAAAACGGGCGATTCGGCGGGCGGAGACGCTCGGTTTCGGATTGCGGCTCGCCTATCGGATTTCAGGGGGAAACCCGGAACTGCTGGAACTGTCCCGGCTGCAGATCAAAAACGACCAGTTGTCGCTGATCCTGCCCGGGGGCGGCGCCGCACCGATGGAGGAACGGGTCGCCCGGAGCTTCGAGCGCCTCTGCCAGGCCCGAAAAATAAAAATGGGATCGATCACCACGGAAAAGTGACGGTAATTCGCTATTCAGGATCAGAGCCCGCCGGTTTCCTCTATCAGCGCCGCGATGTCGGCGACACCGACACCCGCCTTTATGTTCGAGAATATGAACGGCTTATCGCCGCGCATCTTTTTCGAGTCCCGGTCCATCACATCGAGATCGGCGCCGACAAGCGGGGCAAGATCGATCTTGTTGATCACCAGCAGGTCCGACCGGGTAATCCCCGGACCGCCCTTCCGCGGAATCTTGTCCCCGGCGGATACATCGATCACGTAAATCGTGATATCGGCGAGTTCGGGACTGAACGTCGCGGCCAGGTTGTCGCCGCCGGATTCGATGATGACCATGTCGAGATCGGGGAACCGCACATTCATATCCGCAATCGCGGCAAGATTGATAGACGCATCCTCGCGGATGGCGGTATGGGGGCAACCGCCGGTTTCCACGCCGACGATGCGCTCCGGCGCAAGCGCGCCCGACCGTGTCAGAAACTGCGCGTCTTCCTGCGTATAGATGTCATTGGTGACGACGGCGATGTTGTAGCGATCGCGCATGTGTTTGCAGAGCGCATCGGTCAGGGCCGTCTTGCCGGAACCGACGGGGCCGCCGATTCCGACCCGGAGAGGGCCGTGCGGGGAAGTGGTCATGATCTGAAGAGCCTCGTGTACTGGGTTTCATGGTGCATGGATGCAAGATCGACCAGCGGCGCCGCCGAGCCGATATCGTCAAGCGGAATGACAAGCGCCTGTTGCTGCGCATCCGAGACGGCAGCGGCGAGGGCCGCAACGGCAAGCTGACCATCGGTCTGGCCAAGCGGTACCAGGCGCACCGCCGCGGAAACCAGATTTGCCGCGAATGCATGAAAATAACCATGGAGTGCCGTTTCAAGGGGAATGCCGTGGGCGGCACAGGCAACGCCGACCGCCACAGGGTACACCGCACCCTGTTCGATCCGGGCCAGCGCATGGGCGGGCCAGGCCGCCAGTGTCGCCTTGATAAACGCATTTCCCTGGGCCCGGGTTTCAAGCGCGAACTCCGACGTCGCCTGAAAGGCGTTCCCGAGAGCGGCAATCCCGTCCAGATGATCCCAGTTTTCGGCGGCGACCGCCGAATAGGCCTCGCGGAACAGAATACCGTCGACACGCCCGGTGCCCTGCAACAGGACCGTCGACACCCAGTCCGACACGTCGTCCGCCGTCGCGACACGGCCGGTTTCGACAGCGTATTCAAGGCTATGACTATAGGAAAACGCGCCGACCGGGTAGCTGGGCGACAGCCAGCTCAGCAGCCGATAGAGGCCGCCGTCATCAATCATGGTGATGCCCGTGAACCAGGTTTTCATCGTCATAGGCGCCCCGTTCCGGATCGAACGGTGCCATGACGGGTTTCACCGCAGCGCCGATCCCGCGCAGCATTTCCTCGATCACGTGGTCGCGCCGTATCAGGATACGGTCTGCCTCTATCGCCGCCGGGCAATGGCGGTTGCCGAGATGCCACGCGATACGGTGCAGATCGTGCGCCGAC
Source organism: Rhodospirillaceae bacterium (assembly GCA_038120765.1). Lineage (GTDB taxonomy): Bacteria > Pseudomonadota > Alphaproteobacteria > MPNO01 > UBA830 > CAXBCP01. The sequence continues at coordinate 134,476 of JAYOMI010000001.1, forward strand.
GTGCAGGTGACCTCGACGAGGTCTTCGTCCGCCGCCTGCACGGCAACCCAGCCGCCATCTTCCAGCGCAAGGCCGTCGCCATCGCGCAAGGCTGTCGCTTTCTCGAGATCCAGGAGAACCGGCGTCCCGTTATCGCAGACACGCCGGATACGCCGCCGGTGCCGCGCCTCG
>JAYOMI010000002.1:0-10458 GCA_038120765.1 Rhodospirillaceae bacterium
GTATAGCGGTTTCGCCGCCCGGCAGGCGGCGGCACGGGCGGAAGGCCGCTATCTCGGCATCGGGGTCGCCAATTACGTCGAAGGCACCGGGCGCGGCCCGTTCGAATCCGCGGTCGTCCGCGTCAAACCGTCCGGCAAGATCATCATCTACACAGGCGCCACCGATCAGGGACAGGGCCTGAAAACAGCCCTCGCGCAGGTCTGCGCCGCCCAGACCGGCGCGGCCATCGAAGACATAGAGGTCGTGACCGGCGATACCGACAAGGTATCGCTCGGCCTCGGCGCGTTCGCGAGCCGGCAGGCGGTGACGGCAGGCTCATCCGTCCATGTCGCGGCGCTGGAAGTCCGCAACAAGGCGCTGAAGGTCGCCGCCCACCTCCTCGAAGCGGCCGAAGAAGACCTCGATATCGCCGACGGTCGGATATCGGTGCGCGGTGTGCCGGATATGTCCGTCACCCTCGGCGATGTCGCCCGCGCCGTGCAGGGCATGCCGGGCTTTTCCCTGCCCGGCGGCGTCGATCCGGGGATGGAGGCGACCGCCCATTTCACCCCGCCGACCCTGACATACTGTAACGGCGTTCACATCGCGGAGGTCGAGATCGATCCCGGCACCGGCCACGTGCAGATTCTGAACTACGTCATCGTCCACGATAGCGGCCGGCTGATAAACCCGACCATCGTCGAAGGCCAGATCACCGGCGGCGCGACCCATGGCCTCGGCTCCGCCCTGTTCGAACGCATGATCTATGACGACCAGGGCCAGCCGCAGACGACGAATTTCGGCGAATACCTGCTGCCATCCGCGCCCGAAGTCCCCCATTACGATATCGTCCACATGGAAAGCCCCACGCGGCTGAACCCCCTCGGCGTCAAGGGCGCCGGCGAAGGCGGCACCATTCCGGTGACATCCGCCATCGCCTCCGCCGTGGACGACGCATTGTCGCCATTCGGCGTGGTCGTACGCGACCTGCCGATCGAACCGAAACGGATCGTCGAGATGATCCGCCAGTCCAGCTAGGGAGAAACCGAGACACCATGCCCTTCCTTGAAAATTCCTGGTACGTCGCCGCCCAGAGCCATGAGGTTACCGACGGCGTTTTGGGCCGCATGATCTGCGGCGAACCCGTCGTGCTGTTCCGCAAACAGGACGGCACGCCGGCGGCGCTCGAAGACCGCTGCTGTCACCGCCATCTGCCGCTGTCGCTCGGCCAGCGCGTCGGCGACCGGGTGCAGTGCGGCTATCATGGTCTGGAATTCGACACCGCGGGGACCTGCGTGTCGGTTCCCGGCCAGTCGAAGGTCCCGCCGGGCGCCGCGATCCGCTCTTTTCCGGTGGTCGAACGCTACCGCTATATCTGGATCTGGCCGGGCGATCCGGCGGCAGCCGATGAGAGCCTGATCCCGGATTATCACTGGAACGACGACCCGGCCTGGGCATCGAACACCGGATATTTCTACGTCGAATGCAATCACCAGCTCGTGGTGGATAACCTGTTGGACCTGTCGCATGTGCAGTTCGTCCATGCCTCGACGCTGGGGGCGGAGGGCGTCAGCGATGCGCCGCTCGATACGCGCCGCGAGGCCAAGCAGGTTCATATCGACCGGTGGATCATGGACAAGCTGCCGCCTGCCATGTTCGCATCGGCCCGCGATTTTCCGGGCACCGTCGACCGCTGGCAGCTGATCACCTGGACCGCGCCGGTTCACGTGGTCATCGATGTCGGCTGCGCGGAAGCCGGGACCGGCGCGCGGGACGGCGACCGCAGCCGGGGCATTACGATTTTCTCGAACCACACAATCACGCCGGAAACCGAGGGCACCTGCCATTATTTCTGGCATCACGCGCGCAACTTCCGGCTCGAAGATACCGCTTTGAACGAGAAGCTCGCGATCGCCGCCAGCACCGCGTTCGGCGAGGATGTCGGCCTGCTGGCGGCGCAACAGCGCAGCATCGATACCGCCCCTCCGGACAGCCCGCAGATCGATATCAATGCAGATGCGGGCGTTCTGCAGGCACGGCGCGTGGTGGAGGGGATGCTGGCGGCGGAGTAGTCCCTCAGCATTGTCGTCATCCCCGCGAAGGCGGGGATCTTTCAAGGGCTATCGCCGTCCGGCTTCCCGCCTTCGCGGGAAGGGCGGCGCGGCGTACGCCGCGCTCAGTCCTTCGCCCGCTCCGCCAGGATCGTCCGCAGGTTCTCCTTCGGCGGCACAATATCGGTCACGAGATCTCGGATCAGCGTCTTGTTGGTGATAGGGCCGACTTCCGTGCCGTCCTCGGCCAGACGTTCGGTGCAGGCATAGACGGTCTTGCCGTTGACCGCGACCATGCATTCCTTGCACGCGTTGGCGTTGACGCAGCTATAGCGGAAAGCGACCGACGAATCGGCATGGGTGCGGACCCAGACGATGGCGTCCAGTACGGACATGCCCGGGCGCCACGGCACGTCATAGGTCTCTTTCCAGGGATCTTCGCCGGGGGCGCCGCGCTGGATGGTAATCGGCGCCGTTTTGTCGCTGTTCGTCACGGGCGCGCTCATGCCGCCACTCCTTTTTCCACCGGCAGGTAATCCGACAGCACCGCGCCGTCTTCGCCCAGACGGAGACGCTGGTTATGCACCTGGGCCGGGTCCATTTGCTCGTAGTCCTCGCGCTGGTGCGCACCCCGGCTTTCGGTGCGGTTGATCGCCGCCAGGGTGACGGATTCGGCGGTCAGCAGGGCAGAGCGCAGATCGTACCAGTCCTGCAGGGTCATGTTGAATTCGGTATCGTCGGCCGGGACCATCTCCGCCAGCGTCGTCCGCATTTCGCGAATCCGCGCAAGCGCCGCCGAAAGCTTCTCGCCGGTGCGCAACACGCCGACCTTTTCCCACATCAGGTTCTGCAGTTCGAACCACATCTCGCCCAAAGCGGCCTTGTCGCCGGCTGTGTCCGACTGACGCGAGATCAGCGAATTCAGCAGGTCGAGGTGTTCCTGCGCCGCGGCGTCCGACCATGTCCGGTTGCGGCCGCGCGCATATGCGGCGGCAAAGCGCCCGGCCCGTTCGCCGAAAACGAAGGCTTCGGGGATCGCATTGCCCGACAAACGGTTCGCGCCGTTGGCGCCGCCGACCACCTCGCCCGCGCCGTAAAGGCCGGGGATGCTGGTTTCCATCTGTCCGTTCACGCGAATGCCGCCCATGTGGTAATGGGCGATGGGGGCGACCTCGACCGTATTCTTCGTCAGATCGATGCCGTTCGCCGCCAGCTTGTCGATCACCGGCCCGAAAGCTTCACGCAGCTTGTCTTCGGGGATGTGCTGGAAGCTGAGATGAACGCCGCCGTTCTCCGTCGTCCGCCCGGCCTCATGCTCCTTGGTGATGCCGTAGGAGATGATATCGCGGGTCGTGGTGTATTTCTCGGCGTCCTCGCCGCCATACCTGTGCAGGAACTCCTCGCCTTCCGCGTTGAACAGCCGCCCGCCGAGCTTGTAACGGAACGGATCCCACATGATCGGGTCCATGCCGACAAGGCGTGGCGCAAGATGGCCGATCGGGAAGAACTGCGGGAATTCCATGTCAATCAGGTCGGCGCCGGCGCGCAGCGCCATGGCATAGCCGTCGCCGTTCATGTTCACCGACGCGCTGTTGCGCTGATACAGACGGGTCAGACCACCCGCCGCGATAATCACGGCATTTGCGGCAATCGTGACGGGCGTTTCGTCTTCGAGGTTCCAGCCGACCGCACCGGTGACCACGCCGTCATCGACGACGACGTCGTTGATCGCGAGTCCGCTGACCCGTGTAACCGTCTCCGCGCGGGCAACCTGTGTCCGCAGGCACTTAGCGACTGCGGGGCCGGTATTCAGAAAATCGACATAGACGCAGCGCGGCACGCTGTGTCCCGGCGCCATCACGCCGGTGATCTTGCCGTCCTTGCGCGCCCAGCCGACCTTCCAGTCGTCCATTTCGCGGATACGGTCGATCGCTTCGCGGCAGAGGATGGCGGACAGTTCCTCGTTGCAGAGGCCGCGCCCGGCTTCCAGCGTGTCCGCAAGGTGTTTTTCCCAGCTATCGGGCTCTTCATCGCCGAGCGCCGCCGCCGTGGTCATCTGCGCCATGATGGTCGCGCCACCCCGGCTGATCATGCTTTTATCGGCCAGAATGACGTCCGCGCCGTTGCGGGCCGCCGCAATCGCGGCATACATGCCCGCCCCGCCGGCGCCAACCACCAGAACATCGGTTTCCAAGTGAATCATGGGTTTCTTTCTCCTTGCCCCATTGTCGCGAATCTGCTCGCGGACCGCAATCTTGCGCAGCGGATAGGGGGATGTATAAATTGCAGGAAATCAAATTGAAGAGGTATTTGTGACGAACTCGACGGAACAGGCGCTTGTGGATACGGCGTGGCCCTATTGGGAATGCGAGGGCGAAATCGCCAGACGTTATTTCGAGAATGCGACCGATGAGGACCATGCATTCTATCTGCGGGCCCAGCTCTGGAAGGAGCTGCATCCGGTGGACGGGTTCTTCAACGGCCTGCACCGGGAGCTGAAAGAGCTCGTAGACCGTTTCCCCGAGGTCGACCGCAGTATCGACCGTCATGAGTACCATTTCCTGCTGACCCAGCTGTCCGAAGAATTCAATCACTATGTCATGCTGGCCGACATCTTCGAGCATGTCATGGGCCGCAAGATCACGGCGGAAGACACCGTGCAGCTTGCCGAGGAAAAGAAACTCGGCGATGTGCGCCGCGCCTATGTCGAGGACGAACTGACCAGAGCCGCGGTCGGCTTTACCGAAGGCGGCGGCGCGCGGTTGTTCCGCGAAGGCGCGAAGCTCTCGGGCTCGACCGTCAACGACATGACGGCCCATGCCATGGAAATCATCTATGACGACGAAAAGGATCATTACGCCGAACAGGCGAAGATCTGCGTCGGCCTGATCAAGTCGGATGACGACCTCGCCCGCATGAAGGACGCCATTCGCGCCATCAGCGCCCAGCGCGTCGACATGCGCGCCGAAATGTTCCCGGGCGCGATGACGCCGGACGAGATCGACGGCTTTATCGCGGAGAATGCGCGGGGTTAGTTACCCCAGCGCCTTGACGCCCGGCAGTTCCTTGCCTTCGAGCCATTCGAGGAACGCGCCGCCCGCGGTCGAGACGTAGGAAAAATCGTCCAGCACGTCGGCCGCGACAAGGGCGGCGACCGTATCGCCGCCACCGGCCACCGTCTTCAGCGCGCCCGCCCGGGTAAGGTCCGCGGCAACGCGGGCCACCATGACGGTGCCGGCATCGAAGGGCGGCACCTCGAACGCGCCGAGGGGGCCGTTCCATACCAGGGTTTTAAGATCGCTGAGCTTCGCGGCAAGGCCGTTTGCGCTGCCGGGCCCGATATCGAGAATCATCATATCGTCCGGCACGGCGCCGACCGGCACCACGTCGCTCGGCGCGCCTTCGGCGAATTCCCGCGCGACCACGGCATCCGACGGCAGGACAATCTCGCAGCCCGCCTCGTCGGCCAGCCCCAGGATTTCCAGCGCGGTCCCGGCCATGTCGTGTTCGCAGAGCGACTTTCCGACATCGGTGCCGAGCGCATGCAGGAAGGTATTCGCCATGGCCCCGCCAATCGCCAGCATGTCGACCTTGCCGACGAGATTGCCCAGCAGGTCGAGCTTGGTCGACACCTTGGCGCCGCCGACAATGGCGCCGACCGGGCGTTCCGGGCTGCCAAGCGCGGAATCGAGGGCATCGAGCTCTGCCTGCATCATCCGGCCCGCCGCCGACGGCAACAGGTGCGCCAGCGCTTCCGTCGAGGCATGGGCGCGATGGGCCGCGGAAAAGGCATCGTTCACATAGATATCGGCAAGCGTCGCCAGCTCTGCCGCGAAATCCGGATCGTTGAGTTCCTCGCCTTCGTGAAAGCGCAGGTTCTCGAGCAGCACGACATCGCCGCCCTTCGCTGCGCCGACGACCTTCTGCGCTTCGCCGCCGATACAGTCATTGGCAAAGGAAACATTCCGCCCGCCCAGCGCCGCCGACAAGGGCCCGGCCAGCGGCACCAGCGACATCTCGGGCACCGGCTCTCCCTTCGGGCGGCCGAAATGCGAGGCGACGATCACAATTGCGCCCTTGTCGGCAAGTTCCGTGATTGTCGGCGCCAGACGCGAAATACGCGTTGCGTCGGAGACTTCTCCGTCGCGCATGGGCACGTTCAGGTCGGCGCGCAGAAATACGCGTTTGCCGGCTACATCTATGTCGTCGAGGGTCTTGGGCATGTCTCTTGTCTCTCCGTTCCGGAAAAGAAAATCCCCCACCCGGGAATGGATGAGGGATTTTCAGCAGTCAGGTCGGTTCTCCGTGGCAGGTGCTATTTAAGCTTGCCCATCGCAACCGCGGTGTCGAGCATGCGGTTGGAGAAGCCCCATTCGTTGTCGTACCAGCTGACCACGCGGACCAGCTTGCCGCCGACCACCTGGGTCTGCGTTAGGTCGAACGTGGACGACGCCGGATCGTGATTGAAATCGATCGAGACAAGCGACGCCTCGTTGATGTTCAGGATGCCTTTCAGGCGGGGAGAGGCCGCTGCCTTCTTCGCCGCGGCGTTCACGGCCTCGACCGTGGTTTTCTTCTTCGGAATGAACGTGAAGTCGATCACCGAGACATTCGCCGTCGGCACGCGGATCGACGTGCCGTCCAGCTTGCCGTTCAATTCAGGCAGCACAAGACCGACGGCCTTGGCGGCACCGGTCGAGGTCGGAATCATCGACTGGGCGGCGGCTCTGGCACGGCGCGGATCGCTGTGTAGCGTATCCAGGATACGCTGATCGCCGGTATAGGCATGGATCGTCGTCATGTAGCCCTGCTGGATATCGAACGCCTTGTGCATGACGGAGGCGACGGGCGCCAGGCAGTTCGTCGTGCAGGATGCGTTGGAAACGATGGTGTGGGTATTTTTCAGCTTGTGATCGTTAATGCCGTAAACGACCGTCAGATCCTCGCCCGTGCCCGGCGCCGAGATCAGCACTTTCTTCGCGCCGGCTTCGAGATGCTTGGCGGCCATTTCACGCTTGGTGAAAATACCGGTGCATTCTAGCACGACATCCACATCGAGCTTGCCCCAGGGCAGGTTTGCGGGATCGCGCTCGGCAAAAACCTTGATCACGCCGGTGCCTGCATTGATGCCGGTGGATGTGACTTTCACAGGCTTTGGAAACCGGCCATGCGTGCTGTCGTTCTGCAGCAGCAGCGCGTTCATGTCGACCGAGCCAAGATCGTTGATCGCAACGACTTCGATATCCTTGCGTCCCGATTCGAGCGCCGCGCGCAGCGTCAAGCGCCCGATCCGGCCGAAGCCGTTAATTGCAACACGAACAGCCATTTCTTAATCCTCCAATACTGCGTTCTGATACATCGTAAGCGTCGTCCAGTTCGTTCCAGGGCCGGCTAGAGCCGGGCTTTCACCGCCGCCGCCACCGCGTCCGCCGTGATCCCGAAATGCTCGTACAGCTCTTCCGCCGGGGCCGAAGCGCCGAAGCCCTTCATCCCGACAAAACCGCCCTCGGGCCCGGTCCAGTGTTCCCAGCCGAAACCGATTGCGGCTTCGACCGCGACACGAACGCCGTCACCCAGGACGGCGGCTTTATACGCGGCGGACTGCGCCTCGAAAAGTTCCCAGCAGGGCATGGAGACGACGGCTGTCGGCACGCCCTCCGCCTGCAGGGCCTCACGGGCGTTCATCGCGATTTCGACCTCGGAGCCGGTCGCCATGATGGTCGCCTTGCGGTCGCCGTCGGCTTCCGCAAGCACATAGGCGCCCTTCGCCGAGAGATTTTCGTCGGTATGCACCGTCCGCAGGGTCGGCAGATCCTGACGCGTCAGCGCCATGGCAGACGGGCCGGCCACGTTCTCCAGCGCGGCCTGCCAGCATTCGGCGGCTTCGACCGCATCGGCGGGGCGGAACACCTGTACGTTAGGGATCGCCCGCAACGCGGCCAGATGTTCGACCGGCTGATGGGTCGGCCCGTCTTCGCCGAGACCGATGGAATCGTGGGTCAGCACATGGATCACGCGAATGCCCATCAGGGCTGCCAGCCGCAGCGACGGGCGCAGGTAATCCGAGAAAATCAGGAACGTGCCCGAATAGGGAATGATGCCGCCGTGCAGTGCCATGCCGTTCATGGCGGCGGCCATGCCGTGTTCGCGCACGCCATAATACATATAGCGCCCGGCATAGTCCGGCGGGGCAAGCGGGCCGAACCCGGCCGCCTTGGTATTGTTCGACCCGGTCAGATCGGCCGAGCCGCCGATCATTTCCGGTACCGCCGGGGTGATTGCATCGAGCACCTTGCCGGACGATGCCCGGGTGGCAAGCTTCAGCGCATCGGCGGAAAAGCCTTTTTTCACGTCGATGACAGACTGTTCCCAGCCCTTCGGCAGATCGCCCGCCATCGCGCGTTCGAATTCCGCGCGGGAGGCGGCGGCGGCGAGACGGGCCGACCAGTCGACGTATGCGCCCTCATTCCGGCTCCCGGCTACACGCCACGCGGACAGGATTTCGTCCGGAATAACGAACGGCTCATACGGCCAGCCCAACTGCTTGCGGGCGGCGGCGATTTCATCGGCGCCGAGCGGCGCACCGTGAACGCCGGACGTGCCCTGCTTGTTCGGCGATCCGAAGCCGATCACGGTTTTGCAGGCAATGATCGACGGCCTGTCCGACGCCATCGCCGCTTCCATCGCCGCGCTGAGCGCTGCCGGATCGTGGCCGTCGCAGCGTTGCGTGTGCCAGCCATAGGCATCGAACCGGCCGAGCGCATCGTCGGACAGGGACATTTCCGTGCCGCCGTCGATCGAGATATCGTTGTCGTCATACAGCACGATAAGGCGGTCGAGCTTCATGTGGCCGGCGAGCGAGGCCGCCTCGTGGCTGATGCCTTCCATCAGGTCGCCGTCGGAGGCAATGACCCAGGTCCGGTGATCCACCAGATCGTCGCCATAACGCGCATTCATAGAGCGTTCCGCGATCGCCATCCCGACCGCCGTCGAAATCCCCTGCCCCAGCGGGCCCGTCGTCATTTCGATCCCGCCGGCCTCGCCATATTCGGGATGCCCCGCTGTTTTGCTGCCGAGCTGGCGGAAATTGCGGAGCTGGTCCATCGTCATGTCTGCATAGCCGGTCAGATGCAGCAGCGAATAGAGCAGCATCGATCCGTGCCCCGCGGAAAGGACGAAGCGGTCGCGGTCGGCCCAGTCCGGGTCGGCCGGATTGTATTTCAGGTATTTCGCGAACAACACCGTCGCCGCATCCGCGGCGCCCATCGGCATGCCGGGGTGACCGGAGTTTGCAGCCTGGACGGCATCCATCGACAGGGCGCGGATGGCATTGGCAAGCTGGGCGTAATCGACGTCTGTCGCTTCGGGATGTGCTTCGGGCAAAACGCGTTCTTCATTCTGGCCCGCGCGGATGCCGCACGGACGGGTTCAGCCAAGGAAATCCGTCCCGAAGATGCACCAAATCCCGGACATTCGCAGTGCCCGGGACGGTCAAAATCCCTCCGATGCGGAACGGGCGCAATGTATCCGCCCCACGGCGGGATTCAACCCCTTTAGGACGAATCTTCGGGGTTTTTGGCATTGCCGGGCGCTCCGGGCGCCCAATCGTCTGTCTCCGGTCAGCTTCTGACGATGATTCCGTCGGCGAGCGACAGCCGGACGGCCCGGATCGCCGGAACAAGCCCTGCGAGGACGCCCGCGGCGACAACAGCCCCGAGATACATCATATCGGTCTGCGTCGGAGCGCCGATGGCGATGAACAGGCCATAGGTCGATTCAATCAATGGCTGAGCGATTCCGAGAAGGATATAGAGCAACCCCAGACCGGTCATTGCGCCGAGGGCGGCGATAAACCCCGCTTCCAGCAGGAATAGCGAGAAGATATGCGCCGGCCGGGCGCCGACCGCCCGTAATATGGCCATTTCACGGCGGCGTTCGTTCATGCCCGATAACAGCATCGTCATCATCCCGATCAGCCCGGTCGCGACGACGAAAACAGATATCGCCGAGAGGGCGCGCTCTGCAGTGGCCATCAGCGACCAGAGTTCCTGCAGGGCGACGCCCGGCAGAATGGCGAGCAATGGTTCGGGACGGTATTCGTTGATTTTCCGTTGAACGGCGAACGTCGCGAACCTGCTCTTGAGGCCGACGAAAAACGCCGTGATCGCGCGTGGCTGAAGGTCCATCCGGCGCACACGGTCCGCATCCATCCGCAGACCCGGCACAGGCGCACCCGAACGCCAGTCGATATGGATCGCTTCGATCCCGCCGAGGCTCACATGAACGGTGCGGTCGACCGGGGTCCCGGTGCGGGCCAGAATGCCGGAAACGCGAAACGGCTTGTCTGTATGACGGGCGAAGCCGATCCGGCCGACGCCATGGTCGATGATTATTTCGTCGCCGATCCCGTACCCGAGCGCGTCGGCG
>JAYOMI010000002.1:10468-15428 GCA_038120765.1 Rhodospirillaceae bacterium
CGTCGGCGACCTCCGCGCCGAGAACGGCGTCGAAAACATCGTCAAACTGCCGGCCTTCGGCGAATCTGAGGTTCTGCATCCGGGCATAGCGGAAATGCCTGAAATAGTCGGCATTCGTGCCAAGCACCCTGAACCTGCGATGGGAATCGCCGAGCGACAGCGGAATTGTCCAGGCTACCGCGGGGTCCGCCGCAAGCTCGCGGTAGCTCTGCCATGAAATATTGTTTGTCGCGTTGCCGATCCGGAACACGGAATAGAGAAGCAGCGGGATCGATCCGCTGCGTGCGCCCACGACAAGATCGGTCCCGGAGATCGTGTTCGAAAAACTGTTGCGCGTCTCCGTGCGGATACGCTCCACACCAAGCAGCAGCGTCACGCTGACGGCAATCGCAGCAACGGACAGCAGCACCGTCGCCCGGCGACTGACCAGACTTCTGAAGGCAAGGTGGAGGATCGTTTTCATGCGGTCGCCGTGGGCGCGGCCGCCCGGTTCAGGTCGGCAAGCGACACATGGCGGTCGAACATCTGCTCCATCCGCCGGTCATGGCTCACAAGGATCAGGGTCTGGCTCTCGGTTGCGGCAGTTTCGAACAACAGATCGAGAAAGGACTGGCGGGCATCATCGTCCAGAGCGGATGTGGGTTCGTCCGCAATCAGGAGTTCCGGCGCACCGATGAGCGCCCGCGCGGCGGCCACCCGCTGTTGCTGCCCGACGCTCAGATCCGTCACGGACCGCCCTGTCAGCAGCGCATCGGGCAAGCCCATACGGGCGAGCAGGCGGCGGGCTGCCGACACCGGGTCGCCGTCCCTTGCCGCTGCCTGCGCCGACCGGCGCGCCGAAAACCGGCACGGCAGGAGGACGTTCTCGACCAGCGACAGGTAGGGTACCAGGTTGAACAACTGAAAGATGACGCCGACGTGATCCGCCCGGAACGAGTCCCTTTGCGCCGACGACAATTTGTCGAGACGGGTACCCAGAACAGACACCGCGCCGCCGTCGGGAACCGTAACACCGCCGAGCAGGTTCAGCAGCGTCGTCTTGCCGCTGCCGCTCGGACCGCTGACAAACAGGCGTTCGCCCGTCCCGACGGAAAAGTCCGGGATGTCGAGAACCGGCGTCTTCCCGGACGGCCACCGGAATGTGACATTGGATATTTCGACGGCATTTGTCATCGCGGCAGTTCCCAAGCCCCGGGCTGGAAGTCCAGTCCTAGAAGTCCAATCGAGGAGAATCCGGAGTCAGGTCCCGTGCAATCTGGCCCCTGGGAGTGATGGCCTCCACCTCTATTTCTCTCGCCGCAGGGAATTTCTCAAACAGCTTCACATCCATGCGCCTTAGCTTCCCGATATCCTCGCAGCGGAACCGGTACTGCGCCTGAAAGGCGGAATGCCCGTCGTCTGCGGCGTCTCTATGCCCGTGTTCTTCGCCGTGATCGTGACCGTGTTTACCCCCGTGTGCGTGCTTTTCGGTATCCGAGGACAGAAAAGGATGATCGACATCGGCATTTACCAACCCGCACTTGGCATCTGCGGAAAGTATGAAAAGCGTCCCGCCCTCCGCCAGCAGCGCCCCCGCTTTCGCAACCGCCTGCCTGTCCGTATCGGTCGACGGGGCATGCTCGAACCCGACAATATCTATGCCCGGCGAAACAAGCCGCATTTCGACGAGGGGGCCTTCGACAGCGATTTTCAACGTGCTGACCCCGTGTTCATGGGCATGGTGGTGTCTTTCTGCCGCTTTCAGGGGCGTTGCCAGAAAAACGGCGAACAAAATTACGGTGATGGCCAGAATCGATAGCTCGTGACGGCGGGATCGGATTCGGCAGTCGATGGGGAAGCTGTAAGCGGTCATGGCTGCATTCTCAAAGATTATATGACGGATTAATATCGCAATGTAATAACATAACATTTAAAACTGGAATATCCATCGCTTCGATATGTTGCCGCTACTCGCGGTATCTCTCCACCTGCGCCGCCTCGATAATGTAGCCGGCGGTCACCGGGGCCTTGCCGTCCGACAAGGGCACGATCGTCTCCGTGCGCTCGATTTTGACGCGTCCGGTAATCCAGACCGGGGTGAACAGGTCCGTGATGATGAAGGGTTCTGCCAGTTTCACGAACACCATCTGGTTCTGCGGCGGCGGCGGCACGTGGATGCAGGCCCCGACATACGGGACCAGCAGAAATTCCTGAATGGCGGCCCCCTCGTATTCCAGCGGCAGCGCGTATCCCGGCAAGCGGATGAACTGACCTTCGAGATTCTTGTCGACGACGCTTTCGAGACGCCGGATTTCTGCCTCGATCTCCTCGAACCGGGCAAGAAGCGCATCCACTTCGACACCTTGGCTCTCGAGCTCCGACGTCATTTCAACAACGTTTTCATATTCAGGACTGACGGGAGACAGATAGCCCTGCGCCACCTGATACCGGACCGCCGCTATATCATGGAGCTTTGCCGCGAGGACCGGCTCAAGATGAGCGAACGGGTCCTCCAGTTGATTTCCGTCGGACGGCGCCAGATCTTCCCAGGTGACCAGCCGGGGCGTCTGGGCCGATGCCGGAACAATATGGACCGCGGAAAGCGCAGCCGCGAATATCCAGAGGCCCGCCAGGAAATTTTTCATCAACACCCCCCGGGTTCTCCGTCGATATACCGGAAACCAGGCACTGACATATTGATCATCCGGCAAATCGCTATTCGGCCCCTCGTTCCCGATCCATGTCCTATTCCATGAACCAGCCATGGCTGACGATGATCGATTGCCCGGTCAGCGCGTTCGTCGGGAACGCGGCAAGGAACACGGCGGTCTCGGCAATGTCGTTGACGGTGCTGAACTCGCCGTCGACCGTATCTTTGAGCATCACGTTCTTCACCACTTCTTCTTCCGTGATCCCGAGGTCGCGCGCCTGTTCGGGAATCTGCTTTTCGACCAGCGGTGTGCGCACGAAGCCCGGGCAGATCACATTCGAGCGCACGCCATAGGCGGCGCCTTCGACGGCGATAACGCGGGCGAGGCCCAGCAGGCCGTGTTTCGCGGTCACATACGGCGCCTTCAGCGGCGACGCGACCTTGGAATGCGCCGAGCCCATCATGATGACCGACCCGCCATTGCCCGACTCTTTCATCACGCGCAGGCAGGCCTTCGACGTCAGAAACGCGCCGTCCAGATGAATCGCGAGAAGCTTCTTCCATGCATCGAATTCAAGATCGATCAGGGACGAGATGTGCTGGATACCGGCATTGCTTATCAGGATATCGACCCCGCCATAGGCATCGACCATCGCCGCCACGCCGGCATTGACCGCCGCTTCGTCGGTGACGTCCATTTCGACGGCCATCGCCGTGCCGCCAGCCTTGACGATGCTATCCGCCGCCGCCTGGCCGGCATCCAGCTTCAGGTCCGCGATGCAGACCTTCGCGCCTTCCGCCGCGTAGGCTTCGGCGATTTCCTTGCCGATACCGCTGGCGGCGCCGGTGATCAGGGCTACTTTGTCTTTAAGGCGCATGGGGTCTCTCCGGTGAAATGCTGGTTGAAATCAAGGACCAGTGGTTAATTGAAAACCGAGGCGATGGACAGGCTGGATTCCCTGCCCACCCTGTCGGCATGCTGCTCGAGCCATTCCGCGGCGGCTTCCCTGCCGAGATCTCTAAGATGCACGAAAAACGGCCATTCAGCATTCAGCTTGCTGGACGCCCGCAACGGTTCAAGCGCCTCGCCTCCGTCTATCCTGTGCAGCCGGACCTGCCTGTAGCGTTCCTTGTCCAGAACGCCCTGATCGATCAGACGGGCGACAAACTCGATCGCGCGCAATTCGTGCAGCAGCGCGCTATTGAACGAGATCTCGTTCATGCGATCGAGAATCTCCCGCGCGGTATCCGGTGTCGAATTCCGCATGATCGGATTTGTCTGGATCAGCAGCAGATCGGAGGTCGCGCAGGCGTTGTGAAACGGAAACAGAACCGGGTTTCCTGCAAAGCCGCCATCCCAATAGGGGACATCGTCGATCACAACAGCCTGAAAAAGGTGCGGCAGACAGGCCGACGCCATCACGCTGTCGACCGTTACCTCCGCCCCGTTGAAGACCTTTACCTTGCCGGTATGTACGTTCGTCGCCGAAATAAACAGGGTCATGTCGCCGCTTTTGTGCAAGCGGTCGAAATCGACGTTCTCCGCCACCAGATCCCGCAACGGATTGATGTTCAGCGGATTGAATTCATAGGGAGAGACGAGCCGGGACATCAGATCGAACGTCATGAAGGTCGGCGAGGTATCGAGGTTCCAGTCGCCGAAAAAGACATTAACCGGCGATCGCTGGAGCGGGCTTGCATGCGCGACCCGGCTGACCGAGCGCCAGAATATTTCGAGAGATTCGCGGGCGCCGTCGCGTCCATCGCGGGCAAAGCCGTCAGCAAGAATGACCGCATTCATCGCGCCTGCGCTGTTGCCGCTGACCCCTTCGAAAGCGATCCGGCCGTCTTCGAGCAGCGCATCGAGCACGCCCCAGGTAAAGGCGCCGTGGGCGCCCCCGCCCTGCAGGGCAAGATTGACCGTTAAATTCCGGGGTGCCGATTTTCGCCGACGCGGCTTACCGCGGGCTTTTGTCGCTTGCTTCTGTGTCATGGTGCGAAAATGGCCATCGGGCACGTAAAATCAAGCAGGGATAGCGGTTCCCGTGAAATCATGACCGGAGCGTGACCGTACACCCCCGGCCATCCCGCGCGGCAGGGCTGTTGCCCGGAACCCGGTCAATGGACTCACCGCTACGCGTAAGCGTAAAGTCGGCAGTCTGGTAATGAACACGGCGGAACGGCGCGAAGATGGAAACGATGATCGTCACGGGGGCCGGCAGCGGAATCGGTTCCGCGCTCACGCGGCGTCTGCTGGACGAAAACTATCACGTCTCTGCCTGGGACAGGGATCCCGGCGATCTCGCCGGCGCGAATGACGCGAATCTCGAT
>JAYOMI010000002.1:15438-19386 GCA_038120765.1 Rhodospirillaceae bacterium
AGCTCGACGTGCGCGATGCCGATGCGATGGCCGCGGCGGTGGCGGATGCCGCCGGGAAGACCGGTAAAATCGCGGGTCTCGCCACCTGTGCCGCGATATTTCACACAAGACCGTTCCTCGACGTGACCGAGGACGAATGGAATGCGCATCTGTCGATTAACCTCAAAGGGACGCTGCTGGCCTGTCAGGCGGTACTGCCCCGGATGCTGGAACAGAAATCCGGCAGCATCCTGCTGTTCGCGTCCTCCATCGCCCGGCGCGGCGCGGCTGAAAGTGCCGCCTACGCCGCCACCAAGGGCGGCGTGCTGGGACTGGGCCGCGCGATCGCGATGGACCATGCCCGGTCGGGTATCCGCGCCAACATCCTGTCGCCCGGCATCACCGACACGCCGCAGCCGCGCGGCAATATGAGCGAAGACGCGATGTATGGCTGGGCCGACAATATCCCGCTGGGCCGCATCGGCATGCCCGACGACATGGTAGAGACCGCCCTGTTCCTGCTGAGCGACGAGGCGAGCTTCGTCACCGGCCAGGACATCCGGGTCAATGGCGGGGCATCACTGTTCTGATGGGCGACAAACCGAATATTCTCATCACGGGTGCCGCAAGCGGTATCGGCCGCGCATCCGCGCTGCGGATGGCGAAGGCCCATCATGTCATCGTCGCGGACCGGGACGGCGACGGCGCCGATACGGTCGCATCCGAAATAACCGCAGCCGGCGGGACCGCCACCTCGATCATCGTGGATGTGGGCAATGGTGCCTCCGTCCGGGACATGAAGGCGCGGATTGCATCCGATATCGGCCCCGTGCTGTCGGCCTTTTTTGCCGCGGGCATTTTCATTCGCGGCGTGACCGGCGATATTTCCGAAGCCGACTGGGACCGGATGATCGATATCCATGTCAAAGGCACGTTTCTGTGCTGTCAGGCCGTCATCCCCGACATGATCGCGGCGAAAAGGGGCGCAATCGTGACCATGTCGTCCGATTTCGCGGTAATGGCGGTGCCGGGTGCTGCTGCCTATATGGCGGCGAAATCGGCGATCTATTCGCTGACAAAATCCATCGCCCTCGAATTCACGCCGCATAACATCCGCGCCAATGCGCTGGGCCCGGGCCCCATCGACACGCCGATCCTGAAATCGGGGCGGACGGATGCCGAATACGAAAAAGCGCGCGAAGACCTCGCCGAAAGCCTGCCGCTCGGTCGCCTCGGCCGTCCGGAAGAAGTTGCCGCCGTGCTCGATTTCCTGCTCAGCGACCGGTCGGCCTATATGACCGGACAGATCATTCACCCCAACGGCGGACAGTTGATGTGGTGACGACCATTCAATCCAGACGGAGCCAGACATGACCGACAAACCCCGCATCGCCTATCTTTCCGGCTCCAACGCCACCATCGGCAACAGCCCGGCGCTGGTCACCAGCAACAAGGCCCGCGCGCAGTACGGCCTGCCGCTGCGCGCGAACCCGGACGGTAGCGCGCAGCGCTTCGACGTGTTGCGCCCGCAGCGGCTTGCCGCCCCCGCGACGGTGTATGTCCAGCAATTCAGCGCCCACCCGCTTGAGAAGGACGCGGCGGAACTGTACGGCCCGCCCGACGGCTATGTCGATGCGACCGGCGCGTTCCATGAAGACCGCCGGTCGGACACCGACATTCCAGTCTACCGGGTCGAACTGACCCCCGAAGACGGCCTGTATCCCCTGCCCTACATGGCCCGGCAGGCGGACGGCAGCGCATGGGAAGACGACTGCGCCTATCCCGGTGCGCTCGCCTCCCATTCCCGCCAGGCCTATTACCCGGACGGATCGCGCATCTTCGAGGAAATCGACCGCTTCGGTATGGACGAACACGGCATGGGCAATCTGATCTCCCGCCTCGCCGATGTCGATTTCTACCGGGTGCTGCCGTCGGGCGGATACACCAAGGGGCTTGCCGCGGCCGAACGCACCGATGTCGGCGAGGGCGATATTCAGCCCGAGAAAATGGGACAGGATTTCTTCGTCTACCGCCCGGTCCATCTCGCGGTTTCGCCCCCGCGCGGACGCCTCGCGACGATCGTCAACGACGTGCAGAAAATCCTCGATTCCGGCGAGTATCTGGGCGCGATCTGGACCCAGGGCAGCCCCCGCGTCGAGGAAACGCTGTACTGGATGAACCTGCTGCTGGACACCACGCTGCCGGTCTGCGGCAACGCGGCCCAGCGCACCCACGGCGAAATCAGCAATGACGGGCCGAAGAACCTGGTGGATTCGGTCGATTATATTTCATCCCGAGTCTGGCAGGACAGCGAGGGCAGGAACCGCGCCGGTGCCGTGGTCATCCAGGAACAGCAGATATTCGCATCACGCGAAGTGCAGAAAGGCGACGCCCGCCCCGGCGGCTACGTCGTCACCGGCGGTCATGGCGGATTGCTGGGGGCGGTCCGTCACGGCCAGCCGCCGATCCTGACCTATCTGCCGGGTGCGAAGCACACGTATCTGTCGGACGTGAACCGCTCGAAACTGCCGGACAGCGTCACCGGTTACCTGTTGAAGGACGGTGCGATGACCGCGCAGGACGTGCCGGTCAAGAATGCCGACGGCGAACTGATCGATACGTCCATCCCGATGGTCACCATCATCAAGGAAGGCAATTACAGCCGCGAGACCGCCGATAGCGGCCCCGAGCGCGAGGTCGATATCGTCGCCCAGACGGTCGACAACCTGGCGCATGCGCCGCTGTCCGGTTTCGTGGTCGAAGGCCAGTCCCCCTACGGATCGATGACCAACTCGCAGCGCAACAGGCTGATGGCCAGGGCGGTTTATTGCGGAATGCCGGTCGTCCGCGTCGGGCGGGGCAATAACGAGGGATTCTCGGCGCCGGCCGGCATATTCCTGGGCGGCGGCAACCTGACATCGACCAAGGCACGCCTGCTGCTGATCGCCTGCCTCATGAAGTTCGGCGCCCTGCCGCCCGCGGCGGATGCGGACGCTCCGACCGAAGCCGAGACGGCGGCAATCATGGAGCGGCTGGCATTGTATCAGGCGGTATTCGATACCCATTGAGCGCACCGGGGTCAGCGCTATCGCTGGCGTCATACCGATAAATACCATACGCTTCCTTCACCGCTTGGAAGGCGGTGACAATGCCGCGAACAACGCGGGAAGCACAGGAGGAAATATGCGAAAACAAGGATTCTTGGCAGGAGCCGCTGCGCTCGCAGCAACCGCGATACTCGCGGCCACACCGGCCGTCGCCGCCGATAACTATTTCAAGGACAAAACGATCACCTTCGTCGTCGGGTTCGGCGCAGGCGGTGGCTACGATGCCTATGCCCGCATGCTGGCGCCGCATTTCGAGCGCGAACTCGGCGCGAAGGTCATCGTGGTCAACAAACCCGGCGCCGGCGGGATGAGCGCGCTCAACCGGCTGGCCGTCGCCCCGCCCGACCCGCTGCAGATGACCATCGTCAACGGCACCGGCGCCGGCCTCCAGCAACTCCTCGGCATGAAGGGGGTTGCGTTCGACCTGACGAAAATGCCGATCCTCGGCATCATCGATTACTCGCGCTGGATCTGGCTGGCCAAGAACGATTCCAGCATCAACGTGCCGATGGACGCGATCAAGAGCGATACCGTCATCAACTGGGCCGGATACGGCAAAATCTCGGGCATCTCGGACGGCGCCGCGATGACGTGTCACGCGCTGGCACTGAAATGCAATGTCGTCATCGGGTACAAGGGCAGCCGTGCGGCGGCGCTCGCCCTCGCCCAGGGCGAGATGGACTCGCTCTATGTGTCGGAAACGTCGGCCTATAAGTATGTGCGGGCGAAGAACGCCAAGGCCGTTGCAACGATGAACCGGAAACGGTCGATCCTCTTCCCGGACCTGCCGACCATTTTTGATACGGTCAAGCTGAGCAAGGAACAGGAATGGTGGATCGATTACCGCTCAACCCTCGAAGGG
>JAYOMI010000002.1:19441-20711 GCA_038120765.1 Rhodospirillaceae bacterium
TGCCGCCGAGCACGCCGGCCGACGTCGTCGCGAAAATGCGCGCGGCCACCGACCGCATTCTGAGCGACCCCAAGGTGGTTGCGGAAGGCGAAAAGAAAAAGCGCTACATCAAATACCTGCCTGCCGACGAAGCGGCAAAGATGGTCCAGACCGTCCTGAACAGCGTCGACGCAAAGCAGAAGGCGGAAATACGCAAGGTCGTTCTCGGCGACTGAGCCGCGAAACATATCCGACTTACCGGCGGCCGGAAGCACACCTTCCGGCCGCCGGCGATTCAGGTTCACTGTGAAATCAATTCCCGATCCCGGGGAATTGCCCTTTCCCTCTGATCCGCAGATAACCATCGGATGGACGTCACATTTATCTCCATCGCCTGCGCGGCGTTTTTCTTTGCCGCCTTTTCCAAGGGCATCACCGGCATGGGGTTCGCGACGACCTGCCTGCCGATCCTCGCGCTTACCATGGGGCTGGAGGTCGCGCTGCCGCTGGTACTGGTCCCGTCGCTTGCCAGCAACCTTATCGTTCAGATCGAAGTCGGCCATTTCCGGGAATCCATCCGCCGGTTCTGGCCGCTGATCGTCGCCGGTATGGTGGGTGTAGTGATCGGCCTCGTCCTGCTGACCTGGATGGAAGCACGTCTTGCGGCTGCCGTGCTGGGCGTCGTGCTGATCGTGTATGGATTGTTCGCTTTGAAAACGCCGAACCTGACCATGCAGCCCCGGCTGGAAAAGCCGCTGGCCCCCGTCACCGGCCTCGCCACCGGGATCGTCAACGGCCTCACCGGATCGCAGCTGATGCCGGTGCTGCCCTATATGATGTCCTTGCATCTCGACCGCGAACGCTTCGTGCAGGCGATAAACTGCTCTTTTTCGTCATCGAGCATCGTCATGGCGATCGGACTCTCCAAGATCGGCCTGATGAATGCCGAAACCGCGCTGGTCTCGGCGATTGGCGTGATTCCGGTCTGGGTCGGCCTGAAGCTCGGCGGAAACATCCTCCGCCGCCTTGCGCCGGAGATATTCCGCCTGCTCGTTATCTACATGCTGATGGCGTCGGGCCTGCTCCTGCTGATCCGGGCGGCCTGAGCGGGACCTAGGCCTCCGGCGTCATCAGCGAAATGCCGAGCCGGGCGCGGCGGGTCAGCCACGGGCTGGGGCGATAACGCGGATCGCCGTAGAAAGCGTGCATCGCCGTCAGAATGCCGTGAATTTTCGCCGGTCCCAGCGTGTCGCCGAATTCCAGCGGCCCCTGGGGATAGGCAAGGCCGAAC
>JAYOMI010000002.1:20721-27355 GCA_038120765.1 Rhodospirillaceae bacterium
GCCTTGTTGATGTCTCCGGGCGTGGCGATGCGCATCTGCGCGATCTCGCACGAGATATTGACGATGGTGGCGATGACGCGCTGGGCGATAAAGCCGGGGCTGTCATGGATGACGGTCACCGCGCCGCCGTCCGATGCGAGCAACCCGTGCGCCAGATCGCGCACGCCTTCATCGGTGACGCTGGTGGTCATCAGGGTGCGGCGGCCGTCAAGGCCGAACAGGGTATCGACCGCGACGGTGCGCTCGGCCTCGATACCGAGATCGATGGCCGTCATCGTCGCATCGCGGCCCATCGGCGCCACCATGCAGATCGCCCGGGCGGACGGTTTGGCGCCGGTCTCGATCTCCACCTTGTCCTTCAGGAAAGCGGCGAGAATCTTCGTGCTGGCATGGCCTTCCGGGCCGATCCAGACACTGTCCGGCAAATCAGCCGGGGCGGCGGGCTCGGCGGGCGCGACCTTTTTGTTGTCTTCATAGGTGTAGAAACCCCGGCCTGCCTTGCGGCCGAGCAGGCCCGCCGCCATGCGGTTGCGGATGAATGCCTGCGGTTTGAAACGCTGTTCCTGATAGAACTGCTCGTAAATCGATTCCATCACCACGCCGGAAACGTCGAGGCCCGTGGTATCCATCAGCTCGAACGGGCCCATGCGGAAATTCGCCCCGCCTTCGCGCAACACGTCATCGACCTGATGGGCCTCGGCGATTCCTTCGGCAAGGATGCGCACGCCCTCGGTATACAGCCCGCGACCGGCATGGTTGACGAGGAAGCCCGGCGTATCCTGCGTGCGCACGGGTTCGTGACCGCATTTGCGCGCAATGGCATCAAGCTTGTCGACAACCCACGGCGCGGTAACCTCGCCTGCGACCACTTCGACGACTTTCAGCAGCGGCACCGGGTTGAAGAAATGGAACCCGGCAACACGTTCGGGCTTCGCGCATCCGGCGGCGATCTGGGTCACGGACAGCGAGGACGTATTCGATGCCAGAATCGTCTCCTCCGCGACGATGCCTTCGAGTTCGCCGAAAACCGCGCGCTTCATATCCAGGTTCTCGACAATCGCCTCGATCACCATTCCACAATCGGCCATTTCGGCGAGCGAGCCGACGATCTGCAATCGGTCGTTCGCCGCCGCGGCGTCCGCTTCGGACATCTGGCCTTTTTCGGCGGCGCGGCTGACCATGCGGGTGATGAATTCCCGGGCCTGATCGGCCGCCCCTTCCTGGGCGTCGAACATCTTGACCCGGAAACCACCGGTGACGGCTATCTGCGCGATCCCGCGGCCCATGGTGCCGGTACCGATGACGCCGATGGTGTATTTGGGTGAATTGATATCCTGCGCCATTGCGTGTTCCTTTTTTAAAGACTGTTCAGCCGGTCGCGCACGGCGACGGCTTCGGCAATGATGCCGTCAATGATGGTCTCGACCGGCTCTATCTCTCCCGCGAAGGCGACGGACTGGCCGATGGACGCGGTCCCCTTGGTCCAGTCGCCGTCCTCGTACGCTTCTTTCTGGAGCATGCCCTGCACGTGCGGCCGGTAGGCTTCGTAATCGGTGATACCCCGGGCTTCGAGTTCGAGCACCCGCGCGGAGGATTCGTTATCCAGCACGCGCGAGCTGTCGCCGAAAATATTCATGATCAGGCGCGTATCGCCGGCGCCGAGACCGGCCAGGTGCTTTTTGTAGTCCGGATGGGCCCAGATTTCCTGCGACACGATCATCCGCGTTGCGAGCAGCATGGCGTCGGCGCCGAGGGACAGGCAGGCCATCAGCTGGCGCCCCGTCCCCATGCCGCCCGCCAGAACGACCGGAACATCCAGCGCCTGCGGCACTGTCGCGCCCTGAACCATGGTGCCGATCATGTCGCGTCCGGGGTGACCGCCCGCCTCCGCGCCGAGGATGGTGACCGCGTCGACCCCGGCCTTCTGGGCGGACAACGCATGACGCAGCGTCGTGCATTTATGGATCACGGTGATACCCGCGTCCTTGATGCGCGGCAGGAAAGCTTTCGGCGTAAACCCGGCGGATTCGACAAACTTCACGCCCTCCTGGATCGAGATATCGAGAAAGGTTTCCAGCAGTTCGTTCGCTTCCGGCCGCGTCGAAATATACAGGTTCACGCCGAACGGTTTGCCGTCTGACAGATCATGCGCGATGCGCAGCTGTTCGCGGAAATCCTCTGGCGTCGGAAACGACCGGGGCGTGATGAAACCGATTCCCCCCGCCCGCGCGACCGCGCTGACATAGGCGGCATCCGCCAGCCACATCATGCCGCCGCAGACCAGCGGGTGGTCGATGCCGAACAAATCGGTGATACGCGTGCGGAAGGTCCGGGGCGTCATGGAACCCTATTTCCTGAAGACCGGCGCACGTTTTTCCATAAAGGCGGAGAATCCCTCCTGGAACTCCCCCGCGCCGAAACAGCCGGCCTGCGCCAGCGCCTCCATTTCCAGCGCCTCTTCCAGCTTCACCGGCGCTAGACCGAGCTGCTGCTTCGCGATGGCAAACGCAAAGGGCGGCATGGACGCCAGCGTGAGCGCGCGCTCGATGGCGGTTTCTTCGGCTTTTCCTTCGGCGACAAGCTCGTCCGCGAGGCCCAGTTCGACGGCGTCGGGTGCCTTGACCATCTGCGCATAGAGCAGGAGCTGGCGCGCCTTCGCCCCGCCCGCGCGGCGCGGCAGGGTATGCAGAATGCCGTAATCCGGGATCAGCCCGACCTTGAAAAACGGGAACCCGATGGTGCCGCCCTCGGCAATCACGGCGGTATCGCCCAGCATCGCCAGACCGGCGCCGGCGCCGACGGCAAATCCCTCTATCGCGGTGACAACCGGCTTTTCGGCCTGGGCAATCATACGGACGATGCGGTGATTGGCTTTCATCCGGGCGCGGGCGCCCTTCGAATCGAGCCCTTCCATGCTGGCGATGTCCCCGCCGGCACAGAAATGACCGCCCTCGCCCGTCAGGAGGACGGCATGCACGGCTTCGTCCCCGAGGAGCTTCGGCAGCTCGGCGATCAGCGTGTTGCGGACGTCATCGTTCAGGGCGTTACGTTTGTCGGGCCGGTTGATCGCGATCCGGCCGATGCCGTCTGCGCGGCGTTCTATATTGACGACTGCCATCTTATTTTCCCTGTTCAATCCCGCTGGAAATATTGCCGTTTTGATATCCGGCGGCAAGGCGGACAAGGTGTGCCGGACAGCCGCGGCAGTCGGAGCTGCCGAATCCCGGCACAGGCACGTCCGCCCCCGCCGCCAGCAAGTCGGCCACCAGCGCGCATTCGCGCCCGCCGGGATAGGCCTGTATGTCGATACAGACCGCGCGGGCCGACAGATGATCGATATGCCAGTGCGGTTTCTTGCCCGTGCTCAGATGGCGCGACACGCGGGCGCGGATACCGCCCGGCCCGAAAGCACTGCCCGCATAGACATAGGTGCCGGCGTCCAGCGTCGGATTTTTAAGGGTCGCGATCGGCAGGGTGACGGGCGCATCCAGCCGGAAGGTCAGGGCATAGGCCCCGGACGCGACCGGCAGCGCGCCTGACGCGATCACCCGATCGGCTTCTGGTCCGCCAGCGCCTTGCCGAAGGCCGACATCAGGTCGTCGATCTCGACACTGGCGAATTCC
Organism: Rhodospirillaceae bacterium; assembly: GCA_038120765.1. GTDB lineage: Bacteria > Pseudomonadota > Alphaproteobacteria > MPNO01 > UBA830 > CAXBCP01. Next base: position 24,345 of record JAYOMI010000002.1, read on the forward strand.
ACATCGTCACGCCCCATGAAGGCGGTGACGGCGTCGCGGATGGCGGCGTCACTCGCCTCCACCCCGATGAGCGCTTCTTCCAGCCAGCCGACGGAATCGATGGGCCGCGGATGCCAGTCGCCGTTGAGGATCGCATGCAGCACCTTGCCGTCGCGCACCACAAGGGTCGCCCACAGCATGCCGCCGACCGCCTTCTCGCGCCCGCGCCCGACGGTATCGCCCGCCTGTGTCAGGTCGCCGAACCGGACCTTCTCGCTTTTGCCGAACAGCCAGACATCGTTGTCGAACTCCGCGCGGAATTCCTCGGCGTATTGACGTTCGATATCCGTCAACGTGCCGGGTTCGAGCACCGGGTTGCTGAACGCGTGGGCCACGGCGCTCCGCGCCATGTCCTCGAGATCCGCGGCCGAGATCTCGCGGCCCGCCTCGCGCTCAAGACAGGTAAAGCGCGACTGCAGGTCTTTCAGCACCTTGTCCTGAACCTTTTCCGGCGGCATCGGCATCGCAGTACCGGCGATTTCGGTATTCATTTCCTTCACGTTGACGACAAAGCGGAACGTCATCACGCCGTTCTCGATCTTCAGCGACGTCGGCACCAGTTTGCGCCCCTCCACCTGGACGTCGTTCAGCGGACGGTATTCGGCGGGGAAGCCGAATTTCTCGCTCAGCGTCTCGGCAAAGGCGGTCAGGATCTTGGGGAAGGCTTCGGCGGTCATTTCCGGAACATCCGGGTGCGAGGTGGGCACGAAATAGACCATGAAGGCGGACCCGGTGCCGGTATAGATCGCGCCGCCGCCATTCACGCGGCGGCGGAAATCGATATTGTTTTCCCGACAGAAATCGAGGTTGAGAACCTGTTCCGGATCCTCGTTGACGCCGACCGTTATCGAGTCCTGGTCGAACACATTGAGGAAGATCGTCGGCGGTGCTTCACCCTTGACGACGGCCTTCTCGACCGCCGGCGAAACGGATACAGAAAAATCGGCATAGGAATTCTTGTCGACAAGCAGCCGCCAGGGGGTATCGGTCATATCATCTCCATTGCGCCATCCAGCGCCCGTCTACTCGCGTTCATCGACCGCCAGCGGCCCTTCTTCAAGACTGTCTTCAAAGACGATTTCATCCGCCGAAATCAGGGTCTGGCTTTTGAACCGCCGGGCAATTTCTTCGTTTATATGGTCACCACCTGCCCCTTCGACCGCCAACGCCAGACGGTCGCCACCGCCCGCCTTCGCCGACACCGTCAGGCGATAGCCGCCGGTCAGGCCATCCAGGCCCAGCAGCACGGCGCGCACTTCAGACGGATAGATCTTTACGCCTTTGACCTTGACCATGTTATCGGTGCGGCCGAACACAACACGCGGCAGATTGACCGTGCGGCCATGCACCGGATCGGTAGATTGGCGAACCGTAAGATCGCCGGTGCGATAGCGGACCAGCGGCTGCGCCTCTTTTTTCAGATGCGTCAGCACCAGCTCGCCGCGTTCGCCGTCGGCGACAGGCTCCCCGGTCGCCGGGTCGATCACCTCGGCATACACCAGTTCGTCAAACACATGCACGCCCGTGCCGCCGGGGAAGGTGCGCGCCACGGGCAGGAATTCTGACAGCGAGAAGGAATCCACGAGAATGGTGTCGGGCATGGCCGCCTTCACCGCGCCATAGAGCGTGGGGTTTCCGGTAAACGCCTCGCCGCCCGCGAAGAATACCCGGGGCGGTTTCAGGCCGGCCTCGATCAGCTTCAGCGAGAAGGACGGATTGCCTGCCAGCACCGTCACATTGTGTTTCACGCAGACATCGACCGTCCGCTCCGCCTCGCCCGGTCCGAGCGGAATACAGGCTACCCCGTGGGCTTCCATCTGGGACTGGTAAAACAGCCCGGCGACGAACATGTGATAGCCGAACGTGACCGCACAGATATCCCCCGGTCCGACGCCGCAGGCATCCAGATGGGTGCGGGCAGCAGCGATCATGTTGGCCATGTCCCCCGCCGTCTGCATGGCGGGGACGAGCGCCGCGCCCATCGGGCTCAGATTCATGCGCACGGGGTTCGTGCCGCCGAACGCGCCGTAGCCCGGTTTTTCCATCTCGGCGACCAGGTCTCCGTGCCCCATTAGCGGCACGCTGGCGGCGAAATCCGCCGCATCCGATACACGGGCCGGAAGCCGGCCCGTGTAAAACGGATGCGCAGCCAGCCTGTCCAACTGCCCGTTCAGGGCATCAGCAGGAAAGACCATCAGCGAACGGCGTCGGCTTTGGCAGCCTCGTCGTCATAGGTCGTGTGCACGTTGATGACCGCCTGGCGCTTGTCGACCTCGACCGCCTTGATGCCGCGCTCGAGCGCCGCCTGCAGATCATTGGGATCTTTCACTTCCTCGCCATAGCCGTCGGAGGCCTGGACGATCTTGTGATATTCCGGCGCAGGATCGAGATAGGTCAACGGCGCCTGATTGGAGCTGGACGCAGCCCCGTCCGGATACAGGCCAAGGGTCGCCTTGCGGACGGATCCCCACATCTTGTTGTTCATGATGACCGTGAGCGTCGGCAAATCATACGCGGCTGACACGAAATGCATCGGGGTCGGGTTGCCGAACATATAGGCACCGTCACCAACCACACAGAACACCCGCTTGTCCTTCTGCCCCAACTTTACGCCGAGCGAGGCGCCCAGTCCCCAGCCGAGCCCGCCGGACGGGCTTGTGCCAAAGAAGCTGCCGGGTTCGCGAAGCGCGATATTCCCGAGCGCGAGCTGGGATTCGGACACCAGAATGTCGTCATCCTGTTTCACCTGGTTCAGGCAGTGCGCGACCCAGGCGTTGTCCATCGCGGCGGTGCCCGACGCGATTTTCTCGATCCGCGCCTGATTGGCGGCAGCCTGGTCGCCCTTGATGCCGGCGATTTTCGACCGCCGGGCATCGATGCGCCCCTGTGCCGCTTTCTCGCGGCCGGCCATGGCTTCTTCCAGCATCGGGATCGCCGTGCCGGAACTGCCGCGGATACCGAGATCGCACTGG
>JAYOMI010000002.1:27365-61762 GCA_038120765.1 Rhodospirillaceae bacterium
CGCCGGCAGAGCCAGTCGCGCCGATTGCGCAACAGTCCGGCGAGCCCCCGGCCGCGGCGCCCTCGACACCAGCCGTCCCGGACTGGGAGGCCGCACTGTCGCCGGAGGCGCGCGAGCATCTGGAGCGCTTGCGCGGGGAGTCCGAAGAGGCCAAGCGGATCCGCACCGAGATGGATGACCTTGGCATCCGGGTTCAGCTTGTGCAGGGACGGTATCCACGGCACGTCGCAATCGATGACCAGGATCGCATCCGCATCGGGCAGGTAGGCGCCGGGCTCGTATCCCATATGCATGGGATGATCCGACGAGATGTTCACGTAGCGCGGACGATACGTGATGACCGGCAGGGCGAAGCGTTCGGCGAGGGATTCCAGCGCCGGCACGGCGGCGCGGTTCTGACCCATGCTCGCCGTGATGATCATCGGGTTTTGGGCATTGGCGAGAATTTCCGCGGCCTCGTCGATCGCATTCGCATCGGCGGAAGCGGCCCGCGCAGGCTGGCGGCGCGTCGGCGACTGGTAGGTAAAGTCGCCGGGCTTTTCGGCCAGCACCTCACGCGGCAATGAAAGATATACGGGACCGCGGGGCTCGGTCATGGCGACGGTCACGGCACGGTCGACGATGGTTTCGACCTGCTTCGCATTGCGCAGCTCGTAATCCCATTTGACCATTTCGCGCATCACGCCGCCCTGGTCGAACATTTCCTGTCCCCAGTGGATATACAGAGAACGCGATCCGTCGAAGCCTTCCTCGGTCAGCGGCGTGCGGCCGGATGTCATCAGCACCGGTACGTTCTCGCGCGCGGCATTCATGACGCCGCAGATTGCGTTGGCGGTGCCGACATTCACGTGCACCATCACGGAGGCAAGCCGGCCGGTCGCGACGTAGTAGCCATGCGCCATCGCGACGGCGAGGTTTTCATGGGGCACGGTCATCGGCGTTGGGGCGCTGCCCTCGCCGGTCAGCGATTTGGACAATCCTTCGATGATCGACGGAAAATCCGTTCCGGCATTGCCGAACAGATAATCGACGTCTCGGTCCTTGAGCAGTGTGAGATAGGCTTCTGCGGCGCTATCTACCTTGATTGTCTTGGCTGGCATGGCTGTCCCTCATCCATTTTATTTATGCCTTTTCGATAGCACGGACCCGAACGCATAGCTACCGCCGGATACACGGACCTTTCCGGGGACGGAATCGCCCGCATTAAAGGAGCCTGATTAACGATACAGGCAATGCCGCGCCGGACACGAAACGTGCTAATAGGTTGCCGCAATCATGGCAGTCCGGTTTTCCTTTTATTATGCGGCGATCTTTTTGGCGGTCGGTATTCATATGCCGTTCTGGCCGGCATGGCTGAAATATCGCGGCCTCGACCCGGCGGAGATCAGCCTGATCCTGTCGGTGGGCGTCTGGATCCGCGCTTTCGCCAACCCGCTGATCGCGCACTTCGCCGACCGGTCCGGCGCCCATAAGAAAATCATCGTGATCTCGGCGGGCGGCGGCGTGATCACCTATGCCCTGTTCGGCATTGCGGACGGGTTCTGGGCGCTGTTCATCGTCAACCTGCTGGCAAGCGCGATGTTCATGGTCCTGATTCCGCTGGGCGAGAACCTCGCGTCGCGCGCCTCGGTCGAGCACGGGTTCGATTACGGGCGCGTCAGGTTATGGGGCTCGATCACGTTCATTCTCGCCGCCTATATCGGCGGCTGGGTGGTGGAGCGGTCCGGCGACGAGGCGATCCTCTGGATGATCGTCGCCGCGATGATTGCCGCCTTTGCCGCCGGTTTCGGCCTGCCCGAACGCCCCGCGCGCGACCGTCCGGTCGTGCGCTTTCCCGCGTTCGTACTGCTGAGACAGAAATCCTTTCTCGTGTTTATCGCCGCGGTCAGCCTGCTTCAGTCCAGCCATGCTGTGCTCTACGTGTTCGGCACGATCCACTGGCGCGACGCGGGCCTACCCGACCAGGTTATCGGCGCGCTTTGGGCGGAGGGCGTGATCGCCGAGATAATCCTGTTTGCGTTTTCCGGCGCGGTCCTTGCCCGCGTCAGCCCGATACGGCTGATGTATATCGCGGCCATTGGCGGCCTGATCCGCTGGATAATCCTGGCAAACACGACCGATATCGGCATGCTGTTCGCGACCCAATGGCTGCACGGGCTGACCTTCGGCGCGGCGCACCTGGCCGCCATTCACTACATGCTGCGCACCGTGCCCGAACACATGTCGGCATCCGCGCAGAGCCTCTATTCGGGCTTTGCCGTCGGCCTGGTCATGGGCCTGACCATGCTGGTCGCAGGCGGATTATATGAAAGCATGGCGGGGGGCGCGTTTTACGCGATGATCGCGTTATCCGCCGCCGGCGGGGCGGCCGCGATCTGGCTCGCCCGCATCAGCGCCCGCGACCGGGTCGCCTGAGCCGCCTAGTGGTGCTGCTCTTCGTGGTCCAACGTCGTGCGGATCAACATAAAGACGAAGAGCACGGCGAACACGAAAATCGCCAGACCGCCGTAATAACCGAGGCCCATGCCGGCCCGGGCGGCGACGAATAGACCGCCGATCCCCATGACAATGGTCGCGAATCCGAGAATCCAGTTCGAAAAATTGTTCATAGCCTGTTCCGCCGTCAATCCATTGGTCTGTCTGGTCGTCTGCCGGGATAGATAAACGCTCCCGGGTGTCTTCGCAACGCGCTATTCCGCCGCATTCGCGGGCGGGCCGGTACTGGCGCCGTTCGTCTGCGACGTGCGGCCGAGACGGGCGCGTTCCCGTTTCTCTTCCACCGGCAGGCGCAGCAGGAATGTCGTCCCGTCCTCGCCGCTCTGCACCAGCTCCGCGTCTCCGCCGTGACCCCGCATGAGATCCCGCGCAATCGCAAGGCCGAGACCGGTACCGCCGACCCGGGTTGAGCTCTGAAAAGGCTCGAACAGGTGCGCACGGACCCTTTCCGGCAGACCGGGGCCGTTATCGGCAACCTCGATAGACGTCATCTCGGCATCGGCCTGAGCAGTCACCGCAACCTTTGTGGCGCCTGCCTGGAAGGCATTAAGCACCAAATTCGATAACACCCGGTAAAGCTGGTCTCGGTCGGCAAAAATGGACAAGTGCCGGGGCACCGAGTTCTCGATCATGCCGCTCTGGTTGTCGCGCGCGGAAATCTCCGTCGCGATATCGCTGACCAGCCCGGAAAGATCGAAATGCGTCAATTCCGGCGCGGGAGAGCCCTCATTGGCGAAACTGAGGGTCCGGCTGCACAGCGCCACGGCGCGGTCGATCGCGCCCAACAGGGTGGGGGCGATCCGTTTTACATTCGGGTCCGCGCTGTCCGACACGTGATCGGAGACAAGCTGCGCCGTCGCCAGGATATTGCGCAGGTCGTGATTGATCTTGGTGACCGCGGTCCCGAGTGCTGCGAGACGGTTGCGCTGTTTGAGCGCATCGCGCAGGCCGCGTTGCATTTGCGCCAGTTCGCGCTGGGCACGGCCGATCTCGTCGCGCCGGCGGCCGGGCCGGATCAGCATGCGCGCATCATCCGGGTCGCGGCGGAATTTTTCCATGCTGTCCGTAAGACTCATCATCGGGCGGACGAACATCCATTGCAGGCTGAAAAACACCAGCGTCGCGGTCATCAGGGAGATCACGATGGAAAGCAGCAGAATGCGGCCGGAATAATCCAGCATCATCTCGCGCATGATCCATTCATTGATGACGGTTTCGACCACCACGTTGGGGTCCCTTGGCGACGGCCCGACGATTCGGATCATTCGCCGCTCCGTGCTCCACATGACCGACAACGCCTCGCCGATTAGCGGAAAGAATTCCGTGTCGCGGGTATCGTAGGTCGCATGCACCTCCGGCGGCATGTTGCGACTGAGCATCAGCGCCCTGGAGTCGGGCCGACGCAGCACGATCCCGTAGGATTTTGCACTTCTGAGCAGCTCTTCCAGTAATTCGGTGCTGACCCGGTTATTGGCCGGTGCTTCAAGTGCGAGGCTCGCCAGCTGCGCCGCCGCGATGCGCTCTTCCATATAGGTGATACGGTACCGGCCGATCGACGGCGCATAGATAAAGACCTCGCTCAGCATCACGAAGAATACCGTGAGCAGAAGGAGCCGCGCGGACAGGCCGGTCAGCAGCATCTTCAGGCGTTTGGGAGGTCCATCCATGTGTCGGACTATAACGAAGCTCCCCGGCGGGCTCTACGCCCTTGATATAAAGGAAAACGCCCTCCCCGAAGGGAGGGCGTCCGGCAACGTCGTCAAAAGCGAAGGGGAAATCGCTCTTACATCTTCTTTTTTGCAGCGCACGGATTCTTCGCAGCGCACGGGTTTTTCGCAGCGCACGGATTCGCGGCGGCACACGGGCTCTTGGCCTTGCACGGACCGCAGGCGGCGATCTGGACGGGTGTGTCGCTGGAAACGCCTGCGGCGGCGGCAGGAAGCGCTGCGGCGCCGGCGGCAAGAGCAACAACGCTGAGGGTCGTGATGGTTTTCTTGATCATATTATATCTCTCCCAATGAGAAGTCGGAAACCTCGGACTGAGGAGGAATTCCGCCGTCCCCCAGATTAGATGGGGATTCCTCCTGACAGACAACGCACACTATGCTCACCGCCTCTCAACTAGTCGTGATCGCCGGGTGTTTGCGTTGCCGGGGCCGCAGACCTCAGGCGAACCTGAGCAGGAAGCGGACGATTTTTTTTGTCTTCTCGCTGAACAGCTTCGGCGTGTAATAGCTGCCGGCTGCGCGCTTGTTCACCTCTCCCAGCGTCGGGTAGGGAATGATCAGACCGGCAACCGCCCCGATCTTCATTTTCTTCTGGATCGGCAATATCCAGCTCTGCAGCAACTCTCCGGCATGGGGTCCGACGATCGATGCGCCGACGATCACGCCTTTGGCGGTGGTGATGATCTTCGCCATGCCGTCGGTTTCCCGCTCCGCCTGGGCGCGGTCGTTCTCCGCGAAGGCGTGCCGGAGCACCCGGATATCGCCGTGTTTTTCCCGCGCCTGGGCCTCCGTCATGCCGACATGGGCCAGTTCGGGATCGGTATAGGTGACCCAGGACAATGCCGAATAATCGACCTTCGCGGGCCAGCGGAATAGCGCATTCCGGATAACGATGCCGGCGTGATACCCGGCGAAATGGGTAAACTGGAATCCGCCCGCCACATCGCCGATGGCGAAGACCTTCCTGTTGGTCGTCCGCAGCCGGGCGTCCACGGTCACGCCGCGCTTGTCGTATTCGATTCCGGCAGCCTCCAGATCCAGTCCATCGAGATTGGGCACGCGCCCTGCGGATACCAGCAGGTCGGAGCCTTCTATCCGCTCTTCCCGGCCGTCATCCTCGATGATCACGGCAATGCCGTTATCAGCGCGCTCGACCCTGATGATCTTGATGCCCTCGCGCATGACGATGCCTTCCGACTTCATCCGGTTCTTGACTACCTCCGTCAGTTCGGGATCGTCCTTGCCCAGCACCGAGAATATCTCGAGAATCGTCACCTTGCAGCCGAGCCGCCGGTGCGCCTGGGCAAGCTCGCTGCCGATCGGGCCGCCGCCGATGACGATCAGATGATCCGGCGCCGCCTGTTTGTCGAACACCGTCTCGTTGGTCAGAAACGGGACTTCGTCAAGGCCCGGGATGGGGGGAACACCGGCGCGGGAGCCTGTCGAGATCACGATGCGCTTTGCCGCGATCACGGTATAGCCTGCCTGTACCTTGTTCGGGCCGACGAACCTGCCGCGTTCCTGAATGACACGCACGCCCATGCCTTCGAACCGTTCGACGGAGTCATGCGGGGCGATGGCACCGATCACGCTATGGACATGATCGTGCACCTTCCCGAAATCGACCGATGGCTCGCCCGAGCCGATCCCGAACCGCCCCGCGCTGCGGACGGCATGCGCCGCATGGGCGGCCGCAATCATCGCCTTGGACGGCACGCAGCCATAGTTGAGACAATCGCCGCCCATCTTGCCGCTTTCGAGCAGGACAACATCGGCCCCCATCTGGGATGCGCCGGCAGCAACGGACAAGCCGCCTGAGCCGCCGCCTATGACGCAGATGTCGGCGGTTATTTCGTTCGTCATGTCAGACACCTTTGATGGAAGAGGTAATTGACCGGGTTCGTTCAGCCGGAGGGCAGAGCTTTCCGCGCCTTGAATTTCTTATAGACGATCGGAATGCAGGCGAGGACGGCAAGCCCGATAATAGGTGCGAGAAAACGCGGCGCAAAGATGATGCCAAGATTCAGATCACCCCCCGCATCGAGCACGGCGCCCGCGCCGTCGCCCACCAGCGAATAGACAAACGCCCCGGGTATAATGCCGAGCAGCGTGCCGATCGTGTAGGTGCGCAGGCTGACGCCGAGAAATGCCGGTACAAGATTCACCAGCCAGAACGGAAATATCGGCACAAGCCGCAGGATGAGCAGGTAGCTCAACTCGTTGTCGCGGAAGCCTGCCTCCATGCGCTTTATCGCAGGACCCGCTTTCGCGCGGAGTAGGTCGCCAACGGCATACCTGGCGGCCAGAAAAACACCGACCGCGCCGACAGTTGCACCGATGACCACGTAGACCGTCCCGAGATAAGGGCCGAACATGAACCCGCCGGCGATCGTGATAAACACGGCGCCCGGAATGGAAAACGCCACTGCAAGGGCATAAATGCCGGCGAAGACCAGCGCGGAAAGTGCGCCGTAATCGGCCACCCAGGACTGCAGCAGCTCGCGGTTCTCTTTCAGCGCATCAAGCGAGACATACTGATTGAGATCGAACACGAAGAAGGCGGTCAGACCCGCCGCCAGGATACCGAGCGGTATGATCCGGCCGGGCGAGAAAACCGATTTCTTTTTCGGCGTGCTGTCGGCGGTCTCTGTTGCTTCATCCATGGGAGAGCCTTTCGGAGTTGGTCGCCTGTTGGTGCCCGCGGCATGCGCCTGTGGCACGGAGGAAAGGAGTAGCCCGGAGATCCGTGGCGGTCGCTGATGGGGGTATCATACCAAAGCCCTCTTTTTATTGACGCGCATTTGGCGCCATGTCGCAGTTTCCGGTGGCTGATAACTGGATTTTTCCGGTTCCTTTAGCTAATCAACATGCTTTCAACAAAGCGTGATACGGCTGAAAACCGCCGGTTCAGGGCGATCCCGGGGCCAAAACCGTCCAATATGGCAATCCGGTCGCTGTTTCGTTGACTTGGCCCGGGCAAAACCTTATACACCGGGCCTGTTTTTCGACCAGATCGTAGCCGGAGCAAGCCTTGAAACGTACATTCCAACCCAGCGTCATCGTACGCAAACGTCGGCACGGCTTTCGCGCGCGCAAGCAAACCGTAGGCGGTCGCCGGGTGTTGTCCCGTCGCCGTGCGAGGGGTCGCAAGCGTCTTTCCGCTTAATCCGATGGGCGCGCATCTAGAGCGCCTTAAAACCCGCCGCCAGTTTTTGAGAGTGGCAGCGGGCAAACGGAAATGGGCCGCACCGGGCATTGTGCTTCAGGTTGCGCCCCAGCCCCCTGAAGACCGGGCGGCATCGGAAGGACCTCGCTACGGCCTCACGGTGAGCAAGCGTGTCGGGAATGCCGTGATACGAAACCGTGCCCGCAGACGCCTGCGGGCGGCGGCAGAGGAAGTTCTATCGAACTGTGCCCTGACAGCGCATGACTATGTGCTGATCGGGCGGCAGGGAACGCCGACCAGAGATTTCGGCGCGCTGAAAAACGACCTGGAAACAGGGTTGCGCAAGCTCGGAGCGTTCCGGCAGGCCGCTGAGGAAAACAGAACGGCATGAAGGCGCTAACAATACTCACCGTCAGAATACCAAGCATGCTGCTTATCGGTATCGCGCGCGCATATCAGCTTCTGATATCGCCCGTTCTGCCGCAAACCTGCCGGTTTCATCCAACATGTTCGGGATACGCCATCGATGCAATCCGCCAGCACGGCCCGGGCCGCGGCGGATGGCTCGCGCTGCGGCGTATTGCCCGATGCCACCCTTGGGGCGGTCAGGGATTCGATCCCGTGCCCGACGGAGACGGACGCTAAATTATGGATCAACGTAATCTTATCCTCGCCATCGTTCTGTCGGTGTCCATCCTTCTCGGTTTTCAGATCTTTATCGAAGGCCCGCGGATAGAGGAGCAACGGGCGCTCCTGGAAGCGCAGAAGGCGCAGGAGACGGCCCAGGCAACCAACCCGGCGGCGCCCGGACAGGGCGCGGCACCGGTTCCCGGACAAAGCAACGGCGGCGTGCCCGGCCAGGCTATTGTGCCGACCCCGGGTGCCGTGCCGCCGGGCGCAGGTGCGCCGGTTGCAGGACAGCCCCCCGCCCCGCGCAGCATTTCGCGCAGCGCCGTCGTCGCCGCCGACCCGCGCATCAGGATTGCAACCAGCCGGGTTATCGGATCGATCCGGCTGAAAGGCGGGCTGATCGACGACCTCACGCTGCTCGACTATCGCCAGACGTTGAAGAAAGACAGCGAAAACATCGTGATGCTGTCGCCCCTCGGCACGGAAAACCCCTATTACGCCCAGTTCGGGTGGACGACGACGACAACCGGCATCACCCTGCCGGATGCCGACACCGTGTGGACGGCCGATCGATCGACACTGTCGGTCGGCGAGCCGGTCACCCTGCGCTGGACCAATCCGCAGGGTATCGAATTCGCCAAGACGATTTCGATTGACCGGAATTTCATGTTCACGGTGGACCAGCGGATCACCAATAACGGCAGCCAGACCGCCGTTCTCCACCCGTTCGGCCTAATTTCGCTCACCGGCATTCCGGAAACCGCCGGTTTCTGGATTCTGCATGAAGGCATGATCGGCGTGTTCGACGAGACGCTGACCGAGGTCGATTACGACGACCTGCCGGACGAACCCCGCGGAATACGCAACGTCGAGGGCGCAGCGAAGTGGCTCGGCATCACCGCGAAGTATTTTGCGACGTCGCTGGTACCCGATCAGAAAACCGTGAATAACGGCCGCTTCGTTCATACAGCGCCCGGCCGCAAGGACAAGTTCCAGGCCGATTATCTGGCCGCATCGCAAACCGTGGCGCCCGGCCAGTCGGCAGCTTTCACGACCCGCCTGTTTGCCGGCGCCAAAGAAGTCCGTCTGCTGGACTCCTACGAGGAGAAACTCGGCATTCCGCGGTTCGATCGGATGGTCGATTTCGGCTGGTTCTATTTCCTGACGAAGCCGATCTTTTACGCGATCGATTATTTCTATCAGCTGCTCGGCAATTTCGGCCTCGCGATCCTGCTGCTGACGGTTCTGATCAAGATCGCGTTTTTCCCGCTGGCGAACAAATCATACAAATCCATGAGCCGGCTGAAGAAACTGCAGCCGAAAATGGTCGAAATCCGGGATCGCTACAAGGACGACCGCCAGCGCCAGAACACGGCGATGATGGAACTCTACAAGAAGGAAGGGGCGAATCCGATGTCGGGTTGCTTCCCCATCCTGATTCAGATCCCGGTGTTCTTTGCGCTCTACAAGGTGCTGTTCGTTACAATCGAGATGCGCCATGCGCCGTTTTTCGGATGGATCCAGGATCTGTCGGCGCCCGATCCGCTCGGTCTCCTGCTCGGCTTCGGTCTGTTCCAGTGGGACGTCCCGCAAAGCCTGCAGATCGTCAATATCGGCATCTGGCCCATCATCATGGGCATCACGATGTTCCTGCAGCAAAAGCTGAATCCGCAGCCGGCGGATCCGATGCAGCAGAAAATATTCATGCTGCTGCCAATCGTCTTCACGTTCCTGCTGGGCAGCTTCCCCGCCGGCCTGGTGATTTACTGGGCATGGAACAACACCCTGTCGATCGCCCAGCAATGGGTGATCATGCGCAAGATGGGCGTTTCGGCCTCGGGTGAATCGATCAACGAGGAGCCTCCCAAGGCCCCGCCGCGCGGCAAGAAGAAAAAAGCGGAGACCGCCGAGAACGAAACACCGGCACCGAAACCCGGTCCGACACCGCCGTCATCCAAGGGCAAAACCCGTCGTCAGCGTAAAAAACGCTGAGAGATGAAGGATTGCCGGTCATGACCGAGGCGCCGGAAAGCGGGCATGAACAGGAACATGACGCAGACTCGATCGAACGGGGACGCTGGCTGTTCTCGCAGGAAGCGGTCTTTATGTCTGGCGCCGCAGATTACGACGGCGTTCCCGACACCCGGATTCCCGAGATCGCTTTTGTCGGGCGGTCCAACGTCGGCAAATCGAGCCTGATAAACGCGCTGACCGGCCGCAGGACCCTGGCGCGGACATCGAACACACCGGGCCGCACTCAGCAGATCAATTTCTTCCAGATTCTCGACGCGTTGATGCTCGCCGATCTGCCGGGCTACGGATACGCCAAGGCATCCAAGACCGAAATCGAGCGCTGGACCGCAATGATCTTCGACTATCTGCGCGGCCGCGCGCCCTTGCGCCGTGTCTGCCTGTTGATCGACGCCCGCCATGGCCTGAAGGACAGCGACATCGGGGTGATGAACGACCTCGACAAAGCCGCTGTGTCCTATCAGATCGTGCTGACCAAGTGCGACAAGATCAAAAAAGACGCGATGGAGCGGCTTCTGGCGGCCACCAGGGCAAAGATCGCGACACACGTCGCAGCCCATCCCGTGATCGTCCAGACCAGTTCGGTCAAGGGTCACGGGGTCGAATTCCTGCGCGCGGAACTGGCAATGATCGCCGATATCCGCTAAACGCGGTCGTTAATCCTGACCGTTCCCCGTGCCAGAGAGCATATCCAGAGAGCACATGATGGCAGACTCCAAGAAAAACGAGCCCAAAAACCTTTCCGAGATCAAATCCCTGATACGCACCGCTGAAACACTTACCGAAGCGCTGCCCTATCTTCAGGAATTCGGCGGCAAGACGTTCGTGATCAAATATGGCGGGCATGCAATGGGCGATGCCAGGCTTGCCGAGCAGTTCGCCAGCGATATCGTTCTTCTGAAACAGGTCGGCATCAATCCGGTGATCGTCCATGGCGGCGGCCCGCAGATCGGCCGCATGCTCCAGCAGCTGAAAATCGAGAGCGAGTTCATCGACGGGCTGCGGGTCACCGACAAGCGGACCGTCGAGATCGTCGAAATGGTGCTTGCCGGGTCGATCAACAAAGAGGTCGTGACCGCGATCAACGACGCGGGCGGCACCGCCGTCGGTATTTCCGGCAAGGACGGGAACCTGATCCGGGCGCGCAAGCTCACCCATCGCCAGATTCCAATATCGAGAAAGTCGTGGATCTCGGTTTTGTCGGCGAACCCATCGCGATCAATACCAGGGTGCTGGACACGCTGGCCGGATCGCACATGATCCCGGTGATCGCCCCGCTCGGCATCGGCGAGGGCGGCACGACCTACAATATCAATGCGGACACGGCGGCGGGCGCGATCGCAGGCGCGATCGGCGCGACCCGCCTTCTGATGCTGACCGACGTGACCGGCGTTCTGGACAAGAAGGGCGACCTGATCACGGACATAACCGCGCGCCAGGCCAGAACCCTGATCAAGAACGGGACCATTTCGGGCGGGATGATTCCCAAGATCGAGACATGCCTCGATGCCGTAAAAGCAGGTGTGGAGGCATCGGTCATCATGGATGGCCGCGTGCCGCACGCGCTATTGCTTGAAATTTTTACCGAGCACGGCGCCGGTACGATGATCCGCGCCAAAAGCTAGTCCGATACGCTTCCGCGTCTAGCCGCCAAAGAATTCAATCTGCCAGGCCATGTCCTTCTCCGACATGGCGTATGTCCCGCTCCGCGGTTTTAGCGCGTCCGACGGCGACACTTTCGCAAGACGAAGCTGCATCTGGTGCGCCAGTTCCGCCGACAGACCCGCCTTCCAGGACATCGCTGCCACACCCTTGGCGCTGGCCAGCGAGAACGCCTTCCGGACCGCGGCCACATCGGTATCGCCGAGCACGGCGACCGCCTCGATAACAAACTGCCGGTCGCCGCGGAGCAATGCCGCCTTCACGTCGGTCTCGCCCAGCCTTTTCTCCGCATTCAGACGCGCGACCTTTTCGGCAGCGGATTCTTCATCTTCGCCGCCGAAATCCGTCTCCGCGAGCCGCCGCCGGACACCCTCGTCAATCGCATCGCCGACACCGGGATCGAGGTCTTTCCGCGCCTTCAGGGTTTCAAGCAGGGCGTCCGTGATGAAGCGCGTCAGGGCGGCGCCCGCCCGTGCAGACAAAGACGGCCGGGCGACCAGAGGTGCGTGCCATGCGTCCCGGTCGGATGCATTGTCGATGACTTTGTCGAGGGTTTCTTCGCGGATTTGGGCACTCCTGTTCGACAGCAGGGTCGTGATGACGTCGGTATCGTCGGTCGCAACGATCGCATCCGCCACATCCGCGCCCAGCGCCGAGCGCCGGGATATCGCATGCAGCGCCGCCCGGACGGGACCGCTTTCGATAATCTCGACCAGAAATTGGTCCGAGAGCAGGGGCGAGTTCCCCAGGACGGGCACGCAGACCCCTTCGTCGCTGTCACGCGCCAGTTGCTCGACCACCGAGACGGGCACGCCTTTGGCGCCTTTCAGCGACTCCGCGAGAACACGGCGAATCTTGACGGCCTCGTCTCTCGCAAGGGTTTCAAGAATGCCGGTGACCATACTGCCGGCACGCGCGCGTTCGTCGACGGACAATTCAGGGACGAGCGCCGCGATCTTGTGCGCGACGCGCTCCCTGACGGCTTCGTCGGGGTCTTTCGACAGGGTTTCGTCCGCCTGAACCGGCGTTGACGGATTGGCGGCAATTTCGGCGCGGACCCTGGAATCCTTATCCTGCGCCAAGTAATAGAGAATCTCGGGCTGAACGTTCGCCCGTTTCGCCAGCTTCCGGCGGGTCGTCGCGCTGGGGTCGGCCGCCTGCGCCTTTGCGGTATCGTATTCCATGAGCGCGCCGCCCTGCCGGCGGCCCAGAGACATCAGTCCCGACAGCAGACTGCTCATCCTGCGTCCCGCAGATCGTTCGGCGGAAGCTCCCCGGATGCGGCGGGGGCGGGCCCGGTCGCGGCATCCGCAATGACATAGCCGGATTTTCCGCCATGCTTGATGTCGTACATCGCGGAATCCGCGCGGGCCGTAAGTTCGGCAACCGACTCGACGGGACCGTCTGCATCGAACACCGCGACGCCGACGGAAATGCCGAGCGGTTTGTCGGGCGTGCCGGAATAGATGCGCAGGCCCTTGGATGCGGAAATCAGATCCTTGGCTCTTTTCTTCGAGGCGGGATTATCCGTCCGGTCCATCCACATGGCGAACTCGTCGCCGCCGAGCCGCGCGACCAGGTCGCCGGGGCGGCTCTGCGTCACCAGGAGGTCGGCAAGTGCTATCAACGCTTGATCGCCGCGCTGGTGACCGTGCACATCGTTGACGGCCTTGAAATTATCGAGGTCGACGTAAAACAGCGATCCGTCGGACCCGCCTGCCCCGGCGCGCGCCGTGCGATCGGCGAGTTCGGCGAGGAACGCCCGGCGGTTCAACAGGCCCGTCATTTCATCGGTCCGGGCCATTTCCTCGAGCTTTCGGTGGCTGTCGACCTGGGCCATCAAAATCGCGAACTGGTTTGCAAGCTCGTCGCAGAAGCGGCGCTCGTCATCGCTGAAGGCGCTGTCGCCGAGCGTCCGCGAGACCAGCAGCGCCCCGATCACGATGTCCTGGAAAACAATCGGCGCGCACAGATGGAAATTGTCGCTGTCCGCCGCCGTCACCAGCGTCCGGCTCTCCGACATCCGGCTGAAGACCGTCTTGAGGACAGGCGCGTCGCCGGCGTCGGTGTCTTTCGCGCAGACGACCAGCCTGAAGACGCCTTCTTCGTCGGGCCGGCGGATATCGACGTAGTCCGCCGCCAGCGTGTCGCGGGTTTCCGCCAGTGCAGATGCAAGAATGTTGTTTGGGTCAAGCTCGCTGCTCGCCGCCCGCACGATACGGGCCATCGCGGCTTCCCTGCGCTGCAGGGCGGCGAAAGCGGCGTTCTGGCGGCGTTCTTCGGTAACGTCCCGGCAAACGCCCCGCGCGCCTGCGTGCATGCCCTTGTCATCGACGATCGGGACGGCCGAGGCGCTGAGGCAGACATCGTCGCCGTCGCGGGCGCGAAGCCAGATATCGACGTCACGTACCGCTGCGCGCGCTTCAAACGGGGTCTCGCCGGCATGTGCGCCGCCTTCCGCCAGGAACTGCGCCGCAGGGGCGCCGATCAGTTCTTCCGGCCGATATCCGAGGGTCAGCCCGGGTGAGACAAAAACGAGCGCACCCGCGGCGTCGGTCTCCCAGGCGAAATCCCCGGAAACTTCGACGATTTCCTTGAAACGGCTCCGCGATTCCACAAGGGCGTCGATAAGCGCCTTGTCCGGACTTTCACCCGATCGCGGGATGCCGGGCGCGGGCTTCGTCTGTCCGGATTTAGCGTTTGCCGATGGTTCCTGAACAGCGCTTGCAGGGGGCGTGTCGGTCGTCGGG
The DNA here is from genome assembly GCA_038120765.1 of Rhodospirillaceae bacterium. Classification (GTDB taxonomy): domain Bacteria; phylum Pseudomonadota; class Alphaproteobacteria; order MPNO01; family UBA830; genus CAXBCP01. The sequence goes on from JAYOMI010000002.1 coordinate 41,828, forward strand.
CGGCTTTTGAGCAATCCGAACAGCATCGCATCAACCGCCGGCGCCGGACTTGCGGCTCCAGCCGCCGCCCAGGACCTTTTTCTTAGCCGTTCTTTTCGGCGCGAAGCTGAAAATGTCGGGGGAGGGCCTTCCGTAGAGGTAACCCTGCGCATAGGGAACGCCGCAGTCTTTCAGGAACTCGACGGTGGCTTCCTCTTCGACCATTTCAGCGATCGTATCGATATCGAGCTCGTGGCAGAGTCCGGCAATCGCCTTGATAAAGGCGCGCAGCTTGCAGTCGTTATGCGCTTCCTGGATATACGCCCCGTCGATCTTGACGATATCGACATCGAGCGCATGCAGATACCGCAGCGCGGCCGACCCGGCGCCGAAATCGTCAAGGCAGACCTCGTGTCCGGCAGTGCGAAGTTTCTGGATGATGCCGTTCACGCGGGTCAGGTCGTGGATTTTGGCCGATTCCGTAATTTCGATGGATATCTGGCTGCTCAGGGTGTCGTGTTTCGCAAGCAGCTTCAGCAGGGCTTCGACGAAAGCGGGGTTTTCAATGGAACGGCCGGACAGGTTCACCGCCAGGTTGAATACCTGGCCTTTCTTCCGCCATCCGCGCAGAAGGCCGATGACCTTCCGGAACATGGCGAAATCGAAATCGCAGATCAGCCCCATATTCTCGGCGAACGTGATCAGTTCATAGGGCGACCTGTCGAGCCCGCCGGCAAAGCGGGCCAGCACTTCGTAGTGGTGGATTTGTCTCGTCGTCAGACCGACAATGGGCTGAAAGACCGCATCGAAACTGTCCGCAGACACCATTTCGCGGAACTCGACCATCTTCGCGGATGTATCTGCGAGAAGCGTTTCGAGATTTTCGCCAAGACTCCGGATAGCGGGTTCGCTGCTCGGGTCCGCGCAATAGTGATTGATCGTATAGAGAAACGCCTTCACCGCATCGCGGGGATCGGCGCCTTTCAGGTCGGCGGGCGCCGTGCTGCTGTTGACGCGAATGCCGACGCCGCTCGGATCCGCCGCCTTCAGATGTAGCGTCAGGCGATCCCGAAGGGCCGTAATATCGAACGTGTCGTCATGGAGGACGCCATAGTTCTCGTCGTCGAACTTCGCCGCGACGTCCCGGTCGCCGGCACCGTCGTCAAAACACAAGCCCAGGGTCCGCATCAGATCCCTGTCGGCTTCTTCATCCAGACGGGTGCGAAGCGCTCCCATATCCTCGAGACGGAGCATCGTGACCTGAAGTTCTTCGCCTTCGGCCTCTGCGTCGGTGATGCGCTGGGCGGCGAATTCGGCGAACGCCTCCTTGTTGAGAAGGCCCGTTTCCGTATCCCGCCTCGGATCGTTGCTGTCCGCCAGCTTTTCGTCTTTGCTGACAAGCCGAAGCGCAAAGAAAAACGATCCTGGCAGATCGGGCAGGTGATAACCGGTCAGCATCAGCCGCGGGGTCGGGCCTTTGGGACCGGCCAGCCGCAACATCATGGGCTCGAGGCGGTTCGCCGAACCCAGCCTTTCCAGCCGCCGGCGGACATAGTCGCGCTCCGCCGAATCGATCAGGTCGATAAATGCCTTTCCGATGACGTCGTGGGGCTCGTAATCCGTCAGCGCCTTGGTGGCACCCGCCGCATAGGTAATCGACTGGTTCTCGTCGACCTCGAACAGGATATCCGCGGCACAGAAAGCGAGCGCGACGAAACGGTCACGTTCTTTTTTCAGCGTATCCACGTATTCGGGTTGTGCCTGCGGTTGCGCCATCGGTCGGATTTCATCCTGAAGGTATATTTGAGCCCGTCATGCATCCTATCAACCGGGGCTTAACGATTCCTTGCGTCGCCCCGGATCACACGCCACATTCGGACCATGGACAAAAACCGCCCTACTCCCCCGAAAAACATCGATTCCAGCGCCATCGACACCTGGATATTCGATCTCGACAACACGCTTTACCGCACCAGCCCGGCTATGCTGGCCCAGATCGACCACCTGATGGGGTCCTTCATCAGCGATTTCCTGAACGTCGATCGCGCGGAAGCCCGCCTGATACAGAAGGGATATTTCCGCACCCACGGGTTGACCCTGCGCGGCCTGATGCTGGAACACAGCCTCGATCCGCAGGACTATATCGCCCATCTGTCGCAGCTCGACCTGTCCGAAGTCGCGCCCGATCCGGAGCTGGCGGATACGCTGAACCGGCTCGGCGGCCGGAAGATCATCTATACCAACGCTTTTACCGAGCACACACGCGAGGTGATGGAGCGTATCGGCATCACGGCGCATTTCGACGCCGTCTACGACATCGGGGATGCCGATTACGTCCCGAAACCGGCGATCGATTCCTATCGGCGTCTCTGCGACCTGCACGACGTCGATCCGACGCGGGCGGTGATGGTCGAGGATATTGCCCGAAATCTGGAACCGGCGGCCGAGCTGGGGATGACCACAGTCTGGGTGCGGACGGAGACGAGCTGGGCGAAGGACGTCACGGAAACGGATCATATCGACCATATCACCGATGATCTGACGGCCTGGCTGCGAAATGTGGGAAATAGCGGCTGAGCCGTTTCCACGGTCGATCAAAATGCTCTATATTCCTGCCGGAAATTCAGGCACAGGGCTAAAAAAACATGAACGATACAGCACTCGAACAATCCATTGACCAGGCGTGGGAAGACCGCGATTCGATAACGCCGCAGATCACGGGTGCCGCGCGCGATGCAATCGAAGCGGCCCTGGAAGGACTTGATTCGGGCAAGCTTCGGGTCGCCGAGAAAGGCGCCGGCGGCTGGACCGTCAACCAGTGGCTTAAAAAAGCCGTGCTGCTGTCGTTCCGTATCTACGACATGGCCCCGCTGCCGGGCGGACCGTCTTTCCCGGGTCTCGGGGAAAGCGCCTGGTTCGACAAGGTACCGTCGAAATTCGCCGGATGGGATGAAGAAAAATTCCGCGCAGCCGGATTCCGTACCGTTCCGAACTGCACCGTGCGCCGGTCGGCCTTTCTCGCCCCGAACGTGATCGTGATGCCGAGCTTCGTGAACCTCGGCGCCTATGTCGATTCCGGCACGATGGTCGATACCTGGGCGACGATCGGGTCCTGCGCGCAGATCGGCAAGGACTGTCATATTTCGGGCGGCGTCGGCATCGGCGGCGTTCTGGAGCCGCTTCAGGCCGATCCGGTCATCATCGAGGACAACTGCTTCATCGGCGCCCGGTCCGAGGTCGCCGAGGGAGTGATCGTCGAAGAGGGCTCGGTGCTGTCCATGGGCGTGTTCCTCGGTCAGTCGACCAAGATCATCGACCGGGCGACCGGCGAAATCCACATGGGCCGCGTCCCCTCCTATTCGGTCGTCGTCCCGGGCAGCCTGCCGGGCAAACCGCTGCCCGACGGCAGCCCCGGCCCCAGCCTGTACTGCGCCGTGATCGTCAAACGGGTGGATGAGCAGACCCGGTCCAAGACGTCGATCAACGATCTGCTGCGGGACTGATCGCCATCGTTGACGCCGTTGAACTTTCCCGAGACCTGATCCGCTGTCCGAGCATTACGCCGGCGGACGCGGGCGCCCTCGATGTCTTGCAGGCCGCGCTTGAAGGCCTCGGATTCGTCTGCCACCGTCTGAGATTCTCGGATACCGACACGCCGGATATCGACAATCTGTATGCCCGGTTCGGCACCGATGCGCCGAATTTCTGCTTTGCCGGACATACGGACGTCGTGCCGCTGGGCAATCCGGATTCCTGGTCGGTCGATCCGTTCGGGGCAGAAATTATCGACGACGTGCTGTATGGCCGTGGGGCAACCGACATGAAATGCGCGGTGGGCGCGTTCGTCGAGGCAGCGTCGCGCGCCATCGCCGCCGGCACTGTGTGCGGATCGATCAGCCTGCTGATCACGGGCGACGAAGAAGGCCCCGCGGTCAACGGCACCACCAAGGTTCTCGACTGGATGGCAGAGAATGGCGAGGTCATTGACGTCTGCCTGGTGGGCGAGCCGACGAACCCGCTGAAACTCGGCGAGATGATAAAGATCGGGCGGCGTGGCAGCATGACGGGCACGCTCACCGTCACCGGCGTGCAGGGACATACCGCTTACCCGCACCTCGCCGACAATCCCCTGCCCCGGCTGATCGCCATCCTCGATGCGCTCGCCAACACGAAACTGGATGACGGCACGGATCACTTCCAGCCGTCGAACCTGCAGCTGACCACGATCGACACGGGCAACCCGGCAACCAACGTCACGCCCGCCCAGGCGACGGCAGGTTTCAATATCCGTTTCAACGATCTCCATACCGGTGCGAGCCTGACCGACTGGCTGCACGAACAATGCCGGGCGGTCGGCGGACAATACGATCTCGACGTCAAGATATCGGGTGAAGCGTTCCTGACCCCGCCGGGAGACTTCAGCGCGCTGATGTCGCGGGTGGTCAAGGATGTCACCGGCGTCGAGCCCGAGCTCAGCACGTCGGGCGGCACGTCGGATGCCCGGTTCATCAAGGATTACTGCCCGGTCGCGGAATTCGGCCTGGTCGGCCAGACCATGCACAAGGTAGACGAACGGATCGCCGTTTCGGACATTCGCGCGCTGGCCGACATTTACGCGGCGATCCTCGACGGATATTTCACGGCGCGCGGTTAAGCGCCGGCATGGCCAGCATCCGCGAAATTTCCGTCGCGCTCTATGGCGCGTGGCGCCTGGCGTCGCTCGACCGCGCGGGCGCTCATTTCTTCGAAAATACCCCGGCGGCGTTCTGGAAATCGTTCAATGCCGCCTGGCTTGCCTTGCCGGGCTACACGCTTCTGGTGCTGCTGGGCTTTACGGAGCACCCGGTGGATGCGGGGGCGTTCCGCATCCTGTCGGTCGAACTGATTACCTATGTAATCGGCTGGGTGGCGTTCCCGCTGGTCATGGTCGCCTTCACGGATACGGTAAAAGCCGACCGGAATTATTTCCGGTTTGTCACGGCCTGGAACTGGGCCATCGTCCTCCAGGCTTATCTTTTTCTCGGCGTCTCGGCCTTTTCGGCGAGCGGCACCGTGCCGGAAGGGCTCGGCGCGCTGATCATCCTGGTCGCGACATTCGCGATATTTTTCTATCAGGGCTTTATCGCCAGAACGATGCTGGATGTAACGCTCCCCGTCGCCGTTCTGGTCGTCGTGATTGATTTCACGATTGCCGTCGGCCTCAGCCTTGTCAGCCGTTCAATGTATCTGTCGGTCGCCTGACAACCTGCGCCCCGGCGCTGCATTCAGTCGTCCGGATATCCCACGGACACCAGCGCCAATCCCTCTGGCGGCGCCGTGGCGCCCGCCGCCGCGCGGTCCCGGGCTTCCAGTGCCGCCGACACGTCATCGGCGGTCAGTCTTCCCGCGCCGACCCGTTCCAGCGTGCCGACGATATTGCGTACCTGGTGATGCAGGAACGACCGTCCACGGGCATGAAAATGAATCTCGTCGCCTGCCCGGCGCACATCGAACACATCGAGCGTCTTTACCGGCGATTTCGCCTGGCACGCGGTGGCCCGGAAGCTGGTGAAGTCATGGGTTCCGATGAGGCGTTGGGCGGCGTGATGCATGGCGTCGGCATCGAGCGGCCAGGGGATATGCCATACCCGCCCCAGATCGACGGCCGGCGGCGGCCGTCGATTGAGAATCCGATAGAGATAGACCCGCTCGCAGGCCGAAATCCGCGCGTGAAAGCCTTCCGGCGCAATCCGCGCCTCGAGGACCGAAATCGGCTCGTCACGGAGATGGGCGTTAATCGCATCGCGCACGGTGTCGGCGGTCGTCGGCCGCTCGATATCGATGTGCGCCACCTGGCCGAAGGCGTGCACGCCGGCATCCGTGCGCCCCGCCCCGTAGACCCGGGTATGCTCCCCGCAGAAGCTGAACACGGCCTCTTCGATTGCCTGCTGCACGGAGGGACCGTTCTTCTGGCGCTGCCAGCCGACATAGGGACCGCCGTCATATTCGATGAGGACCCGCCAGCGGGTCATTGCAGAACGGTTCCTGCCGGGACCGGATTGCCGCGCACGTATTCGTCCGCGGCCATCGCCGATTTACCGGCGCGCTGTACCCGCTCAAGCCGGAGCGCCCCGTCGCCGCAGGCGACGGTGAGCGGCGCGTCGATCACCGCCCCGGGCGCGCCCGACCCCGGCACCGGCGTTGCTGCCAGCACGCGCAGGCGCGCATCGTCCCGCTCGCACCAGACACCCGGCCACGGGTTCAGCGCGCGGATTTTCAGATCGAGGGCCGCCGCGCTCTCGGTCCAGTCGATCCGGCCTTCCGCCCGGTCGAGCTTCGGCGCATAGGTCGCACCGTCTTCCGGTTGCGGCACCGGTGACGGGAAATCGCCCGACAGGACCTGCACGACCAGGTCCCCGCCGAGTGCCGCGAGCGCGTCGTGCAGCTCTGCCGCCGTGGTTTTGTCGCCGATGGGGACCCTTGCCGATGCCAGCATGGCCCCGGTATCGAGCCCTTCATCCATCTGCATGATGGTGACGCCGGTTTCGGTATCGCCGGCGAGGATCGCCCGCTGGATGGGCGCGGCCCCGCGCCAGCGCGGCAGCAGCGAGGCGTGAATGTTTATACAGCCGAGAGACGGCGCATTGAGGACCGCTTTGGGCAGGATAAGCCCGTAGGCGGCGACGACGGCGACATCCGCGTCGAGCGCGGCGAACGCCGCCTGGGCGCCGGCATCCTTCAGGCTGGCGGGGTATCTGACCTCTATCCCGTGCTCCTCGGCAAAGACCTGGACGGGGGACGGCTTTTCCCTGTGGCCGCGCCCGGCGGGCCGCGGCGGCTGGGAATAGACGCAGATCACGTCGTGACCGGCGTCGATAAGCGCGGCGAGTGCCGGGACCGCGAAATCCGGCGTCCCCATAAAGATCAGACGCATTGGGAGTCTCCCTCAGGCGCCGGCGCTGACGTCTTGTTTCTTGAGCTTGGTGAGCTTGCGCATGATCATACCGCGTTTGAGCTTCGAGATATGGTCGACAAACAGGATGCCGTCGAGATGGTCCATCTCGTGCTGGATGCAGGTCGCGAGAAACCCGTCCATATCCTGTTCCCGAATCTCGTTCTCTCGGTCGAGATAGCGCACGCGGACGCGTTCGGGCCGTTTTACCTCGGCATAGTGCTCCGGCAGGGACAGGCAGCCTTCTTCGAAGACGCTGCGCTCGCTGGATGCGTCGATAATTTCGGGGTTTGCCATCTGCATCGGCTGCGGCGGCTCCCCCGAGCGCGCGACATCGGCGACGATCACCCGTTTGGACACACCCACCTGCGGCGCCGCCAGACCGACGCCGGGGGCGGCATACATGGTTTCCAGCATGTCATCCATGAGCCGCCGGATATCGTCATCGACAGCGTCGATGCGCGATGCAACGGTTTTGAGGCGCGGATCGGGCGCGGTGATGATGGGCAGCAGGGCCATCGGGACGAAATACCTTATCAATAGAAAGCGTTAGGTATGCGGTTGCGCCCGCAGGGTCAAGTCCGGGCTTTGCCCGATATCGGACATGCCGGCGGTCCCATGCGATTCGCCACTGCCCTGCAGGTTCGTGTTATGTTCCGTTGATGGAACCTGTCACGATTATCGCGCTGTTCATCGCTGCCGCCGCCCTCGGCGTCATGGCATTCGTCCTGCTTCGCGGCAACGGCCGCAATAGCGGCCGGGCGGACGAACAGGCAGAGCAGATGACGCGAATGACCGAACGGCTGGTCGCCGCCCAGGCGGAACTGGCCGGGCGCCTGTCGCAGATCGCCGAGGCCGATGCCGCGAGCCAGAAAGCCCTGTCGGAACGCCTGCAGAATCAGGAAATCGCGATCACCAAGACGCTCGAAGCGCGGCTTGCCGACGTCACCAGGAAAGTCGGGGAGTCGCTTCAGCAGTCCAGCGTCAAATCGTCGGAAACGATGAGCAAGCTTCAGGAACGCCTGGCGGTGATCGACGTCGCCCAGAAAAACATCACCGGGCTTTCCGAACAGGTGGTCCAGCTGCAGGACGTGCTGTCCAACCGGCATGCCCGCGGCGCCTTTGGCGAGGTGCAGTTGCAGGATCTGGTGCAGTCCGCCCTGCCGCCGTCGGCCTATTCCTTCCAACAGACCCTGAGCAGTGGCAAACGCGCCGACTGCCTGCTGATGCTGCCCAACCCGCCGGGGGCGATCGTGGTCGATGCGAAGTTCCCGCTGGAAAGCTATCACGCGTTGCGTAACGCGAAGGACGACAATGCCAGGACCCAGTATTCCCGCGCCTTTGCGGCAGATGTCCTGAAACATGTGCGCGATATTGCCGACCGCTATATCGTGCCGGGGGAAACCGCTGAATCCGCCCTGATGTTCCTGCCGTCCGAAGCGGTCTATGCGGAGCTTTACGCCAACCATCCGGCGACGGTCGAAAAATCCCATCGTGCGAAGGTATGGATCGTGTCGCCGACCACGCTGATGGCGACCCTCAACACGATCCGCGCCGTCCTCAAGGACGCATCGATGCAGGAACAGGCCGGCGTCATCCAGACCGAAGTCCGCAAGATGCTGATCGATGTGGGACGGATCGACGAACGCGTCGGCAATCTGAAGAAACACTTCAGGCAGGCCGAAAAAGACATCGGCGAAATCGAAATTTCAACCGGCAAGGTCATGAGCCGGGGCGAAAAGATCGAGCAGATCGAGCTTGGCGAAGGTGCCGAGATGGACGAGATCGCGGCTGGCGCCGAGATACACGCGCTTGAACGCGGTAACGGCTGAGCCATCCCGCGAACATCAGCCGCCGTCGCGGAGAACGGAAACCGGGCAGCGCGAAGTCGGCGGCCTCTCTTGCATCGCGGATAGGGAACTGGAAAACTCCCCGCACCAGAAATCACCGTAACGAAACCGAGGAGAGTACCAATGGCCGAGACTTCCGCTTCCCTGAAACTGACCCATGAAGGCGCCCTTGCGGCCCTGAATGCCGGGATCGCGAAAGCGACCGCGATGGGTCAGCCGCAATGCATTTCCGTCGTCGATGCCGGCGGGCACCTGCTGGCATTCGTCCGCATGGACGGCGCGTTCCACATGTCGCTTGAAACATCCCTGCGCAAGGCCAAGACCGCCGCCTGTTACGGCGCGCCGACGGGCGGGATGCAGGATGACGTCGCCATCAAACTCGCCCTCGGCACCGACGGCCAGCGGATCAATCTGCCGGGCGGGCTGCCGATTATCGTGGACGGTCACTGCATCGGCGCCGTCGGCGTGGGGTCCGGCTCGGGCGCCCAGGACCGAGAGGTCGCGGTAGAGGCGATCGCCGCCATCCCCGGCAGCGAGACCTTCTGACCCGCCACCGGCCGGGACGGATTTAACCAGCTCCCGAATACCCCCGCCCGAACCCCGGAAAATCCTGCCGGTGCGCTCCGGCGGGGGTTAATTTTGGTTAAAATTCAAAAATTTTTACAGATTCATTACCCCGAAAAGCCAAACCCGTGATATTCTGTCTCCCGTCGGCGCACCCTGAAATCAGGGGTGCCGTCCGTTACAGGGATTTGGCCGGAAATCGCTTCCGGCTGAATACAGCAGCAGGATGGGACAGAAGAAAATAGCAATACCGCAGTGACCTCCCTTCAGCTCAGGAAGGGACGGCCCAGTTAAAATTTGATCTGAACAGGGTATTGCCGAAGGCATTGTGCCAATGAGCGCGGGTTTCAATAACAGGCCACTTTAAAAGGCGGCCGGGACAAAATTACGTACTGAAGACTTACTCACAACCGACGACGCAAAGAGGGAGCCATTAAATGAGCGAATCGAACACCGGTTCATTGGATGCTGAAGAACTTGTCATGGACCACCGCGCGGCCACTGACGTTCCGACCGACCGCAAATGCATGTCATGCGGTGAAAAATTTGCAAGCGAGGGATGGCACAATCGTCTTTGCCTGCGCTGCCGGAAACGCAGCGAGCCTGATTTCGTCTGACTTCTGAAATTACGACCCACAAAATCCCGGTGCCTGTCACCGGGATTTTTTTATGGCCGCATTCCGTAATCGGCCGGGGAATGTTAGGCTTGGGGTGTAAACCCTAACCGATGGAGAATTCTGAATGGCATTGATTGCCGCGGGCGTTGACGCGCCGGATTTCAGCCTCCCGAACCAGGACGGGTCTGCGGTGAAAAAAGACGATTTCACCGGCCGTTACGTCCTGCTCTGGTGGTATCCCAAAGCCGATACACCCGGCTGAACGATCGAAGGCAACGGGTTCCGTGATCGAATCCAGGACTTTGAAGACCGTAACGCGGCCATTCTCGGCGTCAGCTATGACAGCCCCGCAGACAATGGTGCGTTCCGTGCGAAATTCTCTTTTCCCTATGACCTCCTGAGCGACGAGGACGGTGCGGTGTCGATTGCCTATGGCGTATCCGAACCGGACAGCCCGCGATCGCCGCGCAAGTCGGTGCTGATCGGCCCCGACGGCAAGGTCGCTGCTTCCTATGACGCGGTAACCCCGGCGGATCACCCCGCCCAGGTGCTCGCCGATCTGGACGGCATGAAATAGCGGAAATCAGCAAACGGACGTTCAGGGGCGGGTCTGATGATCCGCCCCTTTTCGATTCACCGGATACAGGTGCACCGCGGGACACTCCCATCAGCCGCATTCGGCAAGCGAAACAGCCTTTCAGAACGCGGCCACTCACGATAGCCTGCGGATCGCCCAGAAGGGGATACTGAATGCTCGCCGCTACCGCCATTACAGCCATTGTCAGCGCGCTTGTCATTCTCGTGCATTTCGAAACCATGTCCTGGCTGACCAAATTCGGCCGGACACACAGGATGCCGACCCGGCTCGGCCTGCTGCTCGGCGTCTTCGCCCTGTTCGCCGCGCATTCGCTCGAAGTCTGGATATTCGCCGGCGGGCTTTACGTTGCCCGCGAAATCTTCGCGCTAGGCGATCTGACCGGCGCCTTCGACGGCAGCGCCGAGGATTACCTGTATATTTCGCTCGTCAACTACACCACGCTCGGCTACGGCGAGATCGTGCCGACCGGCCATATGCGCACGATCTGCGGTTTCGAGGCTCTGATGGGCCTGCTGATGATGGCATGGTCGGCGGCCTTCACCGTCTTCCGCCTGACCGACCGCTGGCGCGCGAACCTCGATTGATGCCAGATTCCGGGATTGAACCAGAACCAGTGCCCGGGACAGGGAAAGCCACGGAATGAAATCGTATATGAAACTTCTGGCCCTGGCCGTTTTGCTGATGGCGCCGATGCCGGTGCAGGCACAGGCAACGCCATCGCCCACCCTACCTGCAATTGGCGGCGACACACTCGTCGGCAAAGCGGACATTGTCGACGGCGATACGATCGATATCTCCGGCAGGCGGATCGATCTTTTCGGCATCGACGCGCCGGAGAAGGACCAGCTCTGCGAGGCCGCCGGGCAAAAATGGTCCTGCGGCCAGAATGCGACCTTCGGCCTGTCGGCGATCGTCGAGCGCCAGTGGGTCCATTGCCGGATCGTGACGACCGATACCGACGGGCGCATCGCCGCAATCTGCCGGCTTGCGGGCACCAACGGGCCGGATATCAATGCCGCGATGGTGCGTCAGGGATGGGCCGTCGCCGACAGGCGGCCCCCGGCACCGTACCTGGCGGAGGAAAATGCCGCCCGGGCGGCCAAAGCCGGCATCTGGGTCGGCGAGCGACGGGCGCGGTAGGCATAGCTCCCAGGACCGGCCCCTAAGACTGGCCTCCGCTGCAATTGATCACGTCGCCCGTCACGAAGCTCGCATCGTCGGACGCCAGAAAGGCGACGGCGGCCGCGTGTTCGTCCGGTACGCCGCGCCGTCGGAGGGATTGCTGGGTGCGGATGTCGGCCACCATTTCGCCGCGGAATTCATCGGCCTGTGCCTGCGCCAGGTCCTCCGCCATCACGCCGCCGCCGAGCGACAGCCGCGAGGTGATCCTGTCCGGAATATCGGTGCCGCCCGGCGAAACCGTGTTCACGCGTATACCGTAGCGCCCGTATTCCATGGCAATCACCTTACCCAGCGTCAGGATACCGCCCTTGCTCGACGCATACGGCGCGCGGTAGAGGCCGCGCACGGACTGCGAGCCGATATTGATGATGGAGCCGGCCTCCTGTTCCATCATGATCGGCAGCACCGCCCGGCACCCCCACAGCGTCGGCAGCAACGAGCGGTCCAGTTCCAGACGTATCTCTTCCTCGGTATAGAGATGAAACGGTTTGATCCAGATCGTGCCGCCAACATTGTTCACCAGCACGTCGATCCGGCCGAACGCGTCGACCGCCGTCGCCATCATTTCTTCCGCGCCCGAGAACGTGGAAAGATCGACAATCGACATGACCGCATCGACGCCGTGCGCGCGCAGTTCTTCGGTCGTCTGGGTGGCGCCTTCCTCGACGCGGTCGGCAACGACGATTTTACCGCCTTCCTGACCGAGCCGGCGGGCGATCGCCCGGCCGATGCCCTGCCCCGCTCCCGTCACCACGCAGACCTTGTTCTCCCGCCGGCGCGCGCCGGCCGCTCTGGGATCGAGTTCGTCAGCCATGTTTTTCTCCGTTGATTTTCTGATTGTCGCTCCGATCGCGCCGCGGCCGGGAGCATGCTGTTCACCGCCGTATCAGATCGACGTATGGGCGACGCCTTTTTTCACCTTCATCGGCTCCCCCGGCGCTTCGGTGAAAGGTATGTCGCGGGACAGTTCGAACGAGGCGGACCGCACGGCCTGGGAGGCTTCATCCAGTCCGGGCGGCGTTTTACCTTTTTCGAGCCCCAAAGCCGCATCGTGCAACTGGCGGCGCACCATGAAGATCGCCTTGTCCGTCATCACCAGGTTCTCGCGGCTGCGGTCGGAGATGCGCCCCATGCTCTCCTGCAGGGAGGCATCCTGCATGGCGATACCCCTGACGCCGCTGAACGTCTTCCCCGCTTTCTGCGCGGCGCGGTCCATCATGTAGTCGTTATCGCGGTTCATCACCGGGCGGAAGGTCCCCGGTATCAACTGCACGTGGAGGCTGCCGCCGTCGCGCATGACGCCGAGCTCCAGCGCGTTCAGGGGCCGCGACGGATGGTAGGAGAATGTCCACGCAAAGCAGTTCTCGTCGTCGATCGGCACCCAGGCATGACCGTGCAGGGGGTTGTCGCCGTAGGGCGGCACGATCGTGTACCACGGCATGATCCACGGCGTGATCCGCCAGTAATAGTTTTCCGGTCCCGCATTGCGGCGCACGCCGATATTCAGCCCGCCCGGCGATTCGACGACGTCGAATTTCGGCGTCAGATCGGACAGGTGATAGTCAGAACCCTTCGATCCGTGATGCAGCAGATCGCTGCGCAACTCGCCGCTGTGCAGAAACGCGACATGGCTGGAATCGATCCCGCCTTCCAGCGCCTGCAGGTAGTTGCATTCCTCCAACCGCTTGGAATGATAACGCTGATCCGCAGGCACGGTCGTCCATTCGAAGGCGGGCGGCGACGGCTGATCTTCGGGCGGCCCCATATACGTCCAGACGATCCCGCCGCGTTCCACGCAGGGATAGGATTGCAGCGCGACTTCGTCGCAGAAGCGGCTTTCGGGCGGCTCCGACGGAATTTCCAGGCATTTCCCGCTGACGTCGAATTTCCAGCCATGGTAGGGACAGCGAATGCCCGATTCCTCGTTGCGCCCGAACCAGAGCGACACGCGCCGGTGCGCGCAGAATTCTTCTATCAGGCCGATCCGGCCCTCGCTGTCGCGGAAAGCGATCAGGCGTTCGGACAGCAGTTTGACGCGGACGGGCGGTCCGTCCCTCTCGGCCACTTCCTCGGAAAGCAGGAAGGGTATCCAGTATCGGCGGAACAGGTTTCCCATCGGGGTGCCGGGACCGGTTTCGGTTACCAGCATGTTCCTTTCATGTGTCAGCACGGATTCACCCATCCTCCTGCGCGTGGCGCGCTTTTCTATTTATGACCTGCAGCCCCCCGCGGGACCGGGGAGGGGCAGTATAGAACGCCTCGGCAGGAGCGACTATTCCGAAGGTGGTCCGGATGCGGGCGGAAACGTCATTCTGCAAAGCCATTCCCGCCAAACAGAGCGCCACCTATGATCTAGATAGATTTTTCACTTAGAAAAGATTCAACCTCGAAAATAATCACGGGAGAATAATAATATTTTCTTTATGATTAAAAATTATTTATTCCAAATTTTTTGTAAAATATTAATCTTAAATGGAATTAAACAAAACGAGATATATTTTTCTTTTTGAGATAAATGTTAATTATAATTCGTAAATTTTAATTTTTCATTAAAAAATAGGGAGATTTCATATTTTATTATAAAAAATAATTACAAAAATTTACAATAAATATGGCAATTCAATCTCATTAACATAGTGTGGTTAACAACGATTTGGCGTTCCAGGGGTCGATTGTATTGGAACGTGGTTAATCCATCGATAGTCGTTGGCAGACGCTGTTGATGGATGGTCTTGTAACCAGTCTGCATATCTCACCCCCGCCATACGAAACCGACAATGCGCCCGGTTACCGGGCATCGTTCGCGATTGTAGTGAGGAGCTGGCGCAGTGACTGACTTTCCACCCGATGAAGCGGCACGCATCGCTGCGCTGGACCGATATGCCGTCCTCGACACGCCCCCCGAACAGAAATTCGACCGCATCACCAAGCTCGCCCGGGACATTTGCGAAGCGCCGATTACCCTGATTTCGCTGGTCGATACGGACCGCCAATGGTTCAAATCCCGTGTCGGGCTGGAGGCGACGGAAACTCCTAGAGACATTGCTTTCTGCGCCCATACGATTCTCCAGGACGATCTGTTCATTGTCGCGGATGCGACAACCGACGACCGGTTCCGGGATAACCCGCTGGTTACGGGTCATCCCCATATACGTACCTATTTGGGGGCGCCGCTGATAACGAGAAAGGGCTACCGGGTCGGAACGCTGTGCGCGCTGTATCCCGAGGTCCGGCAGATTCCCGACACATGGAAGGAACATATCACGGCCCTTGCCGCGATCGTCTTTGACGAACTGGAACTGCAGGTCGCCTTGCGCGAGGCCGAAACCGCCGTTTCGGTCGCCGAGGAGAGCGAGGTGCGGTTTCGTGACCTGGTTGATGCCTCGGGAGAATATGTTTGGGAAACCGACGAAAATCATCGTTACACCTATCATTCCGATAACGGATCAAATCGTCGTTTTACTTCTTCTCAGCTTATCGGACGGGCGCGATGGGAATTGCCCGATGTCAAAATAGATGACGCGCAGTTTGATGATCTCAGAAAGACGCTCGACGAGCACCGGCCTTTCCGGAATTTCGAGTATTTTTTCATCGATCGAGAAGGGCAGCGCCAAGACCGGCGTGTGACTGGAACCCCTGTTTTTACCAAAGACGGCAACTTCAGGGGCTATCGCGGGACAGTGACAGATATCACACATCAGGTGCGAATAATCGAAGATCTGAAAGCCGCCATCGCAGTTGCCGAGGAAAGCGAAGCGCGGTTCCGGGGAGATCGCCGAGGCGAGCGGAGAGTGGATTTGGGAGACAGACGCCGATCATCGTTTCACCTATGTCTCGCAGAACACCCAGCAAACCGTCTTTCCGCATTCCGTGCTGATCGGCCTGAAACGCTGGGAACTCCCGCCTTTTCGTGCCAATAGTTCACAATTCGACAGCCATCGCGAGGTACTGGCAAGACATGAACCGTTCCGTCACTTCGAATATCACTATGTCGACGAAAACGGCCGGCGCCAGCACCGGCAGATAAGCGGGAATCCCGTCTTCGACAGGGATGGAAACTTCACCAGCTATCGCGGTACGACCACCGATATCACGGATCAGATCGAAAGGATCGAAGAGCTGAAAGCCGCGAGAGTCGCTGCGGAACAGGCAAATACCGCGAAATCGGAGTTCCTCGCAAATATGAGCCACGAGCTGCGGACGCCGCTGAACGCGATTATCGGCTTCTCCGACCTGATGTTGAACGCCTCGCCGGGCGCATTCACTCAACCGGTATATCGCGAATACACGTACGACATCAAAAAATCCGGCCAGGACCTCCTGAGAATCGTCAATGACATACTTGATCTGTCGAAGGTCGAGGCCGGGCAGTCCGAGCTCAACGAAGCGCCCGTCAATATCCCCATGATCGTCCGGACGATCATCCAGCGCCTGTCGGTTCAGGCGGAAAAGGCGGACCTCACGGTATCGACCCTTTTCGCGGACGACCTGCCGTTTCTTTTGGGCGACGAGCTCAAGCTGGGACAAATGCTCACCAATCTGATAGCGAATGCGATCAAGTTCACGCCCTCACACGGGATGGTAACGATAGCCGCCAATTTCTCGGCGGAGGACGGTCACATCATCCGGGTCTCCGATACGGGAATCGGCATCGCAAGCGACGATATCGAGCGAAACCTGGCGCCTTTCGAGCAAGCGGATTCAGGCCTCAGCCGGAAATACGAGGGCACGGGTCTCGGCCTGCCCCTGACGGTCTCTTTCGCCGAAATGCATGGGGGTTCGCTCAAGCTAATCAGTACGGTGGGTGACGGCACGACGGTGGAAATGCGGTTTCCCGCAGCGCGCGCCATACTCAAAGGTCCTATGGCAAACGACCGCGCCCTGACCCTGGACCAGGCGATGCAACTGATTTCGACGCAGGAACTCGCACGGTCCTGTGTCATCACGGACCCGAACCTGCCGGACAACCCGATCGTTTACTTGACGCCCGAATTTGAAAAAATGACAGGCTATTCCCGGTCGGAGATTATCGGCCGGAACTGTCGTTTCCTCCAGGGCCCGCTCACGGACCCGGACTCGGTCGCCGTTATCCGCCACGCGCTCGAGAATATCCTGCCGGTAAAAGTCCGGATCGTGAATTACCGGAAAGACGGCAGTCAGTTCCTCAATCACGTATCGATCAGACCCACGCTTGATACCAACGGAAATGTAGCCGCTTTTGTCGCCGTACAATCGATAACCGATCATGCGGGGCCCATCACAGGGCCCGAAGAGCATTCCGACTCCTGATCGCCCGCGCCGATTCATGGACAGCGCGGCGATCGCCGCAGCACTTCTGCACATTGCCGGCCTCGAAGAGTGGCGCGGAGAAAGTGCGGCGCATCATCCCTTCGGGTGCATGGGGTTGTTTTTTTGTGTTTGTTGTTTTCGACCGCAAGAAACGACACCGACGATCCCGCGCCGAAGTCGAAGGAGGGCCGGATGCAGCGAAAAAAGAGAATGATAAGAACAATGACGGAGGATCGGGAAAGGTCCCAACGAAAAATTGGTGGAGCCGAGGAGGATCGAACTCCCGACCTCAGCGTTGCGAACGCTGCGCTCTCCCAGCTGAGCTACGGCCCCACCGTGCCGGTCCCTTTCAGGGCCGGGCGGGGCGGATAATGGTTTCGGGACCCCTGTCTGTCAAGCAGTCAGAAAGGGTTTCGAAAGGATTTGAAGACACGCTCGCCGCTTGCGTCCGAATCGCGGCATCGCTAGGCTCCCGCGACCGCTTCGCACGCTCTCGAAGCCCCGGAAACCACGGAAAACACGGAATTCGACATGACCGCCGTCCTGAATCTGATCGACAACGTTGTCTCTCTCTATATCTGGATCCTGTTTCTCGCCGTGATCGCGAGCTGGCTGATCAACTTCAACGTGATCAACACATCGAACCGTGTCGTCTATATGATCGTGGACACGCTTTACAAGCTCACCGAACCGGCGCTGCGCCCCATCCGGCGTCTGCTGCCGAACATGGGCGGGCTGGATCTGTCGCCGGTGGTGCTGATCCTGCTGTTGTATTTCATCCGCGATCTCATTTTCGATTTCGCCCGCTAGAACCTGTTTCCGGCGATCGTCCTCCGGGGCGCAGCCGGCAACCGGCACGGGTATGACGACAGAAAGCACGGGAATGTCCGAGGCAGAACACGCGACAAAACGTATTGACGGCAAGAGCTTCGCCGAACGCCTGCGCGCCCGCGTCGCGGAAGAAACGGCAAAGCTGAAAGCCGGCCATGGGATCGTCCCGGGTCTCGCCGCGGTGCTGGTCGGGGAAGATCCGGCAAGCCAGGTCTATGTGCGCAACAAGAACAAGCAGACCGTCGAAACAGGCATGAATTCGCTGGGCGAAACGCTCCCCGCCGACACCTCGCAAAAGGATCTGCTGGCGGTCATCGACAAACTGAACCGCGACCCCGCCGTCAACGGTATTCTCGTGCAGCTTCCCCTGCCCGATCAGATCGATCCCCATGCCGTGATCGACGCCATCGATCCGGCCAAGGACGTCGACGGGTTCCACCTTCGGAATGTGGGCCTTCTGGCGACCGGGCGCGGCGGGATGGTGCCGTGCACGCCGCTCGGCTGCCTGATGCTGCTTGAAGACCGGCTCGGCGACCTTACAGGATTGAACGCGGTGATCGTCGGGCGGTCCAATATCGTCGGCAAGCCGATGGCGCAGCTTCTGCTGTCGGCCGACTGCACGGTGACCATCGCCCATTCGCGCACCGCCGACCTGCCGGCCGTCTGCCGGACGGCGGATATCCTGGTCGCCGCCGTGGGGCGTGCGCAGATGATACGGGGCGACTGGATCAAACCGGGGGCGACGGTCATCGATGTCGGTATCAACCGGGTGCCGGCCGCCGAGGAAGGCAGGATGCGGCTTGTCGGCGATGTCGCCTTTGACGAAGCGGTCGAGGTCGCGGGCGGGATCACGCCGGTGCCGGGCGGCGTCGGGCCGATGACCATCGCCTGCCTGCTGCGCAATACGCTGGTCGCCGCCTGCATCCAGAACGGAATTGACGTTCCCGATATCTGATAACCCAGTATAATCGGGCTGCCTCCCGTCGCAACAGCAAGACGACGCCGACATGCCTGCCGACTATCTGCCTCTGCTGATCGCAAGCCTTGCCTTTACCGTCGGACATTTCCTGATGTCGTCCGCGCCGATACGCGGACCGGTGGCCGGTGCGATCGGCGACGGACCGTTTCGGATTGTCTATTCGGTTCTGATGATCGCCGCCCTCGTCTGGATGATCAACGCCTACAACGCAGCCCCGGTTCATCGCATCTGGGATGTGGGCCTGCTGGGCCCACCGGTGATCCTGATTCTGATGTATTTCGCGGTCTTTTTCTTCCTGTGCGGCATCACGACAAAAAACCCGACACTGATCGGCATGGACGCGCTGCATCACGAGGCCGCCCCCGGCAAAGGCATCTACGCCATTGTCCGCCACCCCATCCTGGCCGCGTTCTCGCTCTGGTCCGGGGCGCATCTGTTCGTGCGCGGCGATGTCGCGGCCATCCTGTTTTTCGGCGGCTTCTGGGTGCTGGCGACGTTCGGCATGATGCATATCGACGCCCGCCGGCGCGCCAATGCCGACAATGCATGGCGGGCCTTCGAAGCCGGTACGGGCAGAACCCCGTTCAAGGCGATCCTTCAGGGACGCCGGTCACTGGTGATGAGCGATGTCGGCTGGTGGCGGGTCATACTGGCCACCGTGCTCTATTTCACGTTCCTGTATCTGCACGAAAACGTCTTCGGGATGAACCTTTTCCCGGTCTGACCGCCTCAGTTTTCGATCTGTGCTGCCGCTTTTGCAGCACGGTTGCGCCGGGCCTCCCGCAGGGTGATGTAATAGCCGGACACGAAAATGATCACAGCGCCGGCCCAGGTCCAGATATCGATAAACTCCGCAAAGAGCACAAATCCGAACAGGGCGCCGAGCGGCAGACGCAGGAAGTCGAAGGGCATCACGGCGCTGGCGTCGGAATGCTCGAACGCGCGCGCCTGGCAGAAATGGGCGGACCAGCCGGACAACGCCATCACCGCCAGGGGCAGGGCGTCGGACCAGTCCGGCGCCACCCACAGGAATGCCGCCGGGATCGCGGTCAGGGGCAGCATCATCACGTTCAGCCAAAACAATTTGGATTGATTTATTTTTGTCTGTGATATCG
>JAYOMI010000002.1:61772-98515 GCA_038120765.1 Rhodospirillaceae bacterium
TTCAGCCAAAACACGGTGACGGCGGGCGAATCCGTGCGGGTGAGAATTTTGACGCTGGACCAGGCGCCGGCATAGAGGGCCGAGGACAGGACCACCAGCATGACCGGCAGGTCGATCTCGATCACGCCCGGCCGGATGATCACCATCGCGCCGGCGAATCCGATCAGGGTCGCCCCCCACCGGTGAATGCCGACGGATTCCCGCAGCACCAGACCGGCGGCGATCGTGGTGAACAGCGGGATCAGGAATGTCAGGGCGATTGCCTGCGCGACCGGAATATCGGCAAGCGCGTAATACAGCGTCGCCATGGCGAACAGCGCGAACAGGGTCCGCACCACGTGCAGCGGCAGCTTGTCCGTCTTCAGCGTCCCGAACCCGAAGCGCGAGACCAGCGGAATCACCAGCAGGATACCGATCAGTGCCCGGAACAGGACGATCTGGAATGCATCGAACTTCCCGTCCATATAGCGGACGCTGGTCATCATGAAGGCGAAGCTGATCGCCGTCAGGATCGCCCAGAATGCACTGCGAAGAAACTGCGATGGCGGGGCAGAACCCCCTGCCGTCATTTCTTCCGGGCGTTCATCAGGCGCAGACGCAGGGCGTTCAGCTTGATGAACCCTTCGGCATCGCGCTGATCGTAGACGGTGTCCGCCTCGAACGTGACGTGCTGTTCGGAATACAGGCTGACCGGCGATTTACGCCCGACCACGCTGACGCTGCCCTTGAAGAGCTTCAGGCGCACCGTGCCGGAAACGTATTTCTGGCTTTCGTCCACCGCCGCCTGGATCATCTCGCGCTCCGGCGCGAACCAGAAGCCGTTATACACGAGCTCCGCATAGCGCGGCATGAGCTCGTCCTTCAGGTGCGCGGCGCCCCGGTCGAGCGTGATCGATTCAATGCCGCGATGGGCCGCGATCAGGATCGTCCCGCCCGGCGTTTCATAGACGCCGCGGGATTTCATGCCGACATAGCGGTTTTCGACGATATCGATGCGCCCGATCCCGTTGGCGCCGCCGAGCTCGTTCAGCTTCGTCAGCAGGGTCGCGGGCGACATTTCGACACCGTCGACCGCCACCGCATCGCCCTGGTCGAAATCGATCTCGACATAAGTCGGCGTATCGGGCGCCGCCTCCGGCGACACGGAGCGGGTATACATGGCATCGTCCGCCTCGACCCACGGGTCTTCCAGCGCTTTTCCTTCATAGGAAATATGCAGCAGGTTGGCGTCCGTCGAGTACGGCGGCTCGTCGATCTTGTCGCGGGAAATGGGAATCTGATGCTCGCGGGCGAACTCCATCAGCTTGGTGCGGGAATCGAGATCCCATTCGCGCCAGGGTGCGATCACCTTGATATCCGGCTCCAGCGCGTAGTAACCGAGTTCGAACCGGACCTGGTCGTTGCCCTTGCCGGTCGCCCCGTGGCTCACGGCATCGGCGCCGACCTGGCGGGCGATTTCGATCTGGCGCTTGGAGATCAGCGGGCGGGCGATCGAGGTGCCGAGCAGGTAAATGCCTTCGTACAGCGCGTTGGCGCGGAACATGGGAAACACGAAATCGCGCACGAATTCCTCGCGCAAATCGTCGATGAAGATTTCCTTCACCCCGGCGGCCTGGGCCTTCTGCCGCGCCGGTTCGACCTCTTCGCCCTGGCCGAGATCGGCGGTGAAGGTCACCACCTCGCAGTTATAGGTTTCCTGCAGCCATTTGAGGATGACGGATGTATCCAGCCCGCCCGAATAGGCGAGAACGATCTTGTTGACCTCTCCGGGTCTTGGTCCGGCCATGTGATATCCCTTTGTTTGATCGCGGCGGAGTATAGGGATTACAGCCGGTGCAGCAAGCGGGCTTACGCGGATTTCCGCTCCCGCAGGCTTTCGGTTTTGAGCTGGCCGCAGGCGGCGAAAATGTCGCGGCCGCGGGGGGTGCGCACCGGCGACGAATAGCCGGCCCGGTTCACGATATCGGCAAACGCGGCGATATCCTCGTCGGTCGAGCATTCATACGGCGCACCCGGCCAGGGATTGAACGGAATAAGGTTGATCTTGGCCGGGATGCCGCTGATCAGGCGCACCAGTTCGCGGGCATCCGCCGGGGTGTCGTTCACCCCTTTGAGCATGACGTATTCGAACGTGATCCGCCGGGAATTGCGCGCTTCCGGGTAGGCGCGGCAGGCGTCCAGCAGCTCGGCGATGGGGTATTTCCTGTTAATCGGCACGATTTCGTCGCGCAGGTCGTCATTGACCGCATGCAGCGAGATCGCAAGCTGCACGCCGAGATCGGCGCCGACCTGCGGGATCATCGGCACCACCCCTGCCGTCGACAGCGTGATCCGGCGGCGCGAAACGTTGATGCCTTCCTCGTCCATCACGATGCGCAGCGCCTTGACCACGTTGTCATAGTTATAGAGCGGCTCACCCATGCCCATCATGACGATATTGGTCAGCTGGCGGGGTTCTTTCGATGACGGCCATTCGCCGTAGGAATCGCGCGCCAGCATGAACTGGCCGACAATTTCAGCCGCGGTGAGGTTGCGCACCATCAGCTGCGTACCGGTATGACAGAACCGGCAGTTGAGCGTGCAGCCGACCTGCGACGAGATACAGACCGCCCCCCGGTCGGATTCGGGGATATGGACGGCCTCCGCCATCTTGTCGTCCGCGAAGGACATCAGCCATTTCCGGGTCCCATCGGTCGAGGTCTGTTCGGTGGCAATGCCGGGGCGCGATATGTCGAAAATGCCGGCAAGCTCGCTTTGCATGCCCTTGGCGATGGTCGTCATTTCGCTGAAATCGCGGACGCCGTGGTGGTAAATCCAGTGCCAGACCTGCTTTACACGGAACGCGGGCAAGCCGAGCCGGTCGAACGCCGCGGCCATTTCGGCGCGCGACATTCCAACGAGGTCGATCTTCCCGGTATCGGGGGTCTTTATGGCGGGTTCTGCTATGATTGACATGGCGGCAATATAGGCGCACCCATCGCGCGATCAACTAAAGTATTGCAGTGCGTTCTTTCGTCCATCAGAAGGCCCAGACATGAAGCTGACCCCCGTAATGCAGGGTCTCCTATGGATGATGGCGGGGACGGCGAGTTTCTCGGCGATGATCATCGCCGTCCGCTATCTGGCAGATACCATCCCCCCCTTCGAACAGGTCTTTCTGCGCAGCGTCATCAGCCTCGCGATCGGCCTGCCGATGGTGATCCGCGTCTGGCGCCAGACCGCATATACCTTCCGGCCGAACAAACTCGGCGGGCTTTACGCCGCGCGCGGGCTGAGCACGTTTATCGGCGTCTCCGCCTGGTTCTTTGCCATCGCCGTTCTACCGCTGGCGGAAGCGGTGGCGCTGCATTTCACCCTGCCGATCATCGGCCTGATCCTGTCGGTTGTGATCCTGCGCGAGCACATCACCCGCCCCCGCTGGCTGGCCGTCGTGATCGGCTTCACAGGGGTGCTGATCATCCTGCGTCCTGGCGCCGAGGCGTTCAATATCATGGCGCTGGTGGTCTTCCTGTCCGCGGCGGGATATGCGAGCGGGGATATCTGTACCAAGCTGCTGTCCCGGACAGAGCCTGCCCGCCTGATCGTGGTCAACCTGAACATCTATCTGGTGCTGTTCTCTGCAATACCGACCGCGATGGACTGGCGCACCCCGCCCGTCAGCGACATTCCAATGATCCTGATGATGGGCGGAACCGCCTGGGCCGCCCATATGTGCCTTGCGCAGGCGATGAAACGGGCCGATGCCAGCATCATCATCCCGATCGAATTCATCCGTCTGCCGCTGACGGCACTGGCAGCCTATATCTTTTTCGCAGAAGTCCCGGGAATCTGGACCATGGTCGGCGCCGTCGTCATTTTTATCGGGACATGGCAACTGGCGAAACAGGAAGGCCGTCACTGAACCGTGCGCCGCAGGCCCTTATTCCGCGGGGACGGCGCGAACCCCGGCAAAGCGCATCCAGGCGACGGCCAGTACCACGAGAAGCAATTGCGGAAGGATCGCGATCATGACCGCATCCCAGCCATACTTGATCTGCAGGTAGCCGGCAAAGAACGACGAAATCGCCGACAGCAGATACGCGATGGTGTCATTCGCGCCCTGCACCTTGCCCTTTTCCGCCTCGGTATGACAGGTGACCAGAAGCGCGGTGGATCCGATCAGCATGAAATTCCAGCCCGCCCCGATCATTATGTTGGTGATGAAGAAGTGAAAGATCGACAGTCCCATCAACCCGGCGATCGTCCCGCCGAAAAACAGGATGAACCCCAGCATCACGACCTTCTGGTACCCGAATCTGCCAATCAGGGAACCGGCGATGAAGGACGGCGCGAACATGGCGAACATATGCCACTGGATCACGAAGGGGACGTCGCTGACCAGCCCCGCATGATGCATCGACAGTGGCGTCGCGGCCATCATCAGGATCATCCCGGCCCAGGCGACCGACGTGCCCGTCGCCGCCACGATGAAGGCGGGTTGCCTCATGATCTCCAGCAACGGGCGGCCGGTGGACTGTTTCTGGCCGGGCGCCAGGACCGGCGCATCCGGTTCCGGCATGCGAACGAACTGGATGGTAATCGCCATCAGAATGGGCGTCACCGCGAGGATCAGGTAGGTCGCCAGAAACGTGGGCATCAGCAAAAGCCCGGTTTGACCGGCCAGCGTGCCGCCGACAAAGGCGGCGACGATTCCGCCGCCGATCACAAGGGAAATTGCCTTTGGGCGGAAAGACTCCGTCGCCGTTTCCGCGGCGGCAAACCGAAGATACTGATTGAAGGCGTTGAACGCCCCCATACAGGACGTTCCCGCAATAAAAACCCAGAAATTGCCGTAATCCAGCCCCAGGGCGCATAAAAGGCAACCCGCATAGCCGAATATGGCGCCGATGCTGAACCCCGCGCGCCGTCCGAGTTTGCGCATCAGCATCGATGCCGGCGTTGCCGCGAGCGCAGTGGCCATCCACATGAACGCATGCGGCAGGGTGGCGAGCGATTTGTCTTCGATGATGGTCAGGGCCGCCAGCGCGGACACACTGATGATCACGGTAACGGAAGTCTGCGCATAGCCCTGGCAAAGCGCCAGCAGCGTCACATTCCGCTTCATGTCAGGGACTGCCATCTCCATGCCGGCAGTCTAGAGTAAATTTAATCCGGGCGGAACCAGTCAGACTCAGCTGACGCCGCAGGTCTTTCCGATCGAATTATGCGCAGCCGTAACGCCCGACAGGGAATACGTATCCTTCGTTTTCGTGCCGCGGGACGATATCCCGGTGACGATCATGCTCGCGCCGGCGCGCATGGCGGCGACAATGTTCCGATCATCCTCGGTGCTGCGCGCCCAGGCGGTATCGCGATTGGTGAACAGCTCGAAGGTCTTCTCACCGATAACAACCTGCACGGCGCTGCCCTGCTTGAAGGTATACCCCGCCGTGAACTGGACCTGGTTGGAGACCTTTTCGCCGGGGCGGTGGGTGATGAGCATGTAAATACGACCGCGTTTCGTATACTTGCCCTCGTCCTTGACCGGTTCACTGTACATCCAGCAGGTTTGCGCTTCCCCCTTGCCCTCTGAATGGGCCGACCAGTCCTTGAAAGCGCCGATCTGCCTGGCGGATGACGGGGTGGCGAAAGATGCAACGAAAACGACCAGGGCAATTGCGAAATATTTCATCGATTTCCTTTAACACTCTGCTTTTTACGTCTGACAACCGGCTTGCCGAAAACAAGATCCGGCAGCGGCTCGGGCCGGGCGCCCGCCATCACCGGCCGATCTGCGAAGCGTCCCATCGACAGCATGCGATCGTACATGACAATCCCGCCGGTGGTTGCGAGGTTAAGCGAAAACTTTGTCGGTATTTTGACGATATGATCGCAACACGCAATCATGGC
Source organism: Rhodospirillaceae bacterium (assembly GCA_038120765.1). Lineage (GTDB taxonomy): Bacteria > Pseudomonadota > Alphaproteobacteria > MPNO01 > UBA830 > CAXBCP01. The sequence goes on from JAYOMI010000002.1 coordinate 67,662, forward strand.
ATCAGTAAGGCCGATGCGTTCCATCCCCAGAACATAGGCGGCCCGGCGCGGGTGACGGAAGCTCGGCAGGTCGATCGCCGTATCGTCAATCTCTATGCCGACCAGCGCACAGCCCGCGGGCAGACGCATCGACTCCATCGAATCGAATGGGTAGAACGGCACCTGTGCGGGGGTATCGGAGGTGTCAGACCGGCTTCGGGCAATGTCGTAATTCGCAGCAACGGTAAAGACGAAGCTTGCGCCGAAAGCATGAGCGGATCGCACCAGGTTGCCGACATTCATCGGCTTGCTGACGCCTTCTATTCCGATACCAAAATATCCTCGCATGCGGCCGGATTCTACAGCCGGGGATGAATCGCGCAAGGAGAAGGAAAAAAGACTTATGAATGACGATCTGCGCGGCCAGTACGAGAACTATCCCTATCCGCCGAGGGACCCCGCCCATGAGGCCAAGCGCCTGATCGCGGGCTCGCCCAGCCATATCTGCGAGATCGAACATCATATCCTGGGCGGCGTGCGGACTACCGCCGGGCCCTTCCGGATACTTGTCGCCGGCGGCGGCACCGGCGATGCGACGGTGATGCTGGCCGCCCAGCACGCGGCGGCAGGAATCGATGCGGAGATCGTTCACCTCGACATTTCAAAAGCATCCTCGGCAATCGCCGAGGCCCGCATAAAAGCACGCGGCCTGACCAATACGAAATTCATCCACGGCGCCATCGAATCCATTGCCGGGCAGGACATCGGTACGTTCGACTACATCGACTGCTGCGGCGTGCTGCACCATCTGGAAGACCCCGTGGCCGGGCTGAAAGCGCTGAGAGAAGCGCTGAACCCCGGCGGCGGCATCGGCCTGATGGTATATGCCCCGCTGGGGCGGACAGGGGTCTATCACGCCCAGGCAATGCTGCAGATGATCGCCGGGGACGCGCCGGATCCGGAACGTATTTCCACGGCCCGGCAGCTTCTGGGCGAACTGCCGGACTCCAACTGGCTCAAACGCAATCCCTATGTCGGCGATCACCTGAACCAGGGCGATGCGGGGATCTACGATCTTTTGCTGCACCGCCGCGACCGCGCCTATTCCGTGCCCGAGCTCGCGGCGCTGGTTCAGCAGGGCGGCATGAGACCGGTCAACTTCATCGACCCCGCCCGCTACGAGCCGAGCGTCTATCTGACATCGCCAGAGCTGGTGAAACGCGCAGCCGGATTAGACTGGGTCCAGCGCTGCGCCTTTGCCGAACTTCTGGCGGGCAACATGAAGACCCATATTCTTTACGTGGTTCGGGACGACAACAAGACCAGCACAATCGCGGTCCCAGACACCGCCGACACGATCCCGGTGATGAGGGACAATGACGGGCCGTCGCTCGGCGCACAGATCAAACCCGGCATGTCGCTGAAGGTGGATATGGCGGGGGTCAAAATCTCGCTGCCGCTTCCCGACCTTGCCGGACCGGTCCTGATGCTGATCGACGGCGAGAGATCGCTGGCGAACATTCACGCGGAACTTCAGTCCACCGCAAAACCCGCGCCGGACTGGGAGACATTCAAGGCGCAGTTCGACCAGCTTTTCAGCGCGCTTTACGGCCTGAGCAGGATGTTCCTGAAAAAGCCCCCGAAACAAACAACGAAATGACCACGCCGCCGGCGGGCGCTTTCAGTTGACGTTCGCCGCCTCGCCCAGCGTCGGCCCGATTTCACGATTGAGCACCAGATCGGCGATATCGTCGAGGTCCGTCGGATCGCGGTTCAGGATCACCAGCTTTGCGCCGTTTTTCTTGGCCATGACGGGAAAACCCGCCGCCGGATAGACGACCAGCGACGAGCCGATGGCAAGAAACAGATCGCTTGCCAGGGTTTCGTCCCGCGCGCGCTCCATCGGCTCCTGCGGCATCGCCTGGCCGAACGAGATCGTGGCGGTTTTGACGATACCGCCGCAGAACTGGCATTGGGGCAGTGTGCCGGTTTCCTGGAAAGCAGCCTTGATCGGTTCCAGTTCGTATCGCGACGAACAGGTCAGACATGTCGCATAGGTCGCATTGCCGTGCAGTTCGATCATATGGGTATCCGGAACGCCCGATTCCTGGTGAAGCCCGTCGATGTTCTGGGTGATCACCGCGCTGACCTTGCCGGTACGCACGAGCTTCGCCACGGCCCGGTGACCGCGATTGGGTTCCGCGCCGATCATGTCCCTGTCGATTTCGAACTTGCGCCGCCACGCTTCGCGCCGGGCGTCGACCGACGAGACATATTCATCGAAATAGATCGGATTCGTCTGCGACCAGATACCGGTCGGGCTGCGAAAGTCGGGAATGCCGGATTCCGTCGAAATGCCGGCGCCGGTGAACACCACGACGCGGCGGGCGTCCTCTATCAGCCGGGCAAGGGTCTGAATATCTTCCGTCATGCCGCTAGTTTACTACAACGGCTACTCCGCTGCGACCGCCTGATCGCGGGCGGCGCGGCGCGCCTTGCGGCCCTCGACGACACCGACCGTAATCGACATCATCGGCGGCACGATCGCCATCGTGAGAACGGCCGATAGGGACAGACCGCCGAGCACGACGGCGCCGAGCCCGCGATAGAGCTCCGAGCCCGGTCCGGGAAAGGCGACCAGCGGCAGCATTCCGAATACCGAGGTCAGCGTCGACATGAAGATCGGACGGATGCGGTTGCGGGTTGCCGTCTCGATGGCGGTATTCACATCCATCGCGTCTTCTCGGATGTGGAACAGCGTCTGATGCACGAGCAGGATCGCATTGTTCACGACGATCCCGATCAGGATCACGAAGCCCAGCATCGTCAGCATGTCGAGCGACTGCGCCACATAGGTGTTCAGCAACGCCAGGCCGCCAAGACCGCCCGCCGCGGCGACCGGCACCGTCAGCATCACGATCCACGGATAGAGGAAGCTCTCGAACAGAACCGCCATCACCAGGAACACGATCACCAGGGCCATCACCAGGTCGAGCTGCATGTGGTTCCAGGTTTCCTTGAGCTTGTCGGCACTGCCGCCAATCCGGAAGCGAACCCCCTCGGGCAGGCCGCGCGCGCGGATCGGCGCGAGCACCTTTGCTTCGAGAAGCTCCTCGGCCTCTTCAAGCGGAATGCCGTCATTCGGACTGACGCTGATCGTCATGGCACGCGACCGTTCGATGCGCTGGATTTCCGTCGGCCCCGTCGTTTCCCTGACATCCGCCAGATTACCGACCGGTACGATCCGCCCGTCGGATGTCACCACCGGCAGCGACCGGATAGCCTGGGTAGATTCCCGGTCAAGCTCCGGACCTTTGAGAGTGAGGTCGATGCGTTTCCCTTCGACGGTGACCTCCGCGACGCGTATCCCGTCGTTGAAGGCATCGACGGATTCGCCGAGTTCCCGGGCCGACAACCCGTTATCCGACAGGCGTACGCGATCCGGCGTGATCCGGACCTCCGGCTCGCCGAGTGTCAGGGCCGGCCGCGGGCGGATGCTGTTTCCCTGGCTCGGCGGCAACACTTCACGCGCTGCGAAGAACACCTCGCGGCCGACGCCGTAAACCACCTCGAGGTCCGGGCCTGAAATCTCGATATCGATCGCGCGCCCCGAACCGACGGAACGCCCGAACAGGGACGGCTGGAACATGAAGGCGAAAACGCCCGGTTCGGCCCGGGCCGGACCTTCGATCAATTCCTTCAGTTCGCCCGCTTTCTGGGGATTCACATGGGTCGCCGCCATGAACATGCTGCCAAGGCGCGCCACATAGAAGAACCTGTCGATTTTCTGGTCTTCGGGCTTGTTGATCTCGGCATAGGCGCCGCGCGACCAGTATTTTTTCGTCGAATCCGCGATGTTGCGCGCGATGCCTTCGTTGGTATCGATATTGTAGCCGGCCGGCGGCAGGACAATGCCGAACATCAGGTTCCGGTTGCCCTGCGGCAGATAATCCAGCTTCGGCATGATGAGAACGGAAATCGTTCCGGCGACCACGACAATAAGGGCGACAATCGCGACCGCCATTGTCTTGTAGCGCACGACGAAGCGCGCATAGCCTGCCCAGAAACGGGTAAAGCCGCGGGCCAGATCGTCAATCCCCGGCACACGGATCGCGCCCATTTCGGTCTTGACGCCACCCAGAAGCCCGTTGGCCAGCGCCGGGATCAGGGTCACTGCGACCAGCAGGGACAGCATGACGGATACGGAGATCGCCACCGCGATATCGCGGAACAACTGACCGACCTCAAGATCCATAATAAGGATCGGGATAAAGACCATGACCGTCGTCAGCGCCGAGACCAGCACCGCCGGCCAGACCTGTTGCGCGCCGTAATAGGCCGCTTCGGCGCGGGATTTCCCCTCCTGGCGCAGCCGAAAAATATTTTCGAGCACGACGATCGCGGCATCGACAACCATGCCCACCGCGAACGCAATGCCGGCAAGGCTGATCACGTTCAGCGAGCGGCCGAGCAGCGCCATCGCAACGAAAGAGCCGATGACCGATACCGGGATCGACATCGCCACAACCGCCGTCGGCCGCCATGACCGCAGAAAAATCATCAGGACAATGATCGCGAGAATACCGCCGTAAATGATATTCGTCCTGACAAGATCGATCGACGAATTGATGTAGTCTGTCTCGTCATAGACCTGCTCGATGACCAGGCCCTGACGCTTCACCGGCCCGTCGGCAAGCTCCTTGATGACCGCGCGGACGTCGGCCATGGTCTTAATGACGTTGGCGCCCTGTTCCCGCGTGATGTTGAAGGCCAGCGCAGGCTGGTTGAGCATGCGCAGACGGGCCTGGGCCTTTTTGTAACCGATGGACACGTCGGCGATATCGCGCACGAGCACCCGGCCGACGCCGCGCCCGCCTTCGCCGTCGCTCCGCAGGACGACGTCCTCGACCAGCTGGGTGGTGTTCAGATCGCCCTCGGTGCGGACGACATAGCGGCGCTTGCCCTCTTCGACGTCACCGCCGGTGATCGACGCATTGGCCGACCGCAAACGCTGGAGCACGGAGCTCACCGTCATGCCGTAGCGGGCGAGTTTCTCCGGCGTGATCGTGACGGACATTTCGCGTTCGGTCTGACCGAAAATATTGGCCCCGGCGACCCCGTTGACCCGCTCGATCCGCTCCTGAATGACATCGGCCAGAAAATCGCCGTTCTCGACCATCGGGCGGGTATTGCCCTCCTGGCGGGTGATGATGAACCACGCGATGGCGTTGTCTTCCGTGCCGGATGTGGACAAGACGGGCTCATCCGCTTCTTCCGGATATCCGGATACCCGGTCGAGCCGGTTGGCGACCAGCAAGAGGGCCCGGTCGAAATTGATCTCCGGCCCGAACTCAAGCGTGACCTCCCCCTGGTTCCGCTGGGCCTTCGACGTCATTTTCCGGGCGCCTTCGAGGCCTTTCAATTCATCTTCCTGCGGATTGATTATTTCGCGCTCGACTTCCTGGGGCGCGGCACCGGGCCAGCTCGTCTTGATGATGATGACCGGCTGGCGGACATCCGGCGCCATCTGGATCGGGATGCGCTGCAGGGCGACATAGCCGAACAACACGATCATCAGGACCATGGCGACAATGGCGATGGGCCGTTCTATAGAAAGCCGGATTATGTTCATCCGCCTGCTCCGTTCCTTTGACGAATGGCGCGGTCGCGCCGGTTAACCGGTTGTCGTCGTCTGGTTGGTCTGTGTCTTCTAGTTGGTCGGTGTCTTCTCGGCATTGGCATTTGGCGCGGCCCCGCTGAGGACGCGCACGGCGGCACCTGGCGGCAGGGTTTCGTTGCCATGGGTGACCACGACATCGCCCGCGCTGAGCCCGGTTTCGACGATATACCTGTTGCCGACCGCCGCGCCGAGCGTCACCTGACGGGGAAAGGCCTTGCCGTTCCGCACAACGCTGACAACCTGGTTCGGTCCGCGATGCACGATTGCATCCTTGTGTACGGTAACGACCTGTTCGATTTTGCCGATCGGCACGAGGACAGTCACAGTCTGATTGATGGCGAAGCTCGAGGATTTTTGCCCGAATTGCGGCGTGAACCTGACAGGCCTGGTCCGCGTGCGGGCGTTTTCGCGCGGAATGATGGACCGGACCGTCGCCCGGTGTTCGGTCCCGTCATCGAGACGGAATCTCACGATCCTGCCCGGCGTCAGGCCGGCGATACGGTCAGACGGTACTTCTGCTTCGACTTCGATCTCGGCATCGCTGATCAGCGTCACGACCGGATTGCCGACGTTCACGTAAGAGCCGATTTCGGTATGTTTCTCGCTCACGACGCCGGAATACGGCGCGCGAATACTGCCATCGTACAAATCGATCGCCGCCTGATCGAGTTCGGCCTCCGCCTCTTTCAACTGCGAACGCCGTTCGACCAGCGTCGCCTGGCGCGCGTCGACATCGCGCTGCAGGTCTTCGTACCGCGCGCGTGAAAACGCCGACGACTGCCTCAGTTCGGACATCCGGCGAAGTTCCTGTGCGGTCTTGGCGGCTTCGGCCTCCGCGGTCTGCACCATCGCCTTGCGGGTTGCGAGCGCCGCGGCATATTTGTCGCGCTGGGCCGTGAGCCGCTCGAGCGCCAGAACCGCGATCACATCGCCCTTGCTGACGCGATCGCCGACACTGACGTTCATTTCGACCACAGCGCCGTTGATACGCGACGCAACGTCGCCCGTCCGCTGCGCGACAAGGCGGCCGATCACGGGATAGGTCTGTGATTTCGGCTCGGCAATCACGGCATCGACCCGCACGGCGCTTGGCGGGCGCCCGCCGGCCCGGGGCGCGTCAGCCTTTTTGGGCTCGTCCGCTGCCTCCGGTGACGCTGCTTGGGATGGAGCTGGTGTGGCAGCCGATGCGGCGGCGGCGGGTTTCGGGCATTGAACACCGGTAAAGAAGCCCCGGATCTCCGCGCCATCCAGCGTGCCGGATCCGTCACAGTCCATTTCCGCGAAATTCTCTTTCAGCGGCCCGCCCGCCTCATCACGATCGATGACGCCGTCATTGTTCGCATCCGCCGCCTTCGCGCGACCGGACAGGGGCGGCAGTGCTTTGGCCGCTGCCACAGGTGCGGCGGCAGGTGCGGCTGCTGCCGGCGCCGGGCACTGAACACCGGTAAAGAAGCCCCGGATCTCCGCGCCATCCAGCGTACCGGACTTGTTGCAGTCCATTTCCACGAAATTGTCTTTCAGCGGCCCGCCCGCCTCGTCGCGATCGATAACGCCGTTATTGTTCTTGTCTGCCGCCTTTGCACGACCTGAAAGTTCGACCCCCTGCGCATGAGCGTCGGACATCATAAAAGAAGCGCCAATCACTATACCAAATGACAAAAGTCCGGCCCTGAACAGGCCGGAAGAACAAACACCGGACATTTTAAAAAGGCCTCCAAATAGGCGCCGCGCCGCACGTTTAACACGATACCGACAGGTTTCATCCGTCGGGAAAATGCTACCGTTCCCGTTACGGGTCAAAGTAAATTTTAGACCTCGTAAAATAATATTGTTTGCCCGTCATCCCGCCCGGGAATATCAGGGACCGGAATAACCGGGTGGCGAAAACGCATCGACATCTATCCCTTCCCTGCGCTACGTCGTCTAATGGTCGATGAATGATCCAGTCCGTAAAAACAGCTTTCACCCTGCTGCCGCCTTCCGCGCAAGGCGCCATCTGGATGACCCTGAGCGCCGTGTTTTTCGCGGCGCAGGCCGGGATCGTGCGCTATCTGTCCAAAGACCTGCATTTCATCGAGATATCTTTTTTCCGCGCCCTCTTCGGCATCGTCGTGATGTTGCCCTGGCTGATGCGCTCGGGCGTGGGCGTCCTGCGCACACCGCATACCAAACTTTACGTCACCCGTGGCCTGTTGAGCACGATCGCGATGTATGGCTGGTTTGGCAGCCTGACGCTGATCCCCATCGGAGATGCGACCGCGATCTCGTTCACGTTTCCGCTGTTCATCGCGCTGGCGGGGGTTCTGCTGCTGAAAGAGCCCGCCCATGCGACCCGCTGGATCGCACTCGCCGTCGGCTTTGCCGGGACGCTGATCGTGGTCCGACCCGGGTTTCAGGAAGTGAACATCGGCGTCTTCATGGTGATCGGCGGCGGTGTCTGCATCGCGTTCTCGGCAATGATCCTGAAGGTGATGCTGCGCACCGACACGCCGGACAAGGCCGCGATCTATCAGTCGATCTACATGCTGCCCTTCGCGTTCGTCGCGGTGCTGTTCGTCTGGGAATGGCCAACCCCGGAGCAATGGTTCTGGGGATTCATGCTCGGCGCCGGTTCGACAACGGCCCAGCGGTTGTATTCCCGCGCCTTCGCGACCGGCGATGTCGGATCGATCACACCGTTCGATTTCACGCGCCTGCCCTTCGCGATTGCCATCGGCTTCGTAATCTTCTCGGAGCTGCCCGATGTCTGGACCATCGTCGGCGGCGTCGTGATCTTCTGCTCATCGGTCTTCGCGGGTCAGACAGAATCGCGCCGCGACAGGAAAAAGCTCTCATGACGGCCGGCGTGAATACGGGCGCTGTCGCCGACTGGTTCGCCGGCCTGTCCGGTCCGGTTCGGGGAACGATATGGATCCTGATCAGCGCCGTCTGCCTGACCGCCATGGCGGCGACGATCCGGCATCTTTCCGGCGACGTGCATACTTTCATCATCGCCTTCTTTCGCATCGGGATCGGTTTTGTCGTCATGGCGCCGTGGATGGTCCGCACGCGTCTGCAGGGGCTGAAAACCACCAAGAAATCCTGGTTTCTGCTGAGGGCTTTCGCGACCACGATCGCGTCGCTCGGGTTTTTCTACGCATTGGGGGAAATCCCGCTCGCGGATGCCGTGGCGATCATGTTCACCCGCCCGCTCTACGGCACGATATTCGCCATCGTGTTCCTCGGCGAAATCGTGGGCCAGCGCCGCTGGGCGGCGCTCGCTGTCGGCTTCCTCGGGGTGCTCGTCATGGTCCGGCCCGGTTTCGAGGCCATCAATCTCGGCCTCGCGGCAGTCTTCGTCGCCTCCATTGCAGGCGCCGCGGCGGCCATCCTGATCCGCTACCTGTCGCGCACGGAATCCCCCGATACCATCACGATGTATATGGTTCTGTTCACCGCACCGGTAATGCTGATCCTCGCCCTTGCCGTCTGGGAAACCCCGACCTGGGAACAGATTGGCTGGCTTTCCTTCACGGGTCTGGTCGGCACGCTCGGCCAGCGGGCAATGTCGCGCGGATATGCGGCCGCGGACGCGTCGATCATCCTGCCCATGGATTTTTCGAGGCTGATCATCGCGGCGCTGTTCGGGTATGTGCTGTTTTCCGAGATACCATCGGTCTACACTGCCATCGGCGGTGCGCTGATCTTCACCGCGACCGTCTATATTGCCCAGCGCGAAGCCCGGATTGCACGCCGGTCGGCGGCCACAACGCGGGTATCGGAATAGCATGACCATCGCGACACTGACCGCCCGTTTCGCCGCCCTGCCAGGCCCCGTGCGGTCCGGCATCTGGATGTCGACCTCTGCGGTCACCTATGTGATCTCCATCGCCATCGGGCGCTACATGGCGCCCGACATCGAGGTGTTCCAGATCGCGTTCCTGCGCAACACGTTCGCGATCCTGTTCATGATGCCCTGGCTAATGCGGGTAGGTCTGGGGGCGATGCGCACCCGGCAGTTCGGCAGGCACGTTATCCGCGGGTTCATGTCATCAACCAACGTGACCCTGCTTTTCGCCGCCGTCGCCCTGATCCCGATTGCCGACATGTCGGCGATCAATTTCCTGCAGCCGGTGATCGGCGCGGCCATCGCCGGGTTCGTCCTGGGCGAGGTTGCCGGGCGCAAACGCTGGCTGGCGATTTCCATGGGGTTTGTGGGCGCGATCCTGGTGATCCGCCCCGGTTTCGCCGAATTCAATCTCGGCATGGCCTATGCCCTGGGATCGGCGATCTCGGGCGCGCTGGTCTCCATCATGATCAAGACACTGGTCCGCACGGACCCGCCGGACACCATCGCCGCCTGGCTGTTTATCACCCAGTCGCTGATCCTGCTGATCCCGACAATCATTGTCTGGAATGCGCCAACGCCGGAACAATGGGGCCTGTTCGTCTTTATAGGCGCGACCAGTGTGGTTCTGCAGCGCACCTATAACAGGGGCATTCAGGCGGCGGATATTTCTATCGCGATGCCGTTCAATTTCACCCGCCTGATATGGGCGGCGCTGCTCGGCTGGCTGGTTTTCGCCGAATTCCCGGATGTCTGGACATGGATCGGGGGAACGATCATCTTTACGGCCTCGGTGTGGCTGACCCGCCAGGGCCGCAATAAATAATAAAGCGCAGTTCATGAGCGGATATTTCGAGAAATTCCACGCCCTCCCGCCGAACGTTCGCGGCGCCCTGTTCGTGATACTCGGGACGGGGTTCTTCGTCATGACGGATATCGTCGTAAAGTTTACGGGAGACCGCTTTCATCCGGCGCAGATGTCGATCTTTCGCTACGGCGTCGGCTTTATCCTGCTGGCGCCCCTCTTTATCCGCACCGGACGGGCAAAGCTGCGCACAAAACGCCTGAAGCTGCATTTCATCCGCGCCATCCTGGCGACACTGGGACAGGCCGGTATTTTTTACACCGTGATCCATCTGCAGCTCGCGGATGCGACGGCGATGAATTTCACGCGGCCGCTGTTCCTGACGATCCTTGCGATTTTTATTCTGAAGGAGGTCGTCGGCGTTCATCGCTGGTGCGCGACGCTGATCGGGTTCACCGGGGTGATCGTGATGATGCGGCCATTCGGCGGCGAAGTGGATATCGCCTGGGGGATAGCGCTGGTCACCGCGCTGCTGTTTTCATCCGGGCTGATCATCATTCGCGTTCTTGGCCGCGACGACCCGCCGGGAACGATCCTGTTCTGGTATCATGTTTTCGGCATTCTTATCTTCACCGGTCCGGCCGCCTATGTCTGGGTCGATCCGTTGCCGCATGAATGGATTCTGCTCTGCCTGATCGCGACATTCACGGCGATCGGCATGAATTTTTTCGTCCGCGGATTTTCCGTCGGCGAATCGAGCGTGATGGGCACGATGGAATATATCCGCCTCGTCTTCGCCGCCCTTGCCGGCTATTTCATCTTTTCGGAAGTGCCCGATCACTGGACCTGGATCGGCGTCGGCATCATCGTGGCGGCGACGCTCTACATCACGCGGCACGAAGCGAAGACGGCGAAAGCCGCAGAAACCTGAGCCGGGCAGCTATTTTTTCTTCGCGGCAGCCTGCACCGCGAGCGCCTTGCGCGCCGCAATCGAGTCGATAAATTTCGCCATCTGGACATCAAGCGACGAGACACCGCCGGCATCGTGGGTGGTCAGCGTCACCAGCACCTGATTGTAGACGTTGAACCATTCGGGATGATGGCCCATTTCCTCGGCCTTCAGCGCGACCCGCGACATAAAGCCGAAAGCCTCGTTGAAGTCCTTGAACTTGTACGCCTTCGCAATCGCGTCGCGACCCTTGACCTTTTTCCAGTGCTTGAGGGGCCCAAGCGCTTTCTGACGGGCTTTTCCGGTAAGTTTGTCGACCATTTCAGATACCTCCTGTCTGTTCCTAGGGTGCAGTCCCTTGGCCCGACGATCAAGGGCGGGTAATGATGGCGCAATGAAGACACAATTCACCACCGCCCCGACGCTCGACGACATCGAGGAAATCGCCCGCACGGCCTTTGAGGCCCTGCCCGATGCCTTCCGGATGCTCACGACCGGCATTGTCTTTCGCGTCGATGATTTTCCCGATCAGGACACGGTGAGGGAAATGGGCCTGCAGAGCCCGTTCGACCTGATGGGGCTGTATAGCGGCGTGCCGGTCGGCGAGAAGGACGCCGGCGCGGCGCCGGTGGTGGACATGATTTTCCTCTATCGCCGCCCCCTGCTCGACTACTGGTGCGAGACGGAGGAAGACCTTACGGACCTGGTCCGCCATGTGCTGGTCCACGAAATCGGCCACCATTTCGGCCTGTCGGATGACGATATGGAGCGGCTGGAAGCCAGCGCCGGCGATTAACCCGGCCCGATGCCTTCAGCGGCCGCCGCGTCTTTCCCGGACGGCCGTGTAATAGGCGCTCGCCGCAATAATCGCCGCTCCCGGCCACACCCAGACGGACGGCACCTGCGCCAGGACCAAGAAGGCGAGGCCGGCGGCAAAGGGCATCTGCAGGTAATGGGCCGGCAACACAACGCTGGTATCCGCCGCGCGAAAAGCCCGCGCCATCGAATACTGCGACAGCATGGTCAGCAGGCCGAGGAGCACGATCAGCGGCAGGTGATTCCAGCCCGGCATTGTCCAGTGAACCGCGGCGGGTATCGCGGAGATCGGGATGATCAGGGCATACATCCAGAACGCGACCGCGTCGGGATGATCCGTCGCCGTAAGCGCCTTGGTGCTCGCATTGGCGATGCCATAGCCGAACGCCGCGAACAGCCCCGCGAAGCTCGCAAACGTGATCTCGGCAAATCCGGGACGAATGATCAGCAGCGCTCCTGCGATACCGGCGAGCAGGGCCATCCAGCGATGGAAGCCGACTTTCTCTTTCAGGAAAATGGCGGCGAACAAGACTGTGAAGAGCGGCGACGCCAGCAGCAAGGACGTCACGTCGGCTATCTGCACATGGACCACGCCGTAGACGGTGCACATCATCGCCCCGTAGGTCACGGCGGAGCGGACGCCATAGAGCTTCCAGCGCGTCACCCGGATCGCGCGGGGCCGGGTCGCCAGTATCCAGGGGCCGAGAAACAGGCAGGCAACGCAAGACCGCAGGAATGTCAGCTCGTAGATGCTGATGTCGTAGGACAACACGCGCAGGACGATGTAGCTCACCGCGTAGCACGACGCCGTGAGCGTCATCCAGAGCAACCCGGTTACCGCGGCGGATGCGCGCGGTCGCGCCTGTTCGGTCATGATTCCAGGTCCCGTTTCCGCGCCGCGGCCTTGCGGCTGCGGCTTTCGCTCCAGACAGAATAGTAGCTACCGCCGATAATCAGCGCCCCGCCGGGAATCAGCCAGATATCCGGCATCTGTCCGAACAGGAAAAATCCGAACAACGCGGCGATCGGCAGCTGCAGGTAGAAGGTCGGCATCACCACCGCCGCTTCGGCAAGCGCCAGAGATCGCGTCATGAATATCTGCGAATAAAGACTCAAGACCGCAAAGACGACGATCAGCAGCCAAAGCGACGGCGTCGGCATGGTCCAGTGATACACACCCGGCCCGACCGCCAGCGGCAGGTTCAGCGCGAACATGTAAAAGACCACGGCGTTCGCATTTTCCGTCTTCGCCAGCACGCGGGTCACCGCCATCGCACAGCCGTAGACGACGGTCGCATACAGCATGGCAAGCGTCGCGGGCCCGACCTCGGTGAAGCCCGGGCGGATGATCACGAAGGCCCCGGCGAGGCCCAGAAACAACGCCGTCAGTCGCGCCCCGTTGAGCTGCTCGCGCATCCAGAAAGCCAGAACCAGGGCCGCGAACACGGGCATCAGGAAGGACAGCGCCGTTGCGTCCGCAAGCGCCATCTCGGCCAGTGCGTAAAACCAGCAGAGGTTGCCGGTATAAACCGCGAATGCCCGCGCGCCATACAGCTTCCAGCGCGACGTCCGCAGGACGCGAATGCCGGACCGGAAAACCCAGGGCAGCATCACCGCCGTCCCGATACCGGTGCGGAAGAGCACAAGCTGATAGACCGAAAACGATTCGGTCAGTTCCCGGATCGCGGCATAGGTCAGCGCATAGGAAAGCGCCGACATCACCATCAGGATCACGGCGCGGCTGGCGTCCGGCAGCGCGGTATAGGCCTTTGCGATTTTCACGCGATCAGCGCTTTCACCCGGCGGCGCAGTTCAGGCAGGATTTCATCGTCGAACCACGCGTTCTTTTTCTGCCATGCAGTCGTCCACCAGCTCGGATGCGGTGTCGGCAGAAAATCGGGGCCATAGTCGCGCCACGACCGCACCGTTTCGGTCATCGTTTTTCGGCGGCGCTTGCCGAGATAGAACGCCTGGGCGTAGCTGCCGACCAGCAGGGTCAGTTCCACGTTCTCGAGCGCGTCGAGCGTGCGCGCATGCCAGAGCGGGGCACATTCCTTGCGTGGCGGATAATCGCCGCCGTTTGCCATCGTGCCGGGATAACAGAACCCCATGGGAATGATGGCGAACCTGGTTTCATCGTAGAATGTCCGGTCGTCGACCTGCAGCCAGTCCCGCAGGCGCCTGCCGCTGGGGTCGTCCCACGGGATGCCGCTGCGATGGACCCGGATTCCCGGCGCCTGACCGACGATGCACACGCGCGCCGATACCGACCCCCGGACCACGGGGCGCGGCCCCATAGGCAGATAATCCGCGCAACGGGTACAGGCGCGGATTTCGCGAAAAAGCGTTTCGATTGTATCTGACATCTCAGGCCGGACGGCTGGCACTTTCAGGACCATAAACGTGTAGTATACGCCCCATTTACAGAGCGAGGCTATCGCGTGCGCCCAATCGTTTCATCCGGCAGGATCAACGTCCTGTTCGTCTGCACCGGAAATATCTGCCGGTCCCCCACTGCCGAAGGGGTATTTCTGCATCTCGTCCGGTCGCGAAACCTGGAGGACCGGATCGGCGTGGATTCCGCCGGCACGGGCGCCTGGCGTGTCGGGCAGGCGCCGGACCCCCGTTCGCAGGATACCGCGCTGTCCCGCGGGATCGACATCAGCGCTCAGCGGGCGCGCAAGGTCCGGACGGAGGATTTCCGCGATTTCGATCTTATCCTCGCGATGGATTCCAGCCACCTGCACAGCCTGCGCGCCGATTGTCCCGCCACCCATGCCGACCGTGTGCGCCTGTTCATGAAATATGCGCCGGAGACCGGCATCACGGACGTGCCGGACCCCTATTACGGTGCGGGGGACGGTTTCGCGCGGGTCTTCGACATGATAGAGGCCGCTTCGGAAGGCCTGATGCGGGATATCGAGACGAATTACCTGAAATAGCGCGCACGCTATTATCTCCTATTTTTTGGGAAAATTTCGAGAAATCCGATAATATTTCGCCCGGTTTGCCGGTAATTGGAAAAATCTTTTTCCAATTCGGACATTGACGCTTTTCCCGGCAAGGGCCATGTCCCCGTAAGACGGATTGGGACAAATCAATCGGGGCGGGCAGTTTCATGGCGGTATTTACGCGGATCGGTGAAGACATCCGCAACATCATGGAGAAAGACCCGGCGGCGCGGTCGCGCGCCGAGGTGATATTCTGCTATCCGGGCTTCCACGCGCTGCTGTTTCACTGTGCCGCGCGGGCGGCATGGGACGCGGGCCTGAAATTTCCCGGCAGGCTTATCTCACATCTGGGGCGGCTGCTGACGGGAATCGAAATTCATCCCGCGGCGAAAATCGGCCGGCGGGTGTTCATCGATCACGGCATGGGGCTGGTGATCGGCGAGACCGCGGAGGTCGGCGACGATGTGACGCTTTATCATGGCGTCACGCTGGGCGGCGTCTCTCTCAAACAGGAAAAACGGCATCCGACGATCGGCGACGGCGTGGTGATCGGCGCCGGCGCCCAGATACTCGGCCCGGTCACGGTGGGCGAAAAGGCGCTGATCGGCGCCAATGCGGTGGTGCTGTCAGATGTCCCGGCGGGCGTGACGATG
The DNA here is from genome assembly GCA_038120765.1 of Rhodospirillaceae bacterium. Lineage (GTDB taxonomy): Bacteria > Pseudomonadota > Alphaproteobacteria > MPNO01 > UBA830 > CAXBCP01. The sequence continues at coordinate 83,321 of JAYOMI010000002.1, forward strand.
GTCGGCATTCCGGCGCGCCAGGTGATTGCCCGCGACCGGACCGGCGCACCGGATGAATTCGTCGCCTATGGCATTCCCGCGGGCGACCTGCCCGACCCCGTGGCAAAGGTGCTGGACGGCATGATGCGGGAAATACAGGCCCTGCGGAGCCGCGTCGATGCGCTGAGCGGACCGGCCCCGGAGAACACGTCCGCGACCGATGATCCGACCATCGGCGATTCCCGCTGATCCGGATCAAACCCTGAAGGAGGAACAGCGATGGATATTCGTGACGGCTTTTCAGACTCCGTCGGCAACACGCCGCTGATCCGCCTGAAGAAGGCATCCGAACTGACGGGATGCGAGATTCTGGGCAAGGGCGAGTTCCTGAACCCTGGCGGGTCCGTAAAAGACCGCGCAGCGCTGTATATGATCCTGGATGCGGAACGCAGCGGTACATTGCAGCCCGGCGGGGTCATCGTGGAAGGCACGGCGGGCAATACCGGGATCGGGCTGAAGCTGGTCGCCAATGCGCGCGGCTACCGCACGGTGATCGTTATTCCCGAAACCCAGAGCCGGGAAAAGATGGACATGCTGCGCCTCTGCGGCGCGGAACTGATGCCGGTGCCGGCGAGACCCTATAAAGACCTCGACAACTATGTCCGCCGGTCCGAGCGCGTGGCGGCCGAATATGCGGCGAAGGAACCGAACGGCGCGCTATGGGCCAACCAGTGGGACAACCCCGCCAACTGGCAGGGACATTACCAGTCGACCGGACCGGAAATCTGGTCACAGACCGACGGCAAGGTGGACGGGTTCATCTGCGCCATGGGCACGGGCGGCACCCTTGCCTGAATATCGACCTACCTGAAGGAGCAGAACGCGGATATCAAGATCGGCCTGGCGGATCCGATGGGGGCCGCGATGTACAGTTATTTCAAAACCGGCGAGCTGGCGAGCGAGGGCAGTTCCATCACCGAAGGCATCAGCCAGGGGTGCGTTACCGGCAACGTCGCCCAGGCGAAGGTCGACCTACCCTTCCGGATACCGGACGAGGAAGCCCTGCCGATTGTCTTCGACCTGCTGAAACACGAGGGCCTGTGCCTCGGCGGTTCGTCCGGCATCAACGTCGCCGGCGCCATCCGGCTGGCCCGGGAACTCGGCCCCGGGCGCACCATCGTCACCATCCTGTGCGACGGCGGGCAGCGCTATCAGTCGAAGCTGTTCAATCCGGTCTTTCTGAAAGAAAAAAACCTGCCGGCGCCCGACTGGCTCTAATTGTCATCAGCCGGATCAGCCGTAGCGTTTTTCCAGCATCGCGAACACGGCACGCAACGCCTGCGCCTCGCCACCGGCGGGTCGTCCGGGCTTGGCGGACAGGTTCCAGGCCATCATGTCGAAATGCGCCCAGGGCGTGGTGTCGCGCACGAATTCCTGAAGATAGAGCGCTGCCGTGATCGCACCGCCGAACCCGCCTTCCGACACGTTGTTGATGTCGGCGACCTTGCTTTCCAGCAGCTGCCGGTAGGGCCGCCATAGCGGCAGGCGCCACATCGGATCTTCGACCGCCGCGCCGGCTTTCTCAAGATCGGCGGCCAGGCTGTCATTATTGCAGAACAGCGCCGGCAGATCGGTGCCGAGCGCGACGCGCGCCGCCCCGGTCAGGGTCGCGAAGTCGAGAATCATATCCGGGTCTTCGCTGTCGGCCTCGACGAGCGCGTCGCACAGCACGAGGCGCCCCTCGGCGTCCGTATTGCCGATCTCGACGGTGATGCCCTTGCGTGTCGTGATCACGTCAAGCGGACGGAACGCATTCCCGGAGACATTGTTCTCGACCGCCGGCACCAGAACCCGCAGGCGCACCCGCAGTTTGAGCGCCATGATCAGGTTGGCGAGCCCCAGCGCATGCGCCCCGCCGCCCATGTCCTTTTTCATCCGCAGCATGCCGGCGGCCGGTTTGAGGTCGAGCCCGCCGGTATCGAAGCACACCCCTTTGCCGACCAGCGTCACCTTTGGATCGGATTTACGGCCCCAGGTCAGGTCGATCAGACGGGGGGCATCGTCGCTGGCGCGCCCAACCGCGTGAATCGTCGGATAGTTCTGTTTCAGCAGGGCATCGCCCGCGATCACCTTCACGTTGGCTTTATGGCGGCGACCCATTGCGCGGGCGGCCGCGGCGAGCTCCGACGGTCCCATGTCTTCGGCCGGCGTGTTGATCAGGTCCCGCACCAGCGAAATGGAGTCCGCCATCGCATTCGCCCGGGCCTTGTCGGCGCGCGCGGGCCAGACGAGGGTCGGCAATTTGCCGCCCTTCGACGATTTGTAACGCTCGAACCGGTAGCCCCCGAGCGCCCAGCCGGTGGCGGCGGCCGTGGCGCCCGCCGCGCTCATCCGGGCATCGATCCGGTAGGACCCCTCCGGCAGGGCGGTCGGCAGGGACGCGTAATCCCAGAATCCGTCGTGATCCTTCACACCGAACAGGACGCGCGACAGCTTGCCGTCCTTGCCCGCCAACAGGCTGATCTCACCCGGTTTGGCCGAGAAACCGGACGACTTTACCCAGCCCTGGATATCGGCGGGCTCTTTCTTCAGCCAGGAATCGAATACGGCGTGCTCTATCGGTGTGACGGGCACCGTGGTGCCAAGTGCCTTTTCGCGAAACATCGTATGCAATCCCCTCGGTCTCTCTTGTGGGTCTCTCTTGTGAGTCTGTCACGCAAGCCCGCCTGATGGGCCCGGCGTGTTGACTTTGACGGCGTATCTCAACAGTCTTTGTAGCCGCGCAAATACCGGGGTCAAGAACACCGGATAAAAACAACCCGTCGCCGGGCACACAAAAACGTATCGGGAGAGAAACATGGCCGCGATGAAGCCGCACGAACGCACCCCTTATTCGGCCATCGAGGACCGCCCGCCGCTGACACTGCCCGATGGCGGTCGCATGATCCTGTGGCCGCTGATGTCGCTGGAAGTGTGGGATATCGACCGCGCCATGGCGCGCACCGTGCTGCCGCCGCCGCAGCACCAGCCGATGCTGCCGGACGTGCCGAACTGGTCATGGCACGAATACGGCATGCGGGTCGGGTTCTGGCGCCTGCGCAAGCTGTTCGATGAGATGGGGATCAGGGGGACGGTCACCATGAACGGCCGCGCCTGCACGGAATATCCGCGCGTCGTCGAAGCCTGTCTGGAATCGGGCTGGGAATTCAACGCCCATGCATTCGAGCAGATACCGATGCACAAGGTAGATGACCAGCGCGAGAACATCCGCAAGACCATCGAGGCGATCGAAGCCGTTTGCGGCTACAAACCGCGCGGCTGGTTCGGCCCGGGCCTGACAGAGACGTTCGAGACCCTGGATTACCTGGCGGAAGCAGGGTTCGAGTATATCGGCGACTGGGCGTTCGACGACCAACCGGTTCCGCTCAAGACCGAGCACGGCGAGATCGTCTCGCTGCCCTATAATTTCGAGATTCACGACATCGTCGTCTCGCTGATCCAGAATCAGGATTCGCCGGTCTTCAAGACCCGCGCGATGGATTATTTCGACACGATCTACGAAGAAAGCGCCGAATCCGTGCGCGTGATGTCCTTCGCGGTGCATCCGTACATCTCAGGCTCGCCGCACCGCATCCGCTATTTACGCGAACTGATGGAATACATGCTGTCGAAACCCGGCGTCGTCGTCATGACGGGGGACCGGATTCTCGACTGGTATAAATCCCGGACGGGCTGAAAGCCCGCCCGGGGAAAGTCTATTTCCAGAGGGAACTGAACTGCGTCGCGACCACGTCCTCATAGGACGGATCGCCGGTCATCAGGCCCATATCGCGGGAAAACGCGTTCATGCCGGCGACGAATTCCGGCGTGATCGTGGCATCGTAATAGGCGAGATCCCGTTCGACGACCTGTGCGATCAGCGCTGTTTCCGCCTCGGGGAAGCTTTTGCGTCCGACTTCGGTCGCGAGGCTGATATCGGCCTTCAACGCTTTCTGGACGTTGACGATAGCGCGCACCGCGGCGGCGACCGCATCGGGGTTTTCGTCGATCATCTTCTGGGTCGTGGCAAGCGTCGGCTGCGTGTAGTTGAACGAGGCCGCCGGTCCGACGCCGCGGCGGGGGTCCAGCACGACGGTGCCGACACCGCGGGTGACGGCAACTTCGGCGCCCATGCCATTGGCCCAGAACGCATCGATCTTGCCTTCTTCCAGCGCCTTCGCCGCAGTCACGCCGAACGACACGCCGGGCGCGATCGTGCCGGGAACCGGCGCGATATTGACGTCCTTTTCCGGATCGAGCCCGGCTTCCATCAGCAGGCGTTTCAGGCCGAGTTCGACCCAAGGGGCCGCGCCGATGTTCAGGCCCTTCAGGGCATCGGTATCGCCGAGCGCAATATTCAGGTCGGTCCTGGCAATCAGCAGCCAGTACATGCCCTGCGAGAGCGCGCAGACGAGCTTCGCGCCTTCCCATTCGGGAAACGCCGCCAGCGTCGAATGCGAAGACCCGCCGACGAAATCGAATTTGCCGTCGCGCAACGCCTTGTTGGCATCGTCGACCGGAAAAAGGAGCTCATAGCTCATATCCAGGCCTTCTTTTTCGAAGAAGCCAAGCTCGACCGCCGCAGGCACGGGGAAGTAGGAGTTGGAGATAAGATCGGGAACGGCGATTTTCATATGTCTGTATCCTTGTGAATTAAGCTGTCAGCGGGGGGTCAGCTCTGGCTGAAATCGACCCCTTTTTGCACGCCCGGACGGGCGCCGACGGTTTCGTACCAACGGTCGATATTCGGGCAGCCCCCGGTGAACTGCGGCGTCACCGCCTTGGCCCGGTAAACGACCGGATAAAAGGCAAAATCCGCGATGGACACCTCGTCGCCCCCCACATATTCGCGATCGGCCATCAGGCCGTCCCAGTACTTCATATAGCGGTTAAACCGCGCGCCGAAATCGTCCATCGTCGGCTTGTGCGCGTTCTCCATGCGGCCGATGGTGAACACCGCCATCAGCACGCCGGTCATGTCCGTCGCAATTCCCATCAGGTCGCGCCGGAAATACATGTCGCTCGCCATCTTCGCGGGCAGAAACTTGCCGGATTTTTCCGCCAGGTATTCGAGGATCGCAATCGACTGGGTCAGCGTGAACGGCGTGCCGTCCGCGCTTGCCGGACCGTCGGGATCGACAATGGTGGGGATCAGACCCATCGGGTTCAGCTTCAGATATTCAGGCGTCTGGTTGGCCTGCGCGGCCAGATCGACGTTGTGCAGCCTGTAGTCGAGGCCGGTTTCGTCGAGCATTATTTTGGCCCGCAGTCCATTGGATGTCGGCGCGGCGTAGAGATCGATCATCTGGTCATCCCACTCGGATTATGGTTGTCCGGACGTGATTAGCATGAATCCCCGCGCCCTGCGAATAGCCCGCTATTCGGCGGCGGCCGAGGCGTCTTCCAGTTCCTGCTGAAGGCCGAGCCAGACTTCTTCCGCTTCCGCGATCTGGCCTGAAATCCACCCCAGATCCTTTTGCAGATCGACCAGCCGGGCGCTGTCCCCATCGTACAGGGCGGGGTCCGCCATCTTCGCTTCGATCTCGGCTTTTTCCGCCTGGAACTTCGCGATATTCTTCTCGATCCGCTGAACCTGCTTGCGCAGCGGGGCCAGGGCTTCGCGCTGCTCCGCCGCCTTTTTCCGCTGTTCGCGCTTGTCGACCGGCGCGGGCGGCGGCTTTGGCGCTTCGACCACCTCCACGGGTTCCACAACATCGGCGGGCGTCTTTTTCGACGTTTTCCTCACGCCCGCCAGCAACAGGGAACGATAGGCGTCCATATCGCCGTCAAACGGCGTGACGCCGCCATCGGCCACCAGCCAGAAGCGGTCCGCGGTCAGTTCGATGACATGCGGGTCGTGGCTGACGATGACGACGGCGCCGGCAAAGCTGTTGATCGCCTGGATCAGCGCCTGGCGCGAATCCACGTCGAGATGGTTCGTCGGCTCGTCGAGCAGCAGAATATGGGGCTTTTCGCAGGTCATCAGGGCGAATAACAGACGCGCCTTTTCGCCGCCGGACAGGTTGCCGATCTTCGTGTCCGCGCGCTGCTGGCTGAACCCGAACCGGCCAAGCTGGCTGCGCAGCTGCACGTCCTTGTCATCGGGCAGCCGACGGCCAAGCTCGATCACCGGCGTGGCTTCCATATCCAGCTCTTCGGTCTGGTGCTGCGCAAAATACCCGACGCGGAGTTTCGGCGCTGTGGTCAACGTGCCCGACATCTGTTTGAGCCGGCCGGCGAGGAGGCGCATCAGCGTCGACTTGCCGTTGCCGTTCGCACCGAGCAGTGCGACCCGGTCGTCCTCGTCAAGACGGAGGGAAAGCTTGCCCAACACCGGCTTGCCGTCATAGCCGACGGTCGCGTTGAGCACGCTGAACAGCGGCGGCGACAGCGGCGGTACCGGGTCGGGAAAATTGAACGTCACCCGGCCGCCTTCGGTGCTCTCTGCAATGGGTTCCATCCGCTCCAGCATTTTAAGGCGCGACTGCGCCTGGCGGGCCTTGCTCGCCTTGTAGCGGAAACGGTCGACGAAGCTCTGGATATGCGCGCGCTGGAGCTCCTGTTTCTCGCGGGCGCGCTCGTTCTGTTCAAGCCGCATCCGCCGGGTCGCTTCGAACTGATCGTAGCCGCCCTGGTAGAGAGTCAGCTTGGCGCCTTCGAGATGCAGGATTTCACGGGCAACGCGGTTCAGCAGGCCCCGGTCATGGCTTACGATCAGGATCGTGCCGTCATAGCGGCGCAGGTAATCCTCCAGCCAGAGGGCCGCTTCCAGATCGAGATGGTTGGTCGGCTCATCAAGCAGCAACAGGTCGGGCTTGGTGAACAGCAGGGATGCCAGCATCACGCGCATCCGCCAGCCGCCCGAAAATTCGCCAAGGGTGCGTTGCTGTGCGGCTTCATCGAACCCGAGCCCCGCCAGAATACGGGCGGCGCGGGACGGCGCGCTATGGGCCTCTTTTTCGCCAAGACGCTCGTAAATATAGGAAATCCGTTCCGGGTCGGTCGCGGTCTCCGCCTCGGCCTGAAGTTCGGTCAGCTCCGTGTCGGCGGCCAGCACCGAATCCACCAGCGAGCCCTGCCCTTCCGGCGCTTCCTGGCTGGTCACGCCGATCCGCCAGCGCGGCGGGATCGAAATACTGCCGCCATCCGCCTCGATCTGGTTCATGATCAGCTTCAGAAGCGTGGTTTTCCCCGTACCGTTGCGACCGACCAGCCCGACGCAATGGCCGGCCGGAATCGACGCCGATGCCTCGTCCAGAAGCACCCGCGGACCGATCCGGTAGGTAAGATTTTCAATCTGCAACATGGCGCGCGGTTTGACACGGCGCGCCCGGGATTACAACGCCGGAGTTTGGGTTACAGGCGGTTTTAGCCGAATTTCGTCCCGCTTCATTGCCTGTCCGCCCACAGGGGATGCGGCGATCATGTACAGCCCCTGCCGTCGGCCTTCAGCACGGCGGGAAAAATATCTCCGTAAACCAGCGTTTTCAGGTCTTCGCGATAGCCGTCCACCCGCGTGTTTTCCGTCGGGTCGGAGGTAATCACCACGGTAAGACCGATCGCGGGGGAAACGTAGACGAACTGGCCGCCGAAACCGCGGGCGTAATAGACGGTCTCGCCGCAGACCACCGTGATAAACCAGCCGAGACCGTATTCGTCGCCCGAGAACGGGGACCGGGTACGGGGTTTCCAGGACTCGGCCACCCAGCTTTCGGCGAGAACGCGTTGCCCCCGGAAGATCCCGCCGTTGCGGTACATCTCGCCGAAGCGCAGCAGGGCCCTCGGCGACAGCAGCATGTTGTTCCCGCCGAAATAGATGCCCTGCGGGTCCCGCTGCCACGCCGGCACCTGAATCCCGAGCGGTTCGCCAAGCCAATCCTGCATCAGAGCCAGCGTCGTGCGGCCGCCCGCCCGGGTGAGGATTGCCGACAGGACGTGTGTGTTGCCGGTCGAATAGAGCATCCGACCGCCCGGCTCGTCCGCGAATTCCCGCGACAGGACATGACGCACCCAGTCCCGGCTCTGCACCCAGCGCCCGTAATTGCGGCCCGACGTGCGATCCAGCCCCGAGCGCATCGACAGCAGGTGATCGAGGGTGATTTTCCGAAGGCGCGGATCCGGCGTGCGCGGCAACCGGTCCGGCAGAAGGCCGGCGATCGCCTGATCGGGCCCCTTCAGCACGCCCCGGTCGATGGCGATGCCCACCAGCGCAGAAATGACCGATTTCGAGACGGATTTGACATTCACCGGCACATCCAGTCCCGGCCCGTGAAATGCCTTCTCCGCCAGCACGGCGCCGTTGCGCGATACGATCAGTGAATTCAGCCGGGCAAGGCCCTCGGCCCGTGCCATCGCCGGCGCCAGATAGGATGACCCCCAATCCGCCAGCGACGCTGCCCGGGAATCAGCGGGAAACAGCGCCATCGCCGCAAGCAGGGCGGCACAGGATAACGGTTTGCGGAGCGGGTATATCAAATTCGGAGCAGCTTTCGCGCATTGCCGTTGAGGATCTTCACCCGGTCTTCACGGCTGAACGACAACTGTTCCGCCCAGTCGGCACCGGGCTGGTTTTCGACGAAGGGGTAATCGACCGAGAACATCACCCGGTCGACGCCCATTTCCTGCACCGTGCACAGCAGTGCCGGGTTCGAGAAATTGCCGCTGGTCGTGACGTGAAAATGCGCTTCGAAGATTTCGCGGAACGAACGCGTCTGCGTGTTTTCGACGCGCGACAGCGCCTGGTTCACCCGCCACAGCAGGAAGGGCAGCGTCTCGCCCATATGGCCGAGCACCATTTGCAGGCCGGGATACGCATCGAACACCCCAGACAGCACCATGCGGATCGCCTGGGTCGCGGTTTCCACCGTGTAGCCCCAGCCGGCGGTGGCCAGCGCCGGGAAATCGTCGAGGTAATCCTGATAATAGACCGCAACGACATCCGGATGCGGGTAACCCGGATGCAGGTAGATCGGCACATCCAATGCCTCAGCGCGGGCATAGATCGGCCAGTATTCCTTTCCATCGCAGAACGCGCCGTTGGTCAGGCCGTGGATCATTGCGCCTCTGAAGCCGAGATCTTTCACGCAGCGTTCCAGTTCGTCCGCCGCCGATTCGGGATTCGCCGTGGCAAGGGCGGCAAAGGCGGCAAACCGGTCCGGATTGGCGAGAACCGTGGCATGCAGGTTGTCGTTCGCCTGGCGGGCGATGCCGGGGCCGGTTTCGACATCGAGGCGCTGGGCCGACGGCGCGCCGTGGCTGAGCACCTGGATATCGATGCCCGATGCATCCATTTCCTTCAGCCGCAATTCGCCGACATCGTAGAGCCGGTCGAGCAACGGGCCCCGGCGGGAAGCATTCCGCCCGACGAATGTGTCGGTGACAACCTTGTCCCAGTAATGCTCCTCGAGCGCGATGATTTCGATTCCGGATGATGTCGCCATGTTTTCGTCTCCCTGCGTTTCGACGACGATAGCAGATCGATACCCTCGACGGCATAGCCCCCGTATCGCTAAAGTCCTTGAAACAACACACTGCGGGAGGGGCCGGATGTCCGGACGCATCGACGTACATCATCACGTATTGCCGGAATTCTATATCGAGGCGCAGCGCGGCGCCGGGATCACAGGATCCGCCTATCGGGGCTTTCCCGAATGGACGGCGGATCACAGCCTGTCGGTGATGGAAACCGAGGGAATCGCGACGTCGGTGCTGTCGTTTACATCGCCCGGCATCTGGTTCGGCGATATCGACCAGACAAAGGCGCTGGCGCGCCAGTGCAACGAATTCCTGGCCGGGCTCGCCGCAGATCACCCGGGCCGGTTCGGTGGATTTGCCTTTTTGCCCCTGCCCGACATTGACGCTGCCCTCTCCGAGACCGCCTACGCGCTCGACGAGTTGGAACTGGACGGCATCACCCTTCTGACCAGCGTCGACGACAAGTATATCGGCCATCCGTATTTCGAGCCGCTTTATGCGGAGCTGAACCGCCGAAAGGCCGTCGTGTTTATTCATCCCTGCTATCCGCCGGGCACGGAGGCCGACGGGTGGGACATTCCGCGCATGCTGATCGATTATCCGTTCGAGACCACACGCGTTGCGGTCAACCTGATCTTTCAGGGCGTGATGGAACGCTATCCCGATATCCGCTTCATCCTGTCCCATTCCGGCGGCACCCTGCCGTTTCTCGCCCACCGGGTATCGGTGTTCGACAAGGCGACGACGTTCCAGAACAACTATCCGGACGGCGCATTGTCCTATATCCGGAAATTCTGGTTCGATACGGCGCTGTCGGGCGATGCGGTGCCGCTCGCCGGGCTGACCGCCGTCGCCGATCCGTCCCGAATCCTGTTCGGCACGGACTACCCCTATATTTCCGCCGATGTCGTCACCGGGGAAACCAGCGGTTTCGACTCCTGGGACGGATTCACGGAATCGCAACGCGCGGCGGTCAATCGCGGGAACGCCGAAATCATGTTCCCGAGGTTCGCCGGCTGACCAGCCCGTTACTTCGATTGCCGGCAATCAGGGCAGCGGGTTCAGGTTATGCTCCCTGATGGCGCGTTCGTAGACCGGAATATCGATGATTGCCGGCGCGGCGCCGGCCTGGCCGAACATGTCGGCAATCCAGCCCCGGTGGTAGCTGCCATGGGTGACAAGGTGGCTCAGACACATCGCGCGCGACAGCGATCCGGTATTGCCGCCGATCAGTTCGTAATCGACCACCTCTTCGAGGTCGGCGTCACTTAGCCCGTCGAAATAATCGAGCAGGGTTTTGTCCATCGCCTGACGCGCGTCCCAGAGATCTTCCATGTCTTCATGCTGGACGGCGCGCAGCTGGCTGATTCCGTGCGGGCGTTTTTCCATATGCGCGTGCCACATCATATCGACGGACAACAGATGATTCAGGCTGACATGGATCGAATGAAGAAGCGTCTTGCGCTCTTTCGTGACCTCCTCGGGCGGAAGGTCCCGCACCTTCGCGTAAAGCTCGGCATTGGCCCAGGCGTTGTATTCAAGCAGGCTGCGCAGATAGGGTCGGGCGTCCATGACGATTTCCTCCTGTTTATCATTTTCTTAGATCATAGCGTCAGCGCACGCATCGCGTGAATCATATATAAGGGGGTATGAACACGCTGCCGTACTGCGCCTGATGTCCCGTTTTTTGCCATCCGTCGCTCCCGATATCCGAGCCGGTCACAAGGCCGATCTGAAGGCGATCGCCGCCGTGATGCCCTATCTGTGGCCGCGCGACGATCCCGGCATGCGCTGGCGGGTAGTGCTGTCGGTGGGAATTCTTTTCCTGACCGCCATCCTGAACGCCCTGCTGCCGGTCCTGTTCAGTATCGCCATCGACCGGCTGACGCCGGCCGGCACATCGCTGCTGGTCGTCGCCCCGGTGGCGTTGCTGGTCGGTTACGGGTTTATCTTCTGGTTCTCGCGCGCGCTGAACGAACTGCGCTGGATCCTGTTCGGCCCGCTGGAGCAGCGCGTCCGCCGCCGACTGGGTCTCGCCGTGTTCGATCACCTGCATACGCTGTCGCTGCGCTATCATCTGTCGCGCCGCACCGGCATGCTGAGCCGCACGCAGGAACGCGGACTGGAAGCCACCGCGGAACTTCTTTTCAACCTTGTCTTCGTCATCGCGCCGCTGGTCACCGAGATCGTTATTATCACCGCCATCGTGCTGGCCCGATTCGAAGCGCATTTCGCGATCATCATGGCGGTCACGCTATCGCTGTTTCTGTTTGCCGTCATATTCGGCTCGGAGATTCTGCGGCGCTATCAGCGCCCGGCCGTGATCAAGGCATCCGAAGCCCATGGCAAGGCGATCGACAGCCTGATCAATTACGAAACCGTCAAATATTTCGGGAATGAGAATTATGTATCGGTCCGTTACGACCGCGAGCTGGCCGAAGCAGAGAGGCTGACGGTACGGTCGCTGATCTTCAGAAGCCTGCTCGGCGTTACCCAGATGACGGTGCTGGGACTCGGTGCGGGCGCCATCGTCGTGCTCGGCGGTCTGGACGTCGCCACGGGCGCCATGACCATCGGCGCGTTCGTGCTGATCAATGCCTACCTCCTGCAGCTTGTCCGCCCGCTCGAGCGTCTCGGCAACCTGTACCGCTCGATCAAGCAGGCGCTGATCGATCTCGAACAGATGATCCGCATCTTCGACGAGAAACCCCAGGTCACCGACCGCGCGGACGCGATACCGCTACCGGACGGCGATGGTGCGATACGGTTCGAGAACGTCTCCTTCGCCTACGATCCGCGCCGGCCCATCCTTAAGAACGTCAGTTTCGAAGTCGAGGCCGGGCACAAGCTTGCCCTGGTCGGGCCGAGCGGCGGGGGCAAGACCACCATCGGCCGCCTGCTTTTCCGGTTCTACGACCCGGCGGAAGGCACTGTTCGGATAGACGGCCATGACATCAGCCGCCTGACGCAGCATTCGGTCCGCGCCGCCATCGGCGTCGTCCCGCAGGACACCGTTCTGTTCAACGAATCCATCGGCGACAATATCGGCTTCGGCCGCCCCGGCGCGACGGCAGACGATATCGCCGCCGCCGCGGAAATGGCACAGATATCGACCTTCATCGACAGCCTGCCCGACAAGCTGCAAACGGTTGTCGGCGAACGTGGACTGAAACTGTCCGGCGGCGAGAAACAGCGGGTCGCCATCGCCCGTGCGGTGCTGAAACGGCCTCGCATCTTCCTGTTCGACGAGGCGACGTCGGCCCTGGACAGCCATACCGAGCAGGCGATCCAGCAAAGCCTGACGGAGGTATCGCGCGGATCGACCACCGTTGTGATAGCGCATCGGCTGTCCACCGTGGTCGATGCGGAGCAGATCCTGTTTGTCGAAAACGGCGAGATTGTCGAGCGCGGATCGCACCTGCAGCTGCTGGCCATGCAGGGAAGCTACGCCGCCCTGTGGGAACGCCAGCAGCGGCAGGGCAATGAAGCGGAAACCGAAGCCGTCAGCGACGACCGGACGGGGGACGTACCCGACGATCCCGACCGGGAATTCCCGGTTTTGCCATCCCAGGACGCACTGTCATAAAAATGCAAACTTTGCTGCTTATTCAAAGCGGAATTCAGCCTGCACCCGCCTACGGCGCAGATGCATATTCACCAATGTGCCTGCCCCGCTCTCGAGGCATAATGACGTTCTGAGCGGCTTTTCGCCCACCCGAAACAGGAATGCACCCCATGGCAGACTCCGAACCCGCCGCCGGAATCGGTTTCTTTGAAAAATGGCTCTCGGTCTGGGTTCCCTTATGCATCGCCGCGGGCCTGATCCTCGGCAACCTCGCACCGGGCGCGTTCCAGACGATCGCCGGCTGGCAATATGCGTCGGTGAATTTCGTCGTCGCCACCCTCATCTGGGCGATGGTTTACCCGATGATGGTGAATGTCGATTTCGCCAGCATCCGCTATATCGGCGACAGGCCCAAAGGCCTGATCATCACCCTCGCGGTCAACTGGCTGATCAAGCCGTTCACGATGGCGGCCCTTGGCGTCCTGTTTTTTCAAATCCTGTTCGCGGATCTGATCTCGCCGAAGGACGCCCAGGAATATATCGGCGGGCTGATCCTGCTGGGCGCCGCCCCCTGCACCGCGATGGTGTTCGTCTGGTCGCAGATGACGCGCGGCGACGCGACCTACACGCTGGTGCAGGTATCGGTGAACGACGTCATCATGATCTTCGCCTTCGCGCCGATCGTCGCCCTGCTGCTGGGGGTGACGGATATCGCCGTGCCGTGGGAAACGCTGCTGCTGTCGGTCGGATTGTATGTCGTCATCCCGCTTATCGCCGGGTATGTCACGCGCACGCAGCTGATGCGCCACGCCAACCGGCTCGAAGACGGCGACGCGGCGGTTTCCCGGTTCGTGGGCGGCATCAAACCGTTCTCGGTGATCGGGCTGCTGGCGACCGTGGTACTGCTGTTCGGGTTCCAGGGCAATGTGATCATCGAACAACCGCTGCTGATCGCGCTGATCGCCACCCCCCTGATCATCCAGTCCTACGGTATTTTTATCATCGCCTATGGCGCGGCCTGGGCATTGCGGGTGCCGTTCAATGTCGCGGCTCCCTGCGCCCTGATCGGCACGTCCAATTTCTTTGAACTTGCCGTCGCGGTCGCCATCAGCGTCTTCGGCCTGAACTCCGGCGCCGCCCTTGCGACGGTCGTCGGCGTCCTGGTCGAAGTACCGGTCATGCTGTCGCTCGTCGCCTTTGCGAACCGCACCCGGCGTCACTTCCCGGCGCGATAACGGGTTTCAGGCGCTCCGTTACGCGTCTTTTTCGAAATGACGCACATGGGGCACATCGCCCGGCAGGCCGAGACGTTCCCAGTCCGCCGATACCTTGTCGTAGATTTCCTTGCTGAGCATGGTGCGCTTGGAAAAATTCTTCAGGTTCTTGTGATCCTTGCAGGCATTGATCAGCGCCTTTGACCCATAGGGGCGGTTTTCGGGCGGATATTGCGACGGATCGAGCTGGGTGCTCCATGTGTTGCGCAGGATATCGATATCGTCGATCGGATTGCTGCGGCTCGCCATGGCCCAGAGGACCTGGTCCATGTCGCAGGGATCGACATCCTCGTCGACGGCGATAATCCACTTCGTGTAATAGGCGCCGCCCGGCACCTGCGCCGCCAGCGCCAGCGCCTGCGCGGCATGTCCCGCGTAACGCTGCTCGAGGCTGATGACGGTCATGCCCCAGCCGCCTGCCGCGGCCGGATGGCAATAGACACCCTCAATGCCCGGAATGCCGAGCTTGTCGAAATCGTTCCACACCCGGGCCGAGCGGATAATGGCGAAGAAACCGCTTTGTTCGCAGGACGGATAATCCGCCATCAGCGCGTTGGTCATGATCGGCTGGTTGCGATGATGCAGGGCCGTGATTTTCACCAGCGGCGCATCGCCCTCGGGCCGGCCGTAATAGCCGGTGAACTCGCCGAACGGGCCTTCGCCCTTCATGGAGCCGGGTTCCAGCACGCCTTCGATCACCAGTTCCGCATTGGCCGGGATCAGCAAATCCGTGGTCTTGCCTTTCACGACTGAGACGGCCTGATCGCGGATGCCGCCGATGAATTCGTATTCGGAGATATTCTTCGGAAAGCCCTGGGAGCCGACCAGCATGAAGATCGGATCGACGCCCCAGGCGGCGGCGAC
>JAYOMI010000003.1:0-999 GCA_038120765.1 Rhodospirillaceae bacterium
GTGCGGCGCAGTAGTAGTAATGCGTCGTACGGTCGGTTTCCGGCGTCAGCCAGTGCAGCGCCATGTAGCCGGTACCGGATTCCCTGGGTTCGCCGGCCTTGCAGGCGCCGAAATTGAGCCGCAGGTTCGAGGCGGGGAACCACGTGATCGCTGTCCACTGGTCGCCCCGGGCCTGGAGCTCCGGATCGTCGGTGAACATTCTGATCATGCCGGGTGTCTCCGCATTCTCGGAGAAGCGGGACACGGTCACGGTGTCGCCCTCGACGGTCACTTCCGGATCGGTTTCGGCGGTATCCGGATTGCCGAGGATACCGGCGTGGGTGAAGCAGATGTGGCTGAGATCGAGCAGGTTGTCGATCATCAGGCCGTAGTGGCATTTCGCGTTCAGATACCCGAACTCCGTGATATGCAGTTCAGGGCTGTCGTCTATGCAGCTGTAATCTGGGATCTTGTCGAGATCGGCCGGCTTGTCGCCCATCCAGATCCACAGCAGCCGGTGCTTTTCCACCACCGTATAGGCCGGCAGATGCAGCGCCTCGGAAATCTTCTGGCTGCCGTGCGGGTTGTGCACGCACTTGCCGTCGGCGCCGAATTCGAGCCCGTGATAGATGCACTGCACCCGGTCGCCCGAATGGAGGGTGCCCATCGACAGCGGTACCTGACGGTGCGGGCACATGTCGCGGATCGCGGCGACGCCGCCGTCTTCCTTGCGGTAGAACGCGACCGGCTGGTTGAGAAGCGTGCGGTGCACGATCTTGCCTTCCTTCAGTTCCTCTGACGGCATGGCCACATACCAGGTGTTTTTGAGGAACTTGGAGCGGGCCAGCGGCCGCTGCGTGAGCTCGTTCTCGGGATAGATCGTCGGTTCGATCCCAATCAGCGCGGGTCCGGAGTTTGAATCGGGTGCCATTAGGATGTCCTCTCTAAAAAGGGGGGCTTTTTTGGTTTTCAGCCATATTTTTGCACCGAACGGTCTGCGAAGCAACTCTGCTGTATTAC
>JAYOMI010000003.1:1009-45867 GCA_038120765.1 Rhodospirillaceae bacterium
CAGCGCGGGTCCGGAGTTTGAATCGGGTGCCATCGGTTTTCCTCTCTTGCGGTATCGGAATTCTTGTTTGTTTCTGATTGTATATTTGCATCGAACGGACGCCGATTCAATCCGTCCGTAAGACGCGGCTCCGCCCGTTGGAAGACGCCGCCCCTCGGCGGGACGGGCGCATCTGGAACAGAACGGCACCCGCCACAATGAGCACCACGGCGAGCGCAAAGCCGTCCGGCAGGGTCTCGCCGAACAGGGTGACGGCGACCGGCAGGCCGACCGCCGCGCCGACGGAGCCGATCTGGCTGAGATAGACCGGGCCCGCGACATGCTGGAGCCTGAAATAGGTTACGAATTTCAGGGCGAAGGCGGCGACGTTCAGCAGGGTGAATGTCAGCAGCGCCGGGGTCTGCCAGAGCGATGCGGCGGCGTGCGCGCCTTCGACGGCGAGTGCGACGGGCACGATCAGCCCGGCGGCGAAGAGCAGCATCAGGGCGGCGAGCAGCAGCGGCGGCGCGCCCTTGGGCCAGAACCGCGTGCGGTACAGGTTGCCGCCGGCGAGGATGAAGGGGATGGCCGAGGCCGCGAGCACCCAGCCGACCGCCTCGCCATTTCCGGCAAGACCCGAGTATTTCGACAGCGCGATCATCAGCCCGCCCGCCAGTCCAACCGCGACACCGGCGGCGCGACGCCAGGCGAGACGTTCCATGCCGACGGCAAGCGCCAGCAGGTAGGTGGTGAGCAACGGGAAAGCGAAGGCGAGCGAGACATAGCCGATTCCGACATGGCCGACCGCGAGATAGGCCGTCGACATGGAGACCGCCTGGATCGTCCCGGCGCCGAGACTGTAGGCCAGAAGGATCTTCCAGACGCCCCGGGCGCGTCCCGTCGCCGCCGCGAGGCCGAGCAGGACGAGCCCGCCGCCGCCCATGCTGGCCGACAGGAACCACAGCATCGGCGCGTCCACCCCGCCTGCCAGGCGCGACAGGACAATCGTCACCGTCAGCAGGGCGCCCGTTGTCAGAAGCAGCCCGGGGGCCAGCAGGGCGGACCCGGCGGGGATCGATCCGGTAGACGGCGCATTCATGGCAATATCCTCTTGGATACGGGGTGATTGTTCGTTACCATATATCTTTATATAAAGTATCTTGATGTAAAGACAAGTGCGAATGCGAGGGAATGCGATGGCGCGGAACAAAGCGGTGTCCGGTGCGAAACCGGAAGGACGGGCAGCGGACATGTCCGCCGGAAACGGGGGGCCGGACCGGGCCGCCCGGGCGGTCGCCCAATGGGCCGCCGAATTTCCGGACTGGGACCTGCGCCCGATGGAGGCGCTGGGCCGTTTGGGAGAAACGGCAACGGTCATCGACACGAAGCATATCTCGCCGCTCTTTGCCGAATACGGCCTGCAGCGCGGCGAGTTCGACGTACTGGCCGCGCTGCGGCGATCCGGCGCGCCGTATGAGCTGACCCCGTCGCGGCTGTTCGAGATCACCATGAGCTCGTCCGGCGGCATGACCGCCCGCCTCGACCGGCTGGAAAAAATGGGACATATCGAACGCCGGCCGAACCCGGACGACCGGCGCGGGGTTCTCGTCCGCCTGACGCCGTCCGCGGTCAGGCTGATCGAGACGGTCACGCCCGCCCATCTCGCGAACGAGGCGCGCCTGACCGCCTGCCTGTCCGCGGCGGAACTGGCGACACTGTCAGACCTGCTGAAAAAACTGCTGCGCCATGCCGAGGAAACAGCCCGGTGATGCGCGCCTGCGGGGTTGAGCAGTCTGCCCCCGCCGGGATATGACTTTGTCCAGCGGCCTTGCGAAAAGGGCCGGCAAACAACGACACAGAAATGCGGAGGCACCGGCTGCGGCATGACGAAAAAGGATACATACGATTACATCATCGCCGGCGCGGGATCCGCCGGGTGCACCCTGGCGGGCCGGCTGACGGAGGACCCGGATGTAAGGGTCCTGCTGCTCGAAGCCGGGGGCTGGGACCGCAACCCGTGGATCCACATTCCGCTCGGCTGGGGGCAGTTGCTCAAAAAGCGGATGCATGACTGGATGTATTTCGCCGAGCCGTCCGCCGAGATGGACGACCGCCGCATCGAATGCGCCCGCGGCAAGGTGATCGGCGGTTCGTCCTCGATCAACGCGATGGCGTATTACCACGGCCACCCGGCGGATTACGACCGTTGGGCCTCGTTCGGCCTGCCGGGCTGGTCCCATGCCGATGTGCTGCCCTATTTCCGGCGCGCGGAGGACTGGGAAGGCGGCGCGGATGCCTGGCGCGGTGCCGGCGGGCCGCTAACGACGCGCCGGTCGACCTTTGAGGACCCGCTCTGCGAGGCGTTCCTGCAGGCGGGGCGGGACGGGCAATACCCGTATACCGACGATTACAACGGGGCCAACCCCGAAGGCTTCGCGCGGATGCAGATGACGTTGCGCAACGGGCGGCGGTGGAGTGCGGCGTCGGCCTATCTGCGTCCGGCGCTCAAGCGGCCCAACCTCACGGTCGCAACCGGCGCCCTGGTATCGCGCATCGATACCGAGACAAGTCCGGACGGGATACAGGCGACCGGTATCACCTATACGAAGGGCGGCAAGACCGTCTCGGCGGCGGCGGGCGAGGTCATCCTTGCCGGCGGATCGATCAATTCGCCGCAGATGCTGATGCTGTCCGGGATCGGCGATCCGGCCGAGCTCGGCCGCCACGGCATCGATGTCGTCGCGGACCTGCCCGGCGTCGGCAGGAACCTCACCGACCATACCTCTTCGGCGCTAGTCTTCCGGCGGAAAACCGGCGGGCCGTTCCAGAAGAACATGCGGCTCGACCGCGTTGCCATCGCCCTCGCGAAAGCCTATCTCGGCAAGGGCGGGTTCGCCGCCGACCTGCCCTTCGGCATTACCGCATTCCTGAAGTCGCGGTCGAGCGAGCCGACGCCCGACGTCCAGCTGCTGTTCTGGATGGGGGCGACGACGACCGCATCGCCGTGGCTGCCGCCCTTCAAGAAGGCCTTCGCGGATTCGTTCTCGGTACGCGCTATGCCGATGCGCCCGACCAGCCGGGGCCACCTGTCGCTTGCGTCCGCCCAAACGCGCGACGCGATTGAAATCCATCAGAACTTTCTTTCGACCGAAGAGGAATGGGGGGTGATGCGGCGCGCGCTCCGGATGATCCGCGACCTGGTCGGATCGGACGCGCTGAAGGACTTCGCCGGCGAGGAACTTGCTCCCGGCGCGCAGGCGCAGTCAGACGCCGATCTCGACGCCCATGTGCGCCGGACCATGATTACCGTGCATCATCCGGTTGGGACGTGCAAAATGGGTGCGGCGGACGACCCGATGGCGGTGGTCGACAGCGAATTGCGGGTGCGGGGCGTTCAGAACCTGCGGGTCGTGGATGCGTCGGTCATGCCGGACCTGATCGCGGGCGCCACCAATGCGCCGGTGATCATGATCGCCGAGAAAGCCGCCGACATGATCCGCGGACGCGACCCGCTGCCGGCGGCGACGGGCATATAGGGGACACGTCATGGCCGATATCGAACCGCTGCTGCGCGATCTGGTTGTCGCCAACCGGATTCTCGCCAACGAGAACGTGGTCGATGCCTACGGCCATGTCAGTGTCCGAAATCCCAACAACCCGGACCGCTACTACCTTTCGTGCTCGCGCAGCCCGGAACTGGTGCAGCGCACCGATATCATGGAATTCGAGCTCGACGGCACGCCGGTCGGCGGGGATTCGCGCAATCCCTACCTGGAGCGTTTCATCCACGGCGCCACGTATGAGCTGAACCCCGACATCAACGCTGTCGTCCACAGCCATGCCGAGGAAGTGCTGCCGTTCACGATTACGACCCAGCCGCTGCTGCCGGTGATCCATTCCGCGGGACTGATGGGGCCGGAGCCGCCGGTGTGGGATATCGCGGACAGGTTCGGCGATACGACGCTGCTCGTCGTCAACATGGACCAGGGGCGCGATCTCGCCGAAGCGCTGGTGTCGCGCCGGATCGTGCTGATGCGCGGCCACGGATTTGTCGCGACCGGGCGGAACCTGTCCGAGGTCGTTCGGGTCTCGGTGATGCTGCCACGCAATGCCCGGATTCTGACCACCGCCCTGCAGTTCGGCGGGTTGAAACCGCTATCGCCGGGCGAGGTCGCCCTGCGCGAGGAGATGGACCCCAATCACACGGCATTCTACCGTGCCTGGGAATACTGGGCGACCCGGGCGGGCTGCGCGGACATGCTCGATTGATCGGCCGGGCGAGACGGGGGAGAAAGGCATGAGGATTGCGCTGATCCTGCTGGCGGCGCTGACGCTGAGCCATCCTGCCGCTGCCCAGGACCGCAGCGACCTGACGGAGGATCTCGATCGCTTCGCCGCCGCGTTTTTCGACAAGCTTCAGCCGCGATCGATCAAGGAGGCGGTCGAATATTGCGGGCTGTTCATTCAGGGGCCCGCGGGGCGCTTTGCGGCGACAAAGCCCCGGCGCGGCAAGGCTGGCAGCTGCCAGCCGGCAGCAGGGCCGGCGGACGCAAAGGCGCTCGCATCCTATCATACCCACGGCGCCTATGACCGCGGCGCCGACACCGAAAGTGCCGTCCTGGGACGATCTGAACAGCGATATCGAGGAAAAGATCGACGGCTATATCTCGCCGCCCGGCGGGCGGCTGTGGCTGAACGATGCCGCCGTGAAGAAATCCATCCTGCTCTGCGGCGAAGGCTGCGTCGCCGCCGATCCGGCCTATCGCCCCTGTCCGGCCTTTCCACCCGAAGAGGAATATACGCTGGAAAGCCTGAAGGCACGGGCGGAGAGTGACAAGGGCAGGTGTTGACGGCCCTATGCTGATGCTGCGGGGCGTACCCGGCACATGCGCGAGCGGTGCGGCACAGAGGCGCTGATCGGGTCTATATCCGCGTCGGGCACCAGCCGGTTGAGGTTGGCGCCGTCCGTCCCGAACGGATCGTGGCCCGGCAGGTCCAGCTCCGCGCAGTCCTGCCACCAGCCATAGGGCGCGGAAATCACCCGCGGGTGAATGGAGGGCGTGTATTTCGCCTTCAGCCGCGCGCGCCCCGAAGGATTCTCCACGATCGCCCAGTCGCCGTCGCCGATACCGGCGGCCTGTGCCGTGTCGGGGTGGATCTCCATGAACGGGTCGGGCTGGCGGGCGCGCAGGCGCGGGATGTTGCGGTTCTGCGGGCCGATGAACGGCATGATGCGGAAACTGGTCAGCACCAGCGGGTAGTCGGCCGCGTCCTTCATCGGGCTGTCGACCGGCTCCGAATAGCGCGGCAGCGGATCGTATCCCGCAGCGGGGAACGGTGTCGCGTAGAGTTCCATCCGGCCGGTCGGGGTCGCGAAACCGCGCGGTCTCCCGGTCGCCGGGTCGGTCTCCCTGTATTTGCGGTAGCGGGTGGTGGCATCGACACGCAGGCCCGCAGGCTGCGCGCGCAGGGCGTTCATGTCGAGCCCGGCGGGGAACAGGTGATGATCCCACGCCGCATCCTGATCGCCGTCGAAAAATTCCGCGCCGAAGCCGAGGCGCTGTGCGAGGTCGAAAATGATATCGAGGTCGGGGCGGGACTCGTGCTGCGGCGGCAGGGCGGCAGCCTTGTATTGGGCCCAGCCCGCCGTGTGCGCATCGCCGCGGAAGCCCGCGCGCGCGGTCGGCGATTCCCATGTCGTCGCGGCGGGCAGCAGGATATCCGCATAGGCAGCCCCCGGATTGTCGAACATGTCGACATGGACATAGAACTCCAGCGCTTCGAGCGCCGCGCGGCCGCGGTCGGGATCGACATGGCCGATCAGGATGTTGCTACCGAACAGCACGAGGCCACGCACCCGGTAAGGATAGCCCTCGAGGATGGCGCGATAGACCCGTGAATGCTGGACGAGGCCCGGGTCGCGCGGCGGGCCGAGGGGATGCTCCGTCAGGCCAAGGCGTTTTTCGGCCTGCCCGGCCGGCAGGAACTCCGCCGCGCCGACCGGGCGGACGGGTGGCGCGGCGAATTCGACATTGCTGCCCGGCGCGTCGTACTGGCCGGTCAGCGCATAGAAACAGTGAATGGCGCGGTTCATCTGCATGGCATCCGAATGCATTTCGGTGCCGGTCCAGCTCTCATAACCCGATGGAAGCGCCGTCGCGAACAGCCGCGCCGCCCGGCGCACGTCTTCGGCGGCAACCCAGGTGATATCGGCCGATAGTGCCGGGTCATACTCTGCCGCAAGATCGCGCAGAGCCTGGGCTGCCGTGCGGCAGGAAACCGTCGTGCCATCCGCCAGAACCACGTCAAACTGACCGAAAACAGAGGTTTCGGTGCGGGTAGTGTCGGTATGCCCGTGCCAGGGTATGGCCGCGCCATCCTGCCCGACAAAGTAGTCGGTAGCACTACCACCCGGGTCGACCTCCGCGCCGGTCAGCAGCGCGCCGGTATCGTCGCGCACGAGCAGCGGCCCGTTGGTCCAGTCGCACAGGAAGGTCGCGTCGTAGAGGTTTTCGTCGAACAGCACGTGAATCATCGCAAGCGCCAGCGCCCCGTCGCTGCCGGGGCGGACGCGCAGCCAGCAATCGGCCTTTTTCGCCAGGGCGTGTTCGCGGGGATCGATGACGATCAGCCTCGCGCCGCGTTTCATGGCCCGGCTGATGCGCTTCGCCTGGGCCGGTTCCGTCACCTGCGGGTTCACGCCCCACAGCAGGATGGTCTCCGTGCGGTCGAGATCGATCCGCGGCGTCGTCGCGCCATAGGTGAATTTCGATCCGAACGTGCGGTTCCACGTGCAGACATGCCCGGGGGCGAGATAGTTCGGGCTGCCGAACAGGCCGGTCAGGCGTTCGAGCCAGGGGCGCATGTCCTCGGTCGCCGCCCCTGCCGTGGTCGCACAGCCGAAGACGATGGACTCGGCGCCGCTGTCGATTTTGATTGTCGAAAGCCTGTCGGCAATGGTGCGGAGCGCCTCGTCCCAGGAGATCGGTTCCCAGCCCGGATCGGGATCGCCCTTCGGCCGCGTGCGCTGCAGGGGCGTGCGCAGCCGGTCCGGCGAGTAGACCATCTCCGGCGCCGCCGCCCCCTTCATGCAGATGCAGCCATTGGGATGGCCGGGATCGGCGGCGACCTTCGTGAAGATGCCGTCGTCAACCGTCGCGATGACGCCGCAGCGCGATGTGCACATGGCGCAATAGGTGTGGATGGTCTCGACCGCCATCGACGTCTCCTGACGAATTAAGCCCGCCGATCCTATGACGTTTGCGCCGGCGACGAAACCGGCGGCAAAACCGGCTTCAGGCCGCCTTCATCAGGGATACGCTGGACAGCACCTCGTCGAGATGCATCACGTCGGCATATTTGTGGTGCATGTCGAACAGGTTCACCTTGTGGGTGATCTCGCAGCGGTCGAAGCAGCACTCCTCGACCACCGAGACATGCTTGCCGTACATGTGGGCTTCCAGCACGCTCGCGCGGACGCAGCCGGACGTGCTTTCGCCGCACACGATCAGGCTGTCGATACGGCGCTCGTTCAGATGGGCGATCAGCGGCGTGCCGAAAAACGCGCTCGGGCGTTCCTTGCGGAACACGATGTCTTCCGGGTGCGGCGCGAAGGCGTCGTGAATCTCGCAGTCCTCGGCGACCATTTTGATATCGCTGCGCCGGGTGGACGCCACCCGGTGCGGGTTGAACTGCGTCGTGATGTAGAAAATCGGCAATCCGGCCGCCCGGCACCCGGCGATCAGCCGCTGCGTCGGCTCGATCGCATCATGGGCGTAGATGCCGCAGCTGTTCGGAAAGTCCTTTTCAAGCTCGTGCGGATATTTCCGCCCGCCCTTCTAGACCAGGTTGTACAGGTCGATGACCAGCAGGGCCGGGTTGTCGCCTATGCCCGTTTCGCGGGCATAGGGCGCATAGGTTTCCAGGTCCTCGGGCTTCATGATGTCGGCCCAGCAATGGTTTTCGAACTCTTCTTTCGATGCCATGATTTCCTCGTATCGTTGCGGTTTTCTGACCGCGTTCAGCCTGTCGGCAGGTTATAGGTCTCGTCGATGCTGTCGATATATTCCATCGCCTCGTCCATCTGGACCACATCGGCATATTTCGCATGCATGTCGCACAGATTGATGGCGTGCGAGGCCTGCGAGCGGTCGAAGCAGCCTTCCTCGACGATAACGGTGCGATAGTTGTTGCTGAAGGCGTCCAGCACCGAGGCGCGCACGCAGCCCGACGTGGTCGTGCCGGTCACGATCAGCGAATCCGCGCCGAGATCGTTGAGGAACGAGACCAGCGGCGTCGCGTAGAATGCGCTCGGCTTCAGCTTGCGGATCACGATGTCCTGCGGCGACGGCGCGATTTCGTCCATGATGTCGTTGCCGTTGCGGTTGCTCGTCCGGGCGGGGGGCGCGCCGTCCGGCGTGTCTTCGTGTCCGCGGGAGCTTTTCCACGCCCAGCTTCCCTTGTCCCAGCCGTCGTCGCGGACCGTGCCGGTGGTGTAGATCACGGGGATGCCCTTTTCGTGGCACTTGTCGATCAGCTTGCGGATATGCGGCAGCGCTTCCCAGGCTTCCTCGCCGCAGGACGTGCGCCATTCCTCGACCGCTTCGAGGATAGGCTTGGGCTGCTCGCCGCAGAACGCGTAGTTCACGTCGATGATCAGCAGGGCGGGTTTCTTGCCGCCGCCGGCATTGGCGGCCCAGCCGCCTTTCGCAAAGACTTCCTTGTCGCGGTCGGTCAGGAACTTGTCCCAGATACGTTCAGCCATGATGTCGCCTTTCTCTAAAGGTTGGTATTCCAGGGGCCGGGGCGGGCATCAGCCCATGCCCTGGCCGGAGCGTTTCAGTCTCGGATCGAACAGGTCGCGCATGCCGTCGCCCAGCATATTGATGCCGAGCACGGTGAAAAAGATGCAGAGGCCGGGAAAAAGCGCCAGCCACCAGGACGTGCTGATATAGGTGCGGCCGTCCGCCAGCATGCTGCCCCATGTCGGAATCGCCGGCGGCACGCCGAGGCCGAGGAAGCTCAGGCTCGCCTCTGCGATGATGGCGGTCGCCATGGCGAAGGTACCGATCACCATTGCGGCCTGAACAAGGTTCGGCAGCACATGGCGGGTGATGATGCGTGTATTGGAGGCGCCGAGCGATCGCGCGGCGTCGACGAAATCCCGAGTGCGCAGCGACAGCGCCTGGCCGCGGGCGACCCGGCAATAGGGAATCCAGCGCTGGACGACGAGGGCGACGATCAGGATCAGCAGGCTTTGTCCGAAAAACGCCATGATGGCGATAGCGAGCAGCAGCGGCGGAAAGGCCCACACGACCTCGACCAGTTTCTGGATGAAGAAATCGGTGCGCCCGGCAAAGAAGCCGGAGATCGCGCCGAGGCCGATGCCGATCACGCCGGAAATCACGACGACGGTCGCCGCGATCACGAGGCTTATCCGCGCGCCGTAGATGATGCGGCTCAGGATATCGCGGCCGACATGGTCGGTGCCGAGAAAATGCGGTTCGCTGAACCAGCCCGGTGCGCGCAGGGCGTTGATCAGGTTCTGGCCGTTCGGATCGTAGGGCGCGATCACCGGCGCGAACACGCCGATGAAGACAAGCAGGAAAACGACCGTCCCGCCGAGCACGATTTTCGGCTTCAGCCAGGGGCGCAGCGCTTTCATCATCCGGGCGCGGCGGGGCAGGTCGGTCATGACGCTCTGGGCGTCATCGGCAGTCGCGATGTCCTGTGCATCGGAGGGGCGCTCGAATTTACGCACCGGATATTCACCGAATTCAAGTACGAGGGCGGCGTCACCGAAATTCATACGCCGGTCGATACCGTGCTCAACGAGCGTCGGGGCGTGTGCCAGGATTTCGCGCATCTGCAGATATCCGGCCTGCGCAGCCTCGGCATCCCGTGCCGGTATGTCAGCGGATACCTGCAGACCCTGCCGCCGGAGGGGCAGGAGCGCCTCGCCGGCGCCGACGCGTCCCACGCATGGCTGGCTGTCTGGGTGCCGGATGCCGGCTGGGTGGATCTCGATCCGACCAATGACGTCATCCCCGGCGAACAGCATATTACAATCGCCTGGGGCCGCGATTACGGCGATGTCAGCCCGATCAACGGGCTGGTCGTCGGCGGCGGCGGCCATGATGTGAAGGTCGCGGTCGACGTCGTCGCGGTCGACGCCTGAGAGGCAGGCGTCAGGCGCTTTTCGCCCCGTAATAAAGCATGCTGACATGCCTCGCTTCGGCGAAAAACAGCCAGCGTTCCACGACAACCCCGAAAGATACGCAGATCGCCGCGGTAAGCGTCCCGGGGATGGCGATGGCCGGCGCCGCTTCGCTGGTCAGCAGGGTCAGCGCGAAGGGAAGCGCGCAATAGCCGAGAAACGCGATGCGGCGAAGCTTGGTGGAATGCTTCCGCGCGATCGAATAGCCCATTTCGCGTTGAACGAAAGTCTCGGTCATGGTCGGGTTGTCGAGCAGGCGGACCTTGCCGATATCGCCGAGGCCCGTGGCGCTTTCCGGCGTCGATACGCCGGGGGTCAGGTCGATCGAGCGCCAGTAGGACCGTTTGAGGAACAGCACCAGCAACAGGCCGATCGCGACGACGGCGGCCTGCATCGGCGTCTGATAGCCGAACATCTGGGCCAGGGCGTGAAACCAGACCGCCCCCGACAGCAGCGCGAAAGACAGGTAGACCGGCACGGTGCGCTTATTATGCCACGCGCTGATCGTGCGCAGGGTGGCGTAGATCATGCCGGTCGCGTGCACGGTAAGCACGCAGAGCAGGGCGAGCGTCACGGCGAACAGGCCGAATGCGCCCGACAGCGACCCTTCGACGATCCAGCCCCAGGCCGTCAGCACGAGCGGGATATAGGTTGCGGTCGCGAGGACGCCTTCGCGGGACAGCCAGGATGATTTCCACTGGCTGTAGGCGCGCCAGGCCCGATCCGGATGGCCGAGATGCGCGGTCGATGACAACAGGCCGCCGGTTACCAGAAGGGCGCCGAGGCCGAAACCGATGGCGCCGAACCAGGGGTTCAGCGGTACGCCGTTCAGCACGCCGAACAGCGCCATCAGCGCGATCAGGCCATAGCCCGCGCCCGACGCGGTGGTGAAGAAGATGACGGAATAGGCTGGATGCATTGTTCTCGTCCGTTAGCGCGACAGTACCCGGTCGACCCAGCGCAGGAACTTGCCCGATCCCGCGGCGGCGCCCGGTGCGTCCTGTGCCGGCAGACGGGACAGGCTTGCGCCCAGGCCGGACGGGCCCTGGTCTTTCTTCGCGGCACGGGGCGGCAGGTAGCGGTTGACCGGCTTGTAGCCCATCTCCGGCATCAGGTCCAACCCGCCACCTGAGGCGACAAGCCGCGAGACGTCCGAATTCGGATCGCCCAGATCGCCGAAATGCCGCGCGCTTGCCGGGCAGGTCGATACGCAGGCGGGCACGCGATCGGCCTCCGGCATGGTCTCGTTGTAAATCCGGTCGATACACAGCGTACATTTCTTCATGACGCCGGCATCGGTGTCGTATTCGCGCGCGCCATAAGGGCACGCCCAGGAGCAAAGCTTGCAGCCGATGCAGGCGTCTTCGTTGACCAGCACGATGCCGTCTTCCTCGCGCTTGTAGGATGCGCCGGTCGGGCACACGGTCACGCAGGCGGCCTCCTCGCAATGGAGGCACGACCGCGGGAAATGCACGGTCCGGCTTTCGGTGCCTTCGCCTGCCTCGAACGTGTGGATCCGGTTGAACCAGACGCCGTTCGGGTTGGTGCCGTAGGGATCGTTATCCGGCAGCGGCGCCGAATGTCCGCCTGTGTTCCATTCCTTGCAATTCACCGCGCAGGCATGACAGCCGACGCAGGTGTCCAGATCGATGACGAGGCCGAGTTTGACTTCCTGCCCCTCGGGTTTGCGTGCCGGCAGCAAGGTCATGATTTGTCTCCCTGTCCCGGACGTTTCGGCTTGAATCGCGCGCCGTAGCGCAGGATGCGTTGTCCGACCGAGACGTTGTTGGTCGACGGCTGCGCCGTGAACTGCGGCAGAGAGGTTTCGTCTTCCGTGCCCGTTTCCATCCCTGATTCCGGCGAGGCTTTCTCGATGCGCACCCGCAGGTCGTACCACGCGGCCTGACCGGTCACCGGGTCCGAATTCGAATAGCGGTAGCCGCTTTCCCTGGGCGGCAGCAATTCGGAAATCACGTGGTTCAGCAGGAAGCCTTTCTTGGCTTCGGGCGCGTCGGGGTCGAGGTTCCACGCGCCGGAGCGCTTGCCGATCGCATTCCACGTCCAGACCGTATTGCGTTCCACGCCTTCCATCAGGCGGACCTGCACCTTGATGCGGCTGTGATGGCTGATCACCCAGACCCAGTCGTCGTCCTCGATGCCTTCGAGTTCCGCCTGGAAGCGGTTGATATACAGCCGGTTGCTGGTGTGGATCTGGCGCAGCCAGGCGTTCTGCGAGCCCCAGGAATGGTACATCGCCATCGGCCGCTGGGTGATGGCGAAGAACGGGAATTCATCCTCGCCGCCATCCTGGGATTCGAACGGGCGGTACCAGGTTGGCAGCGGATCGAAATAGCCTTCGACGCGGGCCCTGTGTTCGGCGGGGGGCGTGATGTCGCCATGGCCGCGCGCGGCAAGCCGGAATTTCTGCATCGGCTCCGAATAGACCTGCAGAACGATCTGGTCGGACGATCCGATCCACCCCATGCTTGCCGCATATTCCAGGTAATCCCGGTTGGCGTGCTTGAAATAGCGCTGGTTATCGGGAAATTCGCGGGTCCAGAAGCAGCCGTTCTCGATATAGCGCTCAAGCTGGTTCGGGTTGACCGCGCCGGTGCCGTGACTGTCGCCGTTCTCGCCGCGCCAGCCCGCGAGCGAGCCGATCCCCGGCATGCGCTCGTGGTTCACCAGATAGTCCGGATAGCCGCCCGGATATTTGGCGGACCCGTCCTCGTTGGTCAGGCCGGGCAGGCCGATACGCGTGCCCAGATCGATCAGCACCGTCTGGAAGGCCCGAACGTCCCGGTCCGGTTCCACCACGGGCTGGCGGATGGCATCCGCCGGGCCGTCGGCGCTGCAGATCGGCCGGTCGAGTATCGAGACCGCGTCCCAGCGTTCGAGATACGTGGTGTCCGGCAGGATGATGTCGCAATAGGGCACCGTTTCGGACCAGAACGCATCCGAATAGACGATGAACGGGATTTTGTATTCCCCCGTCTCGGCGTTGCGGTCGGTCAGCATGTCCATCACGCCCGACGTGTTCATCGACGAGTTCCACGCCATGTTGGCCATGAACATGAACAGCGTGTCGATGGGGTAGGGATCGCCCTTCCATGCATTGGTGATGACCATGTGCATCAGGCCGTGGGCGCTGATCGGCGCTTCCCAGGAAAATGCCTTGTCGATGCGCTGCGGATTGCCGTCGGCATCGACCAGCAGGTCTTCGGGACCCGTCGGGAAGCCGAGGGGCGGTCCCGGCAGCGGCGTGTTCGCGTTGACCTGGTCCGGACGGCCGGCAGGTTTCTGCGGCGGCGGGCAGGGGCGCGGGAAAGGCGGCTTGTAGCGGAACCCGCCCGGTACATCGATGGTGCCCAGCAGCATCTGCAACAGGTGGATCGCGCGGCAGGTGTGGAACCCGTTCGAATGGGCGGAGATACCGCGCATCGCGTGCATCGCGACGGGGCGGCCGATCATCTTGTCCTGCTTGCGCCCGGCCCAGTCGGTCCATTCGAGGTCGAGCACGATTTCCTTCTCGAACGCGGCCTCGGCGAGTTCGGCGGCAATCCGGCGGATGTGGTTCGAGGCAACACCCGATTTCAGGGCCGCGGCCTCGGGGCCGTAGTTCAGGTCCATGTACCGGTCGGCCATCAGCTGGAACGACGGCACGGCGGTGCGGCCGTCTTCCAGCGTATAGTCGCCGACCACGGCGGGCGCGACGCCGGCAAGCCGCGCATCGGCGATCTGGCCTGTGTTCTGGTCCCAGCACAGCGGCTCGCCGTCCGCGCCGCGGGCGAACAGGCCGTCATCGGCCGCACCCGGGTCCCTGATCACCAGCCAGGGCGCGTTGGTGTAACGCACCAGGTAGTCGAGATCGATCTTGTCGGCGTGGAGCAGCTCGTGGATCAGCGCCAGCACGAAGGCGCCGTCGCTGCCGGGCCGTATGCCGACCCATTCATCGGCAATCGCCGAATAGCCGGTTTTCACGGGGTTCACGGAGACGAATTTCGCGCCGCGCGCCTTCAGCGTCGACAGGCCCATCTTGATCGGGTTGGAATCGTGATCCTCGGCAACGCCGAACATCATGAAATATTCGGTCCGTTCCCAGTCGGGCTCGCCGAATTCCCAGAACGACCCGCCGATGGAATATAACCCGGCGGCCGCCATGTTGACCGAACAGAACCCACCATGGGCCGCATGGTTCGGCGTGCCGAACTGGCTCGCCCACCAGCCGGTCAGGGCCTGGCTCTGGTCGCGCCCGGTGAAGAAAGCGAGTTTTTTCGGATCTTCCGCCCGGATCTTCTTCATCCGGTCGGCGACGATTGTCAGCGCCTCTTCCCATTCGATTTCCTCGAACTCGCCCGATCCGCGCTCGCCGACGCGGCGCAGCGGCTTGGTCAGCCGGGCGGGGGAATAGTGCTGCATGATGCCGGCGCTTCCCTTGCCGCACAGCACGCCCTTGTTGATGGGGTGGTCCTTGTTGCCCTCGATGTAGCGGATTTCGCCGTCGCGCAGATGAACCTTGATGCCGCAACGGCAGGCGCACATGTAGCACGTCGTCGTTTTGGTTTCGTCGCCGGTTTGAGGCGAAAGATTGATACGTTCCTGCGGGTCTAGAAAATCGCCGGGCATGGCGGATATGCGTCCAGTTCTGTGCTTGCGGGTGCCCCGAAAAGGCAAGTTAGGATTAGGTGAGAAATCAATTGGCGTCAAACGGCGCATCTGCGCCAACCGGTTGCGCCCTGCGCATACCTTTGGAACGTGATTCTTGTTAACGTCGGAAAAAGGAAAAAGGCGAACCAGCCGGAGGGAGGCGCATATGAGCCCAGAAATCACGTGTTTTTTCGACGACAAGACCAATTCCGCGTCCTATGTGGTGCATGATCCGGAAACGAAGCAGGCCTCGATTATCGATCCTGTGCTCGATTACGATCCTGTGTCCGGGCGCATATCGACGACGAGCGTCGAAAAAATCGCGGCTTTTGTCGACCAGGCGGGCCTCGCCGTCGACTGGATCCTGGAAACCCATGTCCATGCCGATCATCTGACCGCGTCTGTCTGGCTGAAGAACCGGACCGGGGGAAAATCGGGCATCGGGCAGGGCATTACCGAGGTGCAGAAGACGTTCGGCGCGCTGTTCAACGTGGCCGACAGCCTGCCCGCGGACGGCTCCCAGTTCGACGAGACCTTCGCCGACGGCGCGACGTTCGAAATCGGCAATATCGACGCCCGCGTTATGGCGACGCCGGGCCACACGCCCGCCTGCGTCACCTATGTGATCGGCGATGCGTGTTTTGTCGGCGACACCATGTTCATGCCGGATTCCGGCACCGCGCGGTGCGACTTTCCCGGTGGCGATGCGAAGCAGCTTTTCGCCTCGCTGCAGAAGATTCTCGACCTCCCGGAAGACATGCGTCTTTTCGTCTGCCACGATTACGGCGCCGGCGGCACCCGCGACTTCGCCTGGGAAACCACGGTCGCCGAACAGCGCGACACCAATATCCATATCGGCGGTGGCGTGCTGGAACACGACTATGTCCAGATGCGGCGCGACCGCGATGCGACGCTCGGCCTGCCGCGGCTGATTATCCCCGCCGTGCAGGTCAACATGCGTGCGGGCGACATGCCGCCGGCGGAGGCTAACGGCACGTCCTATATCAAGGTGCCGGTGAATATTTTCTGAGGCCGTCGGGATCTCCGGTATATCCGGACAATCGACGCGTTACTCGCCGGCAATGGCCCGGCGTACGGAAACCGCGACGCGCCACACGGCAAAAGCGACGACGGGCAACGCCACCCCGCCGACGAGGGCCGGGGAGACCGGCAGAATGTCGGCTGCTTCCGCCGCTTCGGCGCCGTAGACGATCAGACTGATGGCATAGTAGCTGATCGCGACAACCGACAGGCCTTCGACCGTGCGCTGCAACCTGAGCTGTGCGTTCGCGCGCGTGTCCATCGACTGCAGGAGCTGTTGATTCTGTTCTTCCAGATTGACGTTGATCCGGGTCCGGAGCAGGTCCGTCGCCTGTCCGATCCGGTGGCTGAGTTCGTTCTGGCGGGCGGCGAGGCTCTGGACCGTGGCCATCGCCGGCGCGAGGCGTCGATACAGAAAGTCGCCGGCCATCTGCAGGCCGAGCAGGCGCTCCTCGCGCAGTTCCTCGATCCGGCGGGCGACCAGCGTGTCATAGGCCTGCGCGGCGGAGACGCGAAACGCGGTTTCGGACACCGACAGCTCGACCTGCGCGGAGAGACGCGACAGATCGTCGAGAAGGCGGCGTTCGACGGTGGGATCGTTCGCCGCATCCGCCAATTGCCTCGCGATATCGCCCAGAGCGCGTTCGGCGGCGGCGACGGTCGGCAATGCGGCCTTCGCCGCCGGAAAGGCGAGCATGGCCATCGCCTGGTATGTCTCGATTTCGAGAAGCCGGCGCAGAATGCGCCCCATCTGCCGCGGGCTCAGGGATATGTTGCGCACCAGAATCCGGCCGAATCCGTCCGGATGGATATCGAAGTCGGTCCAGTACCGGGTGCCGCCATTGACGATCGTCGAGCCGACCAGCTGGCTGTCCGTCAGACGCTTGGTGACGTATTCCAGACCCCTTTCCGGCATGTCGGACGATTCGACGCATGGGTGGCGCTGATCACCCATCCCGGTAGGCGCTCCAGCCATTCCCTGTCCAGCCGGTCGATCGGCGGCTGGCCGAAAGGGTCCTCGAAGTCGACGGCTTCGGTGACCGAAATGGAGTAGAAATCGGTGTGTTGCTCCCAGCGGACGGTCAGCGGCCCGATCTCCGCCAGATGATGCATGCTGTCCGGGGCGGGTTGCGCGACGCTGCTTTGCCGGCACAGAGCGGCAATATGCGAGCGCACCGTCTCGGCCGTCTCGTCCTCCAGTATCAGGGCGAGGAAAGACACCCGCGCCGGCGTCGGGACAAGCGCGTAGGGCCTCGCATGAATTTCACTGATGATCGTCTGTCTGAGGGGGTGCTGCGTCAGCATTTCGGGGAGTCCTCTGGCGGGCCGGGTCGTGCCGCCCGGTGCGGGCGCGTTCGAGCATTACGTTAACGGCATTCTTCACGGTTGTTGAGCAGAATGTATTTCCCGCAAGGCCTTCCCGGTATCGGGCGCTGCCGGAAACCCGGAATGCGGGTCGGGGTCGGGAATCATGTCGGGGTTCGCTACCGGCCGTAACGCCATTCCCGGCTGACCTGACGCGGCACATGCGCTAGAATGCCTGCATGGTTCAACTCTCCGTACTCGATCTCGCCAATATCGGCGAAGGCTTCACCCCCGCCGATGCGCTCGCCAACGCGCTCGATCTCGCGCAGCATGCCGAGGCAGCGGGCTATAATCGTTTCTGGCTGGCCGAACATCACAACCTTGCCGGCATCGCCAGCGCAGCCACGGCCGTGTGTATCTGCCACGTCGCCGGCGGCACCAGCACGATCCGGGTCGGGGCCGGCGGCGTCATGCTGCCAAACCATTCGCCCATGGTGATCGCCGAACAGTTCGGCACGCTCGCGACGCTGTTTCCCGGCCGCATCGATCTCGGTCTCGGCCGGGCGCCGGGCACCGATCAGCACACCATGCGGGCGCTGCGCCGCGGACCGGACTCGTCGGAACATTTTCCCCAGGACGTGGTCGAGCTGCGCGCGTTGCTCGGCCCGCCGCAGAAGGGTCAGTTCCTGCACGCCATCCCCGGCGAGGACACGAACGTGCCGCTGTGGATCCTCGGGTCGAGCCTGTTCGGCGCGCAGCTCGCGGCAATCCTTGGCCTGCCATACGCCTTTGCATCGCATTTCGCGCCGCAGGCGCTGATGCAGGCGGTGGAAATCTACCGCGAACGGTTCGAACCGTCGGCGCAGCTTGCCGAGCCTTACGTGATGGTCGGCTGCAACGTGATCGTTGCCGACACCGAGGAGGAAGCGAAGCGGCTGTTCACCTCGCCGCAGCAGAACTCCACCCGCATGGTGCGCGGGACCCGCGGCAAGCTGCCGCCGCCGATCGACGACATCGAGACCTTCTGGACGCCGATGGAAAAGGCGCAGGCGTCGTCGATGCTCGCGTGCTCGTATTACGGTACGCCGGACACGATCAGCGGGAAGCTCGCGACACTGATCGAGGCGACCGGCGCGGACGAGCTGATGGTCGCGGCCGCGATCTGGGACCACAAGGCGCGCGTGCGTTCTTTTGAGCTGCTGGCCGGGGCGATGGGGCAGGCGGGCGCACCTGCGGGCGAAGCGGCGGCTGCGCTCCAGGGGTAATCCCCATGACCTATGAAGACTTCAACGATTTCTGCGGCGCCCTGCCGGCCGCGACCTATGTGAACCAGTGGGGCGGATCGCACGTCTGGGAGGTCGGGAACAGGATGTTTGCGGTCGGCGGCTGGGCGGATGGAGTGCCTGCCTACACTTTCAAGGTATCCGACATCGCGTTTGAATTCCTGCGCGATCAGCCGGGCCTGCGGCCGGCGCCGTATCTCGCGTCGCGCGGCCTGAAGTGGATCCAGCATTTTGCCGCGCCCGGCCTTGCGGATGCCGAATTGCAGGACTTCCTGCGCGACTCCCACGATATCGTTTCCCGCGGCCTGACGAAGAAGCTGAGGACGGAACTCGGGTTCGTCTGAGTTGGGCCTGACCGGTCAGCTCTCGCCGCCGGCATATTTCCAGTAGGTGTCCTTGCGCAGGACCTTGCCGTCTTCGTTCAGGTGCCAGAGGTCGCAGCCGAGCCATTCGAGGCGGTTGCCGTTCGCCTCGGTACCGGTGACGGTCCATTCCGAGCACGCCCGGTCGCCACCCGCCCAATGGCTGTGGATTTCCCAGGACATATCCGGGATGGACGCGAAGCGTTGCAGGCACATGTCGCGGATGGCGGCCTTGCCGCGCAGGGTGGCGCCATCCGGCGGGGTGCCGCGCGACAAGAGCCATACCGAATCTTCCGCAAAATGTTCGACGATCCCGTCGGCATCGTGATCGTTGAAAGCCTGGCAGATCGTCTCGACGATCCGGCGGTTGCGTTTCTCTGTTTCGGTCATCGGTCTGGGTGTCCTGTCGGGGTGGATGGTTTTGTCCGGCGCGATGCGTTTTCGCTCGGGAATGTCGCGTTCTTCTGCAAAACCGGAAGAACCGCATTGTCCCGGAGACTAAACCGTGCCCCGCCGGATTGGCAACGCCGCCCGGTGAAAATGCCGCCGCCCTCCTGATGTCCCGAAATTGTCGTGACAATGCAATTTTAACCTTTTCAGCGTATGCCGATATTAACGGTCAGGCCGTTTGGGCGATAAACTATCAATGTAAACAACAGGTTGTTTGTGAACGCGTGGTAAGTGAATTCAGGTCGCAGGACCAGTTGGCAGGGCTTGACGAAGCGGCCCGTGCGCTCGTGGCGACACGGGTGGGGGCTGTTCTGTGCGAGCAGGCTACGCTGCCCGCGGATCGCCGCGCCTCGGAGTTGCTGGCGCAGGATCTCGCCCGGGACACGATCGAACGGGTGCGGTGCGCACTGTCCGCCGCCATCAGACATGCCCCCCACCTGCCGCGACCGCTCGCAATGATGCTGGCCCATGATGTCGATTCGGTTGCGTGTCCTTTCCTTGAAGTCACCGACGTGTTTACCGACGCCGACTGGCAGTCGCTTGTCCTGACCATTTCGCGTAATGCGCGCATCACCGTGGCGCAACGCGAAAGCATGCCGGAACCGCTCGCCCTGTCGCTTGCCGAAATCGGCGATTCCGTTGTCGGGGAAACCCTGG
The DNA here is from genome assembly GCA_038120765.1 of Rhodospirillaceae bacterium. Lineage (GTDB taxonomy): Bacteria > Pseudomonadota > Alphaproteobacteria > MPNO01 > UBA830 > CAXBCP01. The sequence goes on from JAYOMI010000003.1 coordinate 20,950, forward strand.
TGGAAAACGCTGCGACGCCCATGACCGCTTTGGTATGCGATACGTTGCTCAGGCGTTTCGACTCCGAAATCTGGGTGCTCGATAAAATGGCGGCGCGGGACGACCTTTTGGCTGAGGTGGTGACGCGTCTGACGCTGAAGGTTTCGGCCACGGCGCGGGAAAAACTGGCGGCGGCCTACGGACTCGCGGATTTCACCGACCCGGTTGCCGCCGAGGCGGAGAGCGCGGCGCTCCTCGACACGTTCTCATCCCTGTCGCGCAAGGGCCTCGTCGCCGCCGTGGAAACACTTCATGCCGAGGGGCGGCTGACGCCGTTTCTCTTGCTGGATGCCTTGCGCGCACGACGTCTCGCCTTCCTCGAGGCGGCGATCTCCGTGATTTCGGGGCGCAGTATCGAACATGTGCGCAGCGTGCTCGAGCGCGCCGGGGAAGCGACCCTGGACGGGTTGCTCCGGAAAATTGGCGTACCGGAATCGATGCTGGCCGACTTCCGCGTGGAAACTGAGGCCCTGCGCACCGCCAAGAAGTTCTGAGGCCCGGTATCTGGGCCCGGCAACTGGGCCTGGCATTTGGGCCCGGCGACCGGCCGCCGATCCGCCGACGGTCCGGAATTTCGTTTTTGCCGAGGATGCATCCGCGGCCCTGTCGGGGTTATACTGGCCGAAACCGAAAGGCCCCGATCATGACGACCGCCCTTTATACCCATGCAAGTTCCGCCGCCCACGATACAGGTGCGGGCCATCCCGAGCGCATCGCCCGTATCGAGGCCGTCAATGCGGCGCTGTCCGGCGAGTCCTGGTCGGCATTGCTGCGCCGGGAAGTGCCGCTGGCGACGAAGGAACAGCTCTCGCGGGTCCATGCAGGCGGGTATGTCGATCTGATCCTCGAGAATATTCCCGAGGAGGGCTATGCGCATCTTGATTCCGACACCGTGCTCTCGCCGGGTACCGGCGAGGCGGCGTTGCGCGCCGCCGGGGCGATCATTGCAGCGGTCGATGACGTGGTGGCCGGCACCGCAGACAATGCGTTCTGCGCCGTGCGCCCTCCGGGACACCACGCGGAGCCGCAGCGCGGGATGGGGTTCTGCCTGTTCAACAATGTCGCGATCGGCGCGCTCCATGCCCGCAGCGTCCATGGCCTGCAGAAAGTCGCGATCGTGGATTTCGACGTTCATCATGGCAATGGCACCCAGGCGGCGTTCATCAACGATCCCGACACGCTTTTCGCCTCCACCCACCAGTTTCCCCATTACCCGGGGACCGGGGCGGAGAGCGAAACCGGCGTCGGCAATATCTTCAATGCCCCGCTCGATGCCCACGCGGGAGGGGCCGAATTCCGCGCCGCGATGGAGGGCCGGATTCTGCCCGCGCTGCGTGCCTTTCAGCCCGATATCGTTTTCGTTTCCGCCGGTTTCGACGCCCATGCCCGCGATCCGCTCGCCTCCCTGCGCTTCGAAGAGGCCGATTTCGAGTGGGCGACGCTCAGACTGCGGGAAATAGCCGGGGAATACGCCTCCGGCAGGCTGATTTCGACGCTGGAGGGCGGGTACGACCTCGAGGCGCTCGGAAACAGCGTTCAGGCCCATGCCGGCGCTTTGACGACCCGGGTTTAACCGGCTTCCTCCCGCGATCGGCGGGATTCTGTGACTTTTCGGGTTTGATTCACGCTGCGGGTTGCCCCAAGCACCGTCAAATCCTAATCTTTCCCCAACAGGAAAAGGGTGACCCATGGCGGAAAACGCCAAATCGACGGATATCGCAAAAATGTCGTTCGAAGACGCGCTCGCGGAACTCGAGGAGATCGTGCGCGCGCTTGAAGGCGGCAAGGGAAAGCTGGAAGAGGCGATCACCGCGTATGAGCGCGGCGCGCAACTGAAAGCCCATTGCGAGAAGAAACTGAAGGAAGCTCAGGCGAAGGTCGAAAAGATCTCGATCGGCGCCGGGGGCGAAGTCGAGACGGAGCCGGCGAACATTGACTAGTGCGCCCTCAGCCACGGTTTCAGATACGGTGTCGTCCCGAACGGATGCCGCAACCCCTTCCGCCGCGCCCGTGAAAGAGGCACTGGCCGGGTTCGCGGACACCATGACGGCGACCCTGGAATCTCTGCTGCCGCAATCCGATGGCCCGGAAAGCCGGCTGTTCGATGCCATGCGCTACTCGGCGCTCGGGACCGGAAAGTTCCTCCGGCCCTATATTGTGCGCACGGCGGCGTTGATGTTCGATGTGCCGGAAAAGCACTACCTGCGCGCCGGTGCCGCGGTCGAAATGGTCCACACCTATTCGCTTATCCACGATGACCTGCCGGCAATGGATGACGACGACATGCGTCGCGGACGACCGTCCTGTCATATCGCCTTTGACCAGGCGACGGCGATCCTCGCGGGTGATGCCCTGCTGACGCTGTCTTTCGAGGTGCTGGCCGGGGTGGATACCCATCCCGATCCTCAGGTCCGCAGCGATCTGGTGGCGATGCTTGCCGCCCGTTCCGGCGGGGCGGGGATGGTCGGCGGCCAGATGATAGATCTCGAATGCGAGCATGCGGCCGTTGATGCCGCGCTGATCGCGCGGCTCGAAACCATGAAAACGGGCGCGCTGATTTCCTATTCCAGCGCCGCCGGGGCCATCCTCGGTCAGGCGGGGGCAGACGCCATCAGAACGTTGGAAACATTCGGCTTTGAACTCGGCCTGGCGTTCCAGATTACGGACGATTTGCTTGACGTTGAAGGGGATGAAGACGATGTTGGAAAGAAGGTCGGCAAGGACGCCGAGGCCGGCAAGGCAACCTTTGTTTCGGCATTGGGGATCGACGGCGCGCGTGAAGAGGCGCGTTGTGTGACGGATCGCGCCCTCTCCCGGCTGGATACGTTCGGCGCCCGGGCAAACGAGTTGCGCTCCGTCGCTGAATTCGTCCTCGCCCGGAACAACTAGACACGACTGAGACACAGAACCACCATGTTGACATACATACGCCAGAGTTGTTTCAACAAAATGACGCATAGAATCAAAAGCAGGGGATGCTGATGGCGCCTCAGACGCCGCTTCTCGATCAGATCAAAACACCCGCCGATCTGAAGAAATTCGCACCCGAGGATCTGCAGCAGATCGCAGACGAAGTGCGCGCGGAGACCATCGATGCCGTGTCGGTCACCGGCGGCCATCTCGGCGCCGGTCTTGGCGTGGTCGAGCTCACCGTTGCGCTGCATTACCTCTTCGATACGCCGAAAGACAAGATCGTCTGGGATGTCGGCCATCAGGCCTATCCGCATAAAATCCTGACCGGCCGGCGCGACCGGATTCGTACCCTGCGCCAGGGCGGCGGGCTTTCCGGCTTCACCAAGCGGTCGGAAAGCGAATACGATCCCTTCGGCGCCGCGCATGCCTCGACCTCGATTTCGGCTGCGCTCGGGTTTTCCGTCGCGAGCGACCTGCAGGGCACGCATAACAAGGCCATCGCCGTCATCGGCGACGGCGCGATGACCGGCGGCATGGCGTATGAAGCGCTGAACAATGCCGGCGCAATGCACAACAACCTGATCGTCATCCTGAACGACAACGACATGTCGATCGCGCCGCCCGTTGGCGCGTTGTCGGCCTATCTGTCGCGGCTGATTTCATCGAAATCCTACCGTTCGCTGCGGGATATCGGCCGGCAAATGTCGGAAAAATTCCCGCGGCCCATGAAGAAAGCGGCGCAGCGGGCCGAGGAATATGTCCGCGGCATGCTTACCGGCGGCACGTTGTTCGAGGAACTCGGGTTCTTCTACGTCGGCCCGATCGACGGCCACAATATGGAACACCTGCTTCCCGTCCTCCGCAACGTGCGAGACGACGCCGCCGAAGGCCCCGTGCTGATCCATGTCGTGACGCAAAAGGGCAAGGGATACGAGCCCGCGGAGCAGTCGAACGACAAGTATCACGGTGTCGGCAAGTTCAACGTTGTCACCGGTGCGCTGGACAAGGGAAAGGCGAATGCGCCGAGCTATACCAAGGTCTATGCCGAGGCCCTGATCAAGGAAGCGCGCGACGACGACAAGATCGTCACCATCACGGCGGCGATGCCGTCCGGCACCGGCGTCGACCTGTTCGAAAAGGAATTCCCGGACCGCACGTTCGATGTCGGTCTTGCCGAGCAGCATGCGGTGACGTTTGCGGCCGGTCTTGCCGCCGACGGCATGAAGCCGTTTGCCACGATCTATTCGACCTTCCTGCAGCGGGCGTTCGATCAGATCGTTCACGACGTCGCGCTGCAGAACCTGCCGGTCCGCTTCGCGATGGACCGCGCCGGCTATGTCGGCGCTGACGGGCAGACCCATTGCGGCGCGTTCGATATCGCCTATCTCGCCTGCCTGCCGAACATGATCGTCATGGCGCCGGCGGATGAAGCCGAGCTGGTGCACATGGTTGCGACGGCCGTCGATATCGACGGGCAGCCCTGCGCCTTCCGCTATCCGCGCGGCGAAGGCGTCGGTGTCGAGATGCCGGAGCGCGGCGAGATTCTGCCCATCGGCAAGGGCCGCATCCTGCGCGAAGGGACGAAGATCGCATTGCTGGCCTATGGCACGCGGCTGCAGGACTGCCTTGACGCAGCGGAAGAATTGAACGCCCTCGGACTGTCGACCACGGTCGCCGATGCGCGGTTCGCTAAACCGCTTGACGAAGACCTGGTGCGCCGGCTTGCCGCAGAGCACGAGGTTCTGGTCACGATCGAGGAAGGATCGATTGGCGGGTTCGCCACCCAGGTGTCCCACTTCCTCGCGGTGCAGGGTATTTTCGATGCGGGGCTGAAGTTCCGCCCGCTGGTCATGCCAGATACGTTCATGGATCAGGATTCGCCGCGCCGCCAGGTCGAACTGGCCGGCCTCACCTGCCCCGACATCGTCGCCACGGCGATGACGGCGCTCGGTGTCGAGGGTAAATCCGAGACGGCCCAGGGGAGGGCCTGACCCACGGCGTCGCGGCAACGCCCGGACGTTCTTCTTGTCGAACGCGGTCTTGTTGAAAGCCGGACCCAGGCCCAGGCGCTGATCCGCGCGGGCCAGGAATTCGCCGGCCAGCAGCGCATCTATAAACCCCGCACCCCGATTTCCATCGACCTCGCCCTTGAGGTCCGCGGCAAGGAGCACCCCTGGGTGTCCCGCGGCGGGATGAAGCTCGACCATGCCCTCGCCACATTCGATATCGACGTTGCCGGCGCGACGGCTCTCGATGTCGGCGCATCCACCGGCGGATTTACCGACGTGCTGCTCACGCGCGGTGCGAGCAGGGTCTATGCGGTCGATGTCGGCTACGGCCAGCTTAACTGGAAGCTCCGCAGCGACGACCGTGTCGTGGTGCTCGAACGCCAGAATGCCCGACAGCTCACCGACGAACATATTCCGGAGCCGATCGATATCGTTGTCTGCGATGCCAGTTTTATCGGTCTCGAAAAGGTCCTGGCGGTGCCGCTGACATTCGCCGCACCCGGTGCCCACCTTGCGGCACTGATCAAGCCGCAGTTCGAGGTTGGCAGGGGAGAGGTCGGCAAGGGCGGCATTGTCCGCGATCCCGAACAGCATCGCGCGGTCTGCGCAAATATCGAGGCCTGGGTCGGCGGCCTGCCGGGCTGGCGCGTGATCGGGATCGATCGGAGCCCCATCACCGGCGCGGAGGGCAATATCGAATTCCTCATCGTCGCCCGCCGCGACGCCGACTGAAAGGCGTCCGATGGACCTATTGATCAACCGGCTTGGCGCGCGCGGCGACGGGATCGCCGATACTGCCGACGGCCCGGTCTATGTGCCCTTCGCCCTGCCGGGAGAGACCGTCAATGTCCGCATCGGGAAATCCCGCGGTGACGGCCGCGCGGCCGATCTGCGGGACGTTCTGTCCCCGTCGGCGGACCGGCAGGCCGCCGCCTGCCGGCATTTCGGGCCGGGCGAAAACGGCTGCGGCGGATGCGTCGCCCAGCATATCGCCCCCGGCGCCTATACCGGCTGGAAGCGGAGCGTGGTGTCCGCGGCCTTTGCCCGTCACCGCATCGACGCCGAGGTCCTGCCTGTCATCACGGTGTCGCCTGCGAGCCGCCGCCGGGTGCGTCTTGCGTTCCGCAATCTGGCGCGAGGCATGGCGATCGGTTTTCGCAGCGGCCGCAGCGACCGGATTGTCGACATTGCCGACTGCCCGGTCGCACTGCCGGAGATCGTCGCGCTGGTGCCGCGCCTGCGGGACTTTCTCGCCGGGCGCGCGGACCGGGGTGAAATTGCCATTACCCATACCGATAGCGGCGCGGACGTGGTCGTGTTCTGCCGCCGGGAACCCGACCTGGATCTCCGCCTGGATGCACCCGTCTTCTGCGGCGATGCGGGTATTGCGCGCCTCGCATGGTCGACAGGCGAGGGCGCTTTCAACGCGGAGCCGCCGGAACCTGTGATCGTGCTGGAAACGCCGAGCGTCGATTTCGGCGGGATTACCGTGCGCCTGCCGTCCGACAGTTTCCTTCAGCCGACGGCGGACGGCGAGGCGGCTCTGTGCGCCTTCGTGCTTGATGCCGTGGGCGATGCCGACACTGTGGCGGATCTCTATTCCGGCTGCGGCGCGTTTGCCCTGCCGCTGGCCGCAGCCGGAAAGACGGTCACGGCGATCGAGGGACTGGCGGCGCAGACAGCGGCAATCCGCCAGGCCGGCGGGGATGCGGGAAAGTCGCTGAAAATCGCCGCCGAGACCCGCGATCTCGCCCGACAGCCGATACGGACCGAAGAACTCCAGGGGTACGATGCCGTGGTGCTCGATCCGCCGCGCGCCGGCGCCGCGGCGCAGGTGGCCCTGCTGGCGGCAGGCGATGTGCCGGTCATCGTTTATGTATCCTGCAATCCCGCGACCTTCGCCCGCGATGCGCGGGTGCTGATCGACGGCGGGTATGCGCTGGACGCCGTCCAGCCGGTTGACCAGTTCCTGTGGTCGTCCCATGTCGAACTGGCATCGGTATTCCGGCGGGCCTGACGGTCTGTTATCAACGAGACTATTCGGTTGGTTCAAGGGAGAAACGTAAAATGACATTTATCGCGATGAACCGGTTCCGGGTCGTCAAAGGCCGCGAAAAGGATTTCGAGGACGTCTGGCTGAACCGCAATTCCCAGCTTGAAGGCGTGCCGGGCTTCGAGGAATTCAACCTGCTGCGCGGGCCGGAGTATGAGGATCATACGCTGTACGCATCGCACACGATCTGGACCGATCGGTCGGTGTTCGAGGACTGGACGAAGTCGGAAGCCTTTCGCGAAGCGCATAAGGGCGCGGGCAGCCGCGGCGACATGTATCTCGGCCATCCGAACTTCGAAGGGTTCGAGATCATGGACGCGGCGACAGTGACGAAAAAATAGCGTTTCCCAATCTCGTTCGGCTTGTCATCCCGGCCTTGTGCCGGGATCCAGGGCGGTCTGGACCCCGGCACAAGGCCGGGGTGACGGCGGTACCGAAGTGTCGAATTTCTGGAGATGCCCTCAAGGATCGTAACTTAATCGTATCCCGGCGGCGGCGTGAAGCGGCGGAAGCTTTCTTCCAGCAGTTCGGCGAGACGGATACAGCGCCGGTCGTGGGCTTCGGGCCCGATGATCTGCATGCCGATGGGCAGGCCCGCACCGCTCATGCCTGCAGGCGCCAATGTCGACGGCAGATGCGCCGCCGACGCGAGCCCGATCCAGTAATAGGTGTCGGCATTCGGCCGTTTTGTGCCGTTCACGTCGAGATACTGGTACTGGCGCCGCAGGTCGCGCATGTGCGGGAAGGCGGCCGTCGCCATCATCGGCGTGATCAGGGCGTCGACATCCCCGAAGAACGCACGCCACAGGCTGCGCAGTTCCTCGCGCCGGTCGCAGGCGTGCAGCCAGGCCTGATGCCGCTGGCTGAGGGCGCGGAACTGCACGGGATCGTAGTTCATGTCATCCGCATCGAATTCGGCGGCTTTCCGGGCAATCTCCGCTGCCTGTGCATCCGACAGCCTTCCCGATGTCGCGCCGCGCAGCACGGTCAGGTACAGCAGCCACAGCGCGTCGCTCGGCATCGGCATGGCCGGGTCGAGGCGGACGGTCGCGCCCTCGTCTTCAAGGTGTTTTGCCACGTCTTCGAGCGCCGCGCTGGTGTCGCTGTCTACCGGATACGTGGCGTCGTTCGTGATGACGGCGATGCGGAAATCGCCCAGCCGGGTGCGGTTCTCGTCCGGCAGGTCCAGCCGCCATGCGCCGGGGGCTTCCGGGTCCGCGCCGGCGACGATGTCGAGCGACAGGCGCAGATCCCGGGCGCGGCGCGATAACGGCCCGGCGACCATGATGTCGGGGTCGGCATCATCGGGCTCGAGCGCATGGCCGCGCAGGGGCACGATGCCATAGGTCGGCTTGTGGCCGTAGACGCCGCAGCAATGGGCGGGCACGCGGATGGACCCGCCGATATCGCTGCCGATTTCGAGTCCGGTCATGCCGGCGGCGAGCGCCGCCGCTGCCCCGCCGGACGATCCGCCCGGCGTGCGCGACGTATCGAACGGATTGACGGTCACGCCGTAAATTTCGTTGAAGGACTGCCATTCGGCGAGGTCGAGCGGCACGTTGGTCTTGCCCATCACGATGGCGCCGGCGGCTTTCAGGCGCTCCACGGTCAGGGCATCGCGGGCGGCTGCGTGATCGCGCCGGTCCGGGCGCCCGAAGGTGGATGGATGCCCGGCAAGGTCGAAGGATTCCTTGATCGTCATCGGTACGCCGTGCAACGGGCTGATTTCGGCCCCTGCGGCAAGCGCATCGTCGGCGGTTTTCGCCGCGCGGCGCGCGGCTTCCTCATCGACGATGATGACGGCGTTCAGGGCCGGGTTGTACCGGTCGATCCGCGCCAGGTATCCGTCCAGCAGTTCGGTGGCCGATATGCGTCTGGCGCGAATTTCGGCGGCAAGCTCGGCCGCGCCCAAAAACCAGGGGTCCATTCAGAGTCTCTCCTGCAGGGTCATGCGGCGGGATCGGGCACCCGTTGCCAGATACGTTCGATGATCGCGAATTCGAACATGTCGTCGCGGGTATAGGGATCGTTGCGGTGAAAATCCTCCACCGTCTCCCGGTCCGCCTCGAAGACGATGACGTTGCCGGTGACGTCGCGGATATCGACATCGCCCGATGTGTCGACATCGTCGCCGACAAGGCCGCCGCCATAGACGATCATGTCGAGAAACGGTTCCTGGTAGGCGGCGTGTGCGGGCTGGAGCGCCGCGCGCTGTTCGGCGCGGCCGGGCCGGTCCCGTCTGACGAGTGCGTAACGCATGTTCCGGCTCTCTCCTTGCTGGCGTCGTTGCCGGTCTTGATCAGCCGACCTGAGCGCGGTGCCGTAGCAGGTGATCGGCCAGCACGCAGGCCATCATCGCTTCGCCGACCGGCACGCCGCGAATGCCGACGCAGGGATCGTGGCGGCCTTTGGTGGCGATTTCGGTGTCTTTGCCCTGGCGCGTGACCGTCTGTCGCGGCGTCAGGATCGAGCTTGTCGCCTTGACCGCGAAACGCACCACGACGTCCTGCCCGGTGGATATACCGCCGAGTACCCCGCCCGCGTTATTCGACTGGAATTCGACTTCGCCGTCCTTCATGCGCATCTCGTCGGCATTTTCCTCGCCGCTCAGTGCGGCGGCGCCGAACCCTGCGCCGATCTCGACGCCCTTGACCGCATTGATGCTCATCATGGCGGCGGCGAGGTCGCCGTCCAGCTTGCCGTAGATAGGCGCGCCAAGGCCTGCGGGAACGCCGGAGGCGACGATCTCGATCACCGCGCCGACGGAAGAGCCCTGTTTGCGGATCTCGTCCAGATAGGTTTCCCATTCCCTGGCCGCGGCTGCGTCGGGGCACCAGAAGGGGTTTTTCGCCACATTCGCCCAGCGCCAGTTTGCGCGATCGATCATGCGGTCGCCCATCTGCACCATGGCGCCGCGGATCTTGATCTTGCTGCCGAGCACCTTGCGGGCGATGCCGCCGGCGGCGACCCGGCAGGCCGTTTCCCGCGCCGAAGACCGCCCGCCGCCGCGATAGTCGCGAATGCCGTATTTTTTCCAGTAGGTGTAATCCGCATGGCCGGGGCGGAACTTGTCCTTGATGTCGCTGTAATCCTTCGAGCGCGCATCCTGGTTGCGGATCATCAGGCTGATGGACGTTCCCGTGGTTTTCCCTTCGAATACGCCCGACAGGATTTCGACCGCATCCGGCTCCCGCCGCTGGGTGACGAAGCGCGACGATCCGGGCTTGCGCTTGTCGAGCCAGGTCTGGATGTCTGCCTCGGTGATCTTGATGCCCGGCGGCACGCCGTCGACCACACAGCCGATGGCCGGCCCATGGCTTTCGCCCCACGTGGTGACGCGGAACAGGTGGCCGAAGCTGTTATCGGACATGTCGTCGTTCTTTCTAGACGGTCGCTATGTCCGGCGCGTCCACGGATTTCATGCCGACGACGTGATAGCCGGAGTCGACGTGATGCACTTCGCCGGTAACCCCGGATGACAGGTCGGACAGCAGGTAAAGACCTGCGCCGCCGACATCCTCGATGGTCGAGTTGCGCTTCAGCGGTGAATTCAGCTCGTTCCATTTCAGGATATAGCGGAAATCGCCGATGCCGGATGCGGCCAGTGTCTTGATCGGACCGGCCGAGATGGCGTTTACCCGGATGTTGTCGCCGCCGAGATCGACCGCCAGATAGCGGACGCTCGCTTCAAGCGCTGCCTTTGCGACGCCCATCACGTTGTAATGGGGGACAACACGTTCGGCGCCCGCATAGGTCAGCGTCAGCAGGCTGCCGCCGTTCTTCATCAGCGGCACGGCGCGTTTGCAGATGGCGGTAAACGAATAGCAGGAAATATTCATCGTCATCGCGAAATTTTCGGGCGACGTGTCCACGTAGCGGCCCTTGAGCTCATCCTTGTCCGAATAGGCGATCGCGTGGACAACGAAATCGATCTCGCCCCATTCCTTGGCGATGGTGTCGAAGGTCGAATCGATGCTCGCGGCATTGGTGACATCGCAGGGCAGGACCATGCTTGCGCCAAGGGAATCTGCGAGCGGCCGCACGCGTTTCTCCAGCGCTTCTCCCTGGAACGTGAACGCAAGCTCCGCGCCGTGATCCGACAATGCCTTGCTGATACCCCAGGCGATGGACCGGTCGTTCGCGACCCCCATCACCAAACCTTTTTTTCCGTGCATCAATGCCCCGGCGTCCGACATGCCAACCTCGTTGTTTCTGAAGGCGGGCGGCACCGGATGGGCCGCTTCCGCAGACTTCCGCATCCTACACAATCAGTGCGACCGGTCAATTTCGGCGGCACTACCGGGACCCAGCAAAGGAAAAGGGCCGCCCGGGCGGGCGGCCCTCCGTGTTTCCCTCACGGGAAGTCAGTTTTTGACCCGCCAGGTACCGTCGGGCTGGCGGCAGGCCGTGCCATAGGCCTCTTCGGTCTTGCCGCCGACGGTGACGGTCTGCTGGTATTCCCGGCAGTATTCGCCCGTGGGCGCCTGGTAGGTGTTGGTCGGCGTGATCGTGCCGCTATTGCCGCTGTCCGGATTGCTCCAGTTGGACGTATGGCCGGTCTTGGTGGCTTCCAGCGAATACTGCGTGGACTGCTTCATGGCGGCCTTGTCGGCATTGTCGAGGGACTGGCCGACCTGGTTGCCGAGATAGGCGCCTGCGAGCACGCCGAGCGCGGTGCCAACGAGTTTTCCGGTGCCGGACCCGAACTGTGAACCGAGCAGGCCGCCCGCGGCCGCCCCTACGAGCGTGCCGCCGGTCTGCTTGTCATTCGGACCCCCGCACCCTGCGAGCGCCAGCGCCGATGCGGCCACCAGCGGGATCAGGAACCTGCGCGGTTTCGTTGCTGCAGCTGTGATTGCCGTAAAATTCATAACGTGCCCTTTCGAATCCCTAGTCATGTACCAGGCACAAGCGTGACTCACCCGGCACCGATTACGTATATAGGGTACAACCGCCTCTCGACACTTGACCCTGATTAATCCCCCGTACCCTTGAAATGGGGTTCGGTAGCGTGGAATTACAAGGGTCGTTCGGGATTTTGGTGAAATTGTGGCAGGATCGCGGCTGAGTGCCGGTTTGGCGCGTTTCCGGGCCAAGCTGCAGAATAATGGCGTTTTTAGAGAGAGTGTAATGACCGATACAGACGACGATACGCCCCTCGGCCTCTTCCGGAAGTGGCTGGCGGAGGCCGGCGAATCGGAACCCAACGATCCGACGGCGATGACGGTGGCGACCGCCGATGCCGATGGTATGCCGTCGGCCAGGATGGTGCTGCTGAAAGAGGCGGACGAGCGGGGCTTCGTGTTTTATACGAATACGGAGAGCCAGAAGGGGAGCGAGCTGGATGCGAACCCGCGCGCGGCACTGGTCTTTCACTGGAAAACGCTGCGCCGTCAGGTCCGCGTGAGCGGAGCCGTCGAGCGCGTCAGCAATGTCGAGGCTGACGCGTATTTCGCCAGCCGGGCACGGGGCAGCCAGATCGGCGCCTGGGCGTCGGACCAGTCGCGTCCGCTGGAAGGCCGTTTCGAACTGGAAAAACGGGTCGCGAAATTTGCCGCCAAATTCGGTGTCGGCACTGTTCCCCGGCCGCCGCACTGGACCGGCTATCGCGTTGTGCCCTCGCGGGTGGAGTTCTGGCAGGACAAGCCGTTCCGTTTGCATGAGCGTCTCATCTATACCCGGGCGACCGATGGCGGATGGTCGACGGGACGCATTTTCCCCTGACCGGCTGCCATTGGTATGGATAGATCGCGGGTCCGGCGGGATGTCCGGAATCTCGCCCCTTGATGCCGGGTCCAAAACCCCGCATTGTCCTTCCGACATAATCGGTACCGGCTGACACCGGACCATGCGGCGCAGGGAGAATGTTATGAGCTTCAAAACGATATTGGTTCCGGTGAGTTCGCCCGAGGCGAGCGCCTCCACTCTGACGATGGCCCTGCAGGTTGCGAGGCGCTGGGGTTCCCATCTGGAAGTCATGCATGTCCGCGCCGATCCCCGGGGTCTGGTGCCCTATACCGGCGAAGGCATGGACGGCTCCATGATCGAGGAGATCATGGACGTCACCGAGCGCGAAGGGGGCGAACGTGCGATCCAGACCAAGGCGATGTTCGATGCGTTCTGCACGGAACACAGTCTGACTGTCTCGGACAAGCCGCTCGCCGATGCGGGCGTAACCGTTTCCTGGCGCGAGGAGACAGGACGCGAGGATGAGGTAGTCGCGCTGCGCGGACGGCTGTACGACCTGATCGTGGTCGGTCGTCCCGTCGCGGATGCGCCTTTGCCGTCGCCGATCACGCTTGAAGCCGCGCTGCACGATACCGGCCGGCCAATCCTGGTTGCGCCGCCCGTTGCGACCGCTTCCTGCGGCAGGCATATCGCCATCGCCTGGGAAGCAAGCCCCGAGGCGGCGCGGACGATAGCCGTCTCGATCCAGGCGCTGGTTGAAGCCGAGGAGGTCACGGTGCTCGACCCGAAACTGCCTAATCCCCTGCCGCTGGCCTCGGCGGATCTGGTGGACCGCCTGCGCTGGCATGGGGTAGACGCGAAAATCCATGCATTCGATGTTTCGCCGACCGAAGTCGGTGCGGCCTTTCTGAAACACGCCGCGACCGTCGGCGCGGACATGCTGGTCAAGGGCGCCTATTCCCAGAGCAGGCTGCGCCAGATGGTGCTGGGCGGCCGTACGCGCCATATTCTGAACAATGCAACGATCCCGACGCTTCTCGCCAAATAGGCGGACCCGGACAGCAGAAGGAAGCCCGCAACCGTGACAGACCAGACCAGGACCCTCATTCTGACAGGTGCCAGCCGCGGTATCGGTCATGCCACCGTGCGGCGTTTCAGCGATGCGGGCTGGCGGATTATCACGTGTTCCCGCGAAGACGTACCGGCCGCCTGCCAGTACGACCCCAACTGGGCGCATCATATTCCGGCGGATCTGAGCGATGGGGACGATCTCGACGCCTTCGTCAAGGAAGCGAACGAATATATCGGCAAAGGCGGGCTGTCGGCGCTGGTCAACAATGCCGCCGTGTCGCCGAAGACGACCTACAAGGAGCGCCTTGGCGCGCTCAACGGCGATCAGGATGCGTGGCAGGAAGTCTTCAACCTGAACCTTTTCGCCCCGCTGGCGCTCTGCCGGGGGTTTGCGGCCGCCCTTCACCGGGGCAAGGGATCGGTGGTGAACATCACCTCCATTGCCGGGCATTCGATCCATCCGTTCGCGGGGTCGGCTTACTCGGTGTCCAAGGCGGCGCTGTCTGCCCTTACCAAGGAACTGGCGGTCGAATTCGCCGAGCTGGACGTCCGCGTGAACGCGGTCGCGCCGGGTGAAATCGAGACCGAAATGGTCGGCCCCGAATACGAGGCCCTGATCCCCCGTATCCCGCTGAACCGGATGGGCACCGCGGCCGAGGTCGCCGGCGTGGTCTATCAGTTGTGTTCGGACGATTTCGCCTATGTGACGGGGACGGAACTGTTCATCACCGGCGGCCAGCATCTGCTCTAGAGGCCGGCACGCTCCCGCGCCCTAGTCTTCCGGCAGCGGAATAAATTCTTCCTCGTCGCCGGGGACGATCTCGAACCCGCCGGATTTCCAGCGTTCCTTGGCGGTTTCCATGCGGTCCTTGTCGCTGGAGACGAAATTCCACCAGACAGTGCGGTTGCCCTCGAGCGGCGCTCCGCCGAGCTGCATGAAACGGGTCTCTTCCGTCGCCGAGATGTCCGGTGTTGCGCCGGCGCTGAACACGACCATCTTGCCGCCGTCATATGTTTCGCCGTCGATGACTAGCGCGCCGCTGACCACATAGATCGCGCGCTCTTCATGGTGGTCGGGCAGGTCTATAGTGGATCCGGCCGGGGCCTCGCCATGAAGATAGAAAATGGGTGAGAACACGCGCACCGGCGCTTCATGGCCGAAGGCATCGCCGGCGATCAGGCGATACCCAACGCCGTTGCGTTTGAACTGCGGCAGGTCGTCCGCCGCGTGATGGGCGAAGCTCGGGTCGGTTTCCTCATCCGCGACGGGCAGGCCGATCCACGCCTGGATGCCCTCCATCGGCATGTCGCGGGCAATATCCTCCGGCGCTGTGCGCTCTGAATGCACGATTCCGCGTCCCGCCACCATCCAGTTGACGGCGCCGGGATTGATCGACACTTCCGTCCCCAGGCTGTCGCGGTGGAGGATCGACCCGTCGAACAGGTAGGTGACGGTCGCAAGCCCGATATGGGGATGGGGCCGGACGTTTACGCCCTTGCCGGGACCGAAGACAACGGGACCCATATGATCGAAGAACACGAAAGGACCGACCGACCGCCGTTTCGCACTGGGCAAGACACGGCGCACCTCGAATTCGCCGAGATCGCGCGCGCGAGGCTCGATGATAAGATCGACGGAAGCCGCCATGGAAAGCCTGCGGTCAGACCCGGTCGTGGAACGCGTGCAGCCACGCAAGCCGGGTTTCCGCCAGGGAGATATCGTGTTTCAGCCAGTCCTGAAAATAGGCATCGTTTGCGTCGGTATCGACAAGGTCGCTCAGCCGGGCGAGTTCGAGCTCGCTCGCATCGATCATGAGATCGACCTGATCGCGGCGTTCCTCCGGTTCCAGTATGGAAAGGAAGCGCATTTTCAGCGCGATAACCAGTTTGGACACATCGGTCAGCGGCGGCCGGACGGTCGCTTTGAGAAGGTCGTGAAGTTCGGTCCGTCCGTCATCGGTGAGGGTTAGCGGCGGGTCTTTCTCCGCGCCCACCGGTTCAACGAGACCTTCATAGCGCAGCATCTCGATCGACGGGCCGGTCAGCTCAAGCGACGGGCCGGCAATGCGACCGACGAACTGACGCACGGCATTTGCAAGATCGCCATAGGGCAGGGGCCCTTCGGACAGGATGCCGAGTGCGGCAAGCCTGATTGTCTCTTTCGGCAACAGTGAATTATCGCTGAACATTTCACATTACCCGTTTTCTGCCTGACCGCCTGTAAGATGGGGCGTCAGCGCCGCGTTTTCCAGTTCTTAACCATGTGAACGCGGTATTATTGTATACGGATTTCGGCCCGCACATTTTATCCCGCGTTTAGTTTCGTCGCGCCGCAGCGCCGCTGTTCCCGGTTGTCCGCCGTTTTTTCCGGAATCGGGATAAAAAAATACCTTATCACGGTTTCTAGGCGGCCGCCCTGATCGATAATCTGCCCCAGATTTCCTGAAGAGACGTTACCAGATGCGCCATGTCCGCGTCAGTATGTAATGGCGTCGGGGTCAGGCGCAGCCGTTCGGTCCCTTTGGGCACCGTGGGGTAATTGATCGGCTGAACATAGATGTTGTGGCGCTCCATCAGCTCGTCCGTCACCTGCTTGCAGAGAACGGGATCGCCGACCAGCACCGGGACGATATGCGATTCGGACGGCATCACCGGCAGGCTCGCCTCGTGCAGCATCGCTTTCAGGGTGGCGGCGCGTTCCTGGTGCTTTTCCCGTTCCGCGTTGCTGGATCTGAGGTGGCGGACGCTCGCCAGCGCCCCGGCGGCGACCGCGGGCGGCATGGACGTCGTGAAAATAAAGCCCGAGGCATAGGACCGGACGAAATCGATCAGTGCCGCCGAGCCCGCGATATAGCCGCCGACCACGCCGAACGCTTTCGCAAGGGTGCCCTGGATAACCGTGATCCGGTCCATAACGCCGTCGCGTTCGGCGACGCCCGCGCCATGCGGCCCGTACATGCCGACGGCATGCACTTCGTCGAGATAGGTCATCGCGTTGTACTTGTCGGCGAGATCGCAGATCGCGCCGATCGGGGAAATGTCGCCATCCATCGAATAGACCGATTCGAAGACGATCACCTTGGGCCGGTCGATATCGATCGCCCGGAGCTTGTTTTCGAGGTCTTCGAGGTCGTTATGGGCGAAGACGACCTTGTCGGTCAGGCTGTGGCGGATGCCGGCAATCATCGATGCGTGGTTGTCTTCGTCGGAGATCAGCACGCAGTCCGGAATATGGGCGCCGATGGTGGACAGCGCCGCTTCGTTGGCGACATATCCGGATGTAAACACAAGCGCCGCTTCGGTGCCGTGGAGACTGGCAAGCTCTTCCTCGAGCAGCACGTGATAGTGGGTGGTGCCGGAAATGTTCCTGGTGCCGCCGGCTCCGGCGCCGACCCTGTCGATCGCCTCTTTCATGGCTGCGCGGACAACCTGGTTCTGGCCCATGCCGAGATAATCGTTGGAACACCAGACCGTTACCTCGTCGATGCCGTCTTCCGTATGGCTGGCGGCCCGGGGAAACGCGCCGGCCTTGCGTTCCAGGTCGGCAAAGACGCGGTAGTTTCCTTCGGCGCGCAGGTCCGAAACACGCTCGGCGAAAAACTTTTCATAGTTCATCTGTCGATGCTCTCCACTATCGATAGCCGGCGCAGATATGGTTAACGAATTATGACCGGCGATCTCTTAAACAATAGTAAAAGACGTACGGAATGGAAACACGCGACGGTTTATCTTAATCCCCCGGCGCCGCCAATTGCGCGGTTTTGCCGCGCTGTGACGGTGCATTGACCATCAGTTTCCGGTGAGTCCGCCCTTCTGCAGCCAGTCCGCCGTTTCTTCCAGCGCGGCGGCGAACCGGTCGAACATGCGCCCGATTTCGGCCTCCGAGATGATCAGCGGCGGCGAAAACGCGATGCGGTCGCCAAGGGCGCGGACGATCAGTCCGTGTTCCTGCGCCCGGGCAACGAGATAGGGACCGGCTTTTCCGACCGGATCCAGCGGTGCGCGTGTCGCTTTATCGGCGACCATCTCGATCGCGCCGACAAGGCCGACACCCGTGGCTTCTCCCACGAGCGGATGATCCGCGAAGGAATGCAGGCGCTTCAGGAACGGCGCGCTGGCCTGTTTGACCCGTGCCACCAGGTCCATCTCGTCGTATATTTTTAGGGTCTCGAGCGCGACGGCGGCGGGCACCGGATGGCCCGAATAGGTAAACCCATGGCCGAACGTGCCGATCGTCTCGGTCTGCGGGGCGATGGCGTCGAACACGCGTTTGTTGATCATGACCGCCGCGATCGGGATATAACCCGATGTCAGCGCCTTGGCGCAGGTCAGAATGTCCGGTTCCAGCGCGTAGGTCTGGCTGCCCCACATTTCGCCGGTGCGTCCGAAGCCGCAGATCACTTCGTCGGCGACGAAGAGGACGTCGTATTTTTTCAGCGCCGCCTGGATTTTTTCGAAATAGGTCGCCGGCGGGACAATCACGCCGCCTGCGCCCATCACCGGTTCGGCGAAGAACGCCGCGACCGTATCGGGGCCCTCTTCCAGGATCATGCGTTCCAGGCTGTCGGCGCAGCGCGTGGCGAAGTCTTCCTCGGT
The DNA here is from genome assembly GCA_038120765.1 of Rhodospirillaceae bacterium. Taxonomy (GTDB): domain Bacteria; phylum Pseudomonadota; class Alphaproteobacteria; order MPNO01; family UBA830; genus CAXBCP01. Next base: position 39,319 of record JAYOMI010000003.1, read on the forward strand.
CTCGCCGTCTTCGCCGTAGCGGTAGTAATGCGGCATGTCGGTATGCAGGAAGCCGTCCAGCGGCAGGTCGAACGCGGTATGGTTGGCGGGGACCCCGGTGATGCTCGCCGCGGCGACGGTCACCCCGTGATAGGCCTTGAAGCGGCTGATAATCTTTTTCTTTGCCGGGCGGCCGAGGGCGTTGTTCAGGTACCAGATCATCTTGACCGCGCTGTCGGCGGCCTCCGACCCCGAATTGCAGAAGAACACCTTTTCCATCGGGACCGGCGCCAGGGCGAGCAGGCGCTCGGCAAGTTCGATCTGCGGCGGATGACTTTTCTGATTGAAGCCGTGATAGAACGGCAGAATACGAATCTGGGCCGCCGCAGCATCCGCCAGCCGGTCCTCCCCGAAGCCGAGCGATGCGCACCACAGGCCCGACATGCCTTCGATATATTCCTTGCCGTCTTCGTCCCAGACGTTGACGCCCTTGCCGCGTGTGATCACCAGGGATCCGTCCCGCGCATTGGCGACCGCGTTCGAATAGGGATGAAAAACCGATTCCGCATCGCGGCGGCTGAACGAATTCGTGCCGCGTGAATTCGTCTCCTGGGAGGGCGTGCCGTCGGGTGGGTTCATGCGGGTTTTCCCGTCTGTGTCAGCCGCCCGTCACGCTCATATGGCGCGTTACGGACGGTGCCGCGCGGCGGCGGTCGATAATGAAGTCGTGACCCTTCGGCTTGCGGCCGATGGCTTCGTCGATCGCATTCATCAGAAGCGCATCGTCGTTTGCGCGCAGCGGCGCGCGCAGGTCCGCCGCATCTTCCTGACCGAGACACATGTAAAGCGTGCCGGTGCAGGTCAGGCGCACGCGGTTGCAGGATTCGCAGAAATTATGGGTCATCGGCGTGATGAAGCCGATGCGGCCGCCGGTTTCGGCAACGCGGACATAGCGCGCAGGGCCGCCTGTGGTGTCGTCGATATCGTTCAGCGTCCACTGCTTTTTCAGCTCCGCGCGCACCATCGACAGCGGCCAGTACTGGTCCAGCCTTGCCTCGCCGCCGATTTCGCCGAGCGGCATGACCTCGATAAAGGTCAGGTCGAACCCCCGCGCACCGCACCAGGCGACCATGTCGTGAATTTCGTCGTCATTGACCCCTTTCAGGGCGACGGCGTTGATCTTGATCTTCAGCCCGGCGGCATCGGCGGCGTCTATCCCGCCGAGTACCTTGTCGAGCTTGCCCCAGCGGGTGATCATGGCGAACTTGTCCGGATCGAGCGTGTCGATCGACACGTTGACGCGGCGCACGCCCGCGGCGTAAAGCCCGGTCGCATAGCGTTCCAGCTGGCTCGCATTTGTCGTCAGGGTGAGTTCTTCCAGCGCGCCCGTATCGAGATGCCGTCCGAGCCGGTCGAACAGCCACATGATATCGCGCCGGACCAGCGGCTCGCCGCCGGAAATCCGGAGCTTGCGGACACCGCGGGTGACGAAGGCGCTGCACAGCCGGTCGAGTTCCTCGAGGCTGAGCACGTCGGATTTCGGCAGGAAGGTCATGTTTTCCGACATGCAATAGACACAGCGGAAATCGCAACGGTCGGTCACCGATACCCGCAGATAGCTTACATGCCGGTCATAGGGGTCGATCAGCAGGCTGTTGCCTGCGCTCGTTCCCTCGGAGGGGGCAATCCCCCTCGGTGCAAGTGTCGCGGTGTCCGTCGCCCTGTCGGTAGCCGTTTCGGTAGCCGTGTCCGTAGCCGTGGCCATTATGCGTCATCCCTGGACGGTCATTGCCGTCCGAACTGCGTTTAAAGCGTTATTCACCATCGAATATAACGCTTTTCAGCGGAAAGGAAAGGTGCCGAAGTGAGCCGGAGCGGCGGAAAGCCGCTGCCTATTCTTTGTCGGTTTTGGGGGCGTCGGACGGTTTGAGAAGGCGCAATGTAAAGCGGGAACCCTGTCCGGGTTTGCTTTCCACGGTCACATCGCCGCCCATCATACGGGCAAGCTGGCGGGAGATCGTCAGGCCGAGGCCGGTGCCGTCGCGCGGGCTCGACATGATGCCGGCGCCTGCCTGATGGAAGCTTTCGAAAATGCGGTCCTGCTGATCGGCCGGGATGCCGACGCCCGTATCCCAGACGGTAATGTCGACGAAATCGTCCGCCGATGCGAGAACCGTGAGGCCGACACTGCCGCCCGTCTCGGTGAATTTGACCGCGTTGTTCAGCAGATTGACCAGAATCTGGCGGGTCCTGTCGGAGTCCGCCTCGATCATGATTCCCGCCGGGCAGGTCAGGGCTGAAATATCGAGCCCGGCATCTTCCGCGCGCACGGCGACATAGCTGCGCGCCTGCGCCAAGAGCTCGTCGAGTTCGACGGTCTTAGGATAAAGCTGCAGGCTTCGCGATTCCAGATGCACGGCATCGAGGATGTCGTTGATGATGTGCAACAGGTGATATGCCGCGCCCTTGATGTCCTGGAAATAACTCAGGTAGTGTTCGTCCAGCTCGCCGAACATCTTGCGTTCGGAGATTTCCGAAAAACCGATAATGGCGTTGAGCGGCGTGCGCAGTTCGTGGCTTATCTTGCCGAGAAATTCCGTTTTCGCCGTCACGGCGAGCCGGGCTTCATCCAGCGCGAAATCGAGTTGCACATTGCGTTCCCGCAATTCCTGCAAACTGGTTTCAAGTTCGCGCTGCGACCGCCGCGCGCTCTGGATCGCGTCGTGTTCGTTGGTGACGTCCGACCCGGTGCCGCCGTAGCCGATAAAATCGCCGGTGCCGTCCCGATAGATCGGCACGCCGCTGAGCGAAATGCGCCGCACCCGGTTATGATTATCGGCAATCAGGAAAATACGGCCGCGGAATGTCGATCGTGTTTCGAGCAGATCCGGTTTTCCGCGCAGACCGTCGCTGGACTGTTCGAAGACGCCGAGCGAAAAAATATTCCGGCCGATCAGCGACCCGGGCGGTATTTCAAGCGTTTCGGATATGCGCGAGGACACATAGGTCAGATTCAGATCCACATCCGTTTCCCATACCCAGTCCGATGCAGATCGGATGATGTCCTGGAAAAGCGCTTCGGTCTGCGCGGCGCCGATGACGGCCTCGGCCTCCAGCGTCACGTCGGTATAGATGCCGGCGTAACCGGTCTCAGCGCCATCCCCGGGCGTGCGGACATGGAAAGATCTGTAATGTTTGGTGTCGCCGCCGATCTGGACGGTCTGGCGGAGTTTGACTTCGCTGACGCCTTTTTCGAGATGGCGGAATATCCCGAGCAGCTCTTCCGGCGCGTGAATATTTCCCGCGTCATCGCGCTTCACGCCGAAAACGGTGGTGACGAATTCCTCGAATTCCGGGCTGAGCAGGGTAAACCGGCCGCTTGCGTCGGCAATATAGATCGGCGGCATGCGGTTGAGCAGGTCGGGTGGGAAGAGGACCTCTGCGGTCCCGGAGGTTCCGCGGTTCGTTGCCGCGACCAGAGCGGATTCGATCTGCACGACAGTTTCCGGTCCGTGGTCCAAGACTGTTTCCCGACGGTCTGTTTCCAACGCAAATGCATCCTCCTCGCCGCGGTATGATGGTGCGACGGTCAGATGCGATTCGCGTTTTCCCCGAGTTTCCCCACCCTGTGCGCCGTTTGACACGACGCATGAGCGGAACATACCCCCTTAGCCCGTATATAAAACCGGAAAAACGCTGATAATTCAATATTGTTGTGGGAAAATCCGATCCCGGGTCGCGCGTTGCGTTGTGCGCAGGCATCAACCGATCCATACTTAGGCCCATGACCGACGCCGCCGCAGACCCAGTGGATAAGAGCGACAATTTCCTTGTCGCGCCCGATCCGCATGATCCGCGCCTGACCGAACGGGTGACCGGCACCGATCAGGACGGCAGACCGGTCGAAACCTCCGTCACCGTAGAACGCCCGCTTGCGCTGTTTCTCAACAGCCGCGAAATCGTCACGCTGATGACCATCGGCGACTATCCGGAATGCCTCGCCGCCGGGTATCTGCTGAACCAGAACATGCTGCGCCCCGACGATGTGATCACCGGCATCGATTACGATGAAGAGGCCGAAGCCGTCGTTGTGCGGACCGAGCGGGAGACCGATTTCGAGGAAAAGCTCGCCAAGCAGACCCGCACTTCCGGCTGCGCGCTGGGCACCGTGTTCGGCGATATCATGGAAACCTTCGACGATATCGTGCTGGACGCGGCCGCCCGCGTGCATACGTCGTGGCTCTACAGGCTGACAAAGACTATCAACATGACGCCGAGCCTGTATCTGGAAGCGGGGGCCATTCACGGCTGTGTGCTGTGCGAGGGCGACAGGGCGCTGATCTATATGGAAGACGTCGGCCGTCACAACGCCGTCGACAAGATCGCCGGCTACATGTACCTGAACAAGATTCCGGCGGCGGGGAAGATGTTTTACACCACCGGGCGGCTGACCAGCGAGATGGTGATCAAGACTGTGCAGATGAAAATTCCCGTGCTGGTGTCGCGCTCCGGCTTCACCGCCTGGGGGGTGGAACTGGCGCGCCAGGCGAACCTGACCCTGATCGGGCGGGCGCGCGGGCGGCGTTTCGTAGCGCTCGCAGGCCAGGACCGCATCGTCTACGACGCCGATCCCGGCACGGTCGAGGACGAACCGGCCAGCCACCGGCGCAAGGCGGCGTCTGCCGAAACATGAGCCTGCCCCTATGAGCGTTGAACTCGTCTGGCAGGGTCCGGTCGGACCGGGCTGTGCGCCCGGCGCGCCGTTTCCCGACGATCCGTTGCTGTTCGAGAATCTCTGCGACGCGGGCGTCTATCTGCGGATCAAGACATACGCCAACGACCGCACCGTCGCCTATGCGGGACAGTCCGTCTCGCTGCTGTCGCGGTTCGACCAGCATCTGGTCGCGATGCTGTCGCTTGCGGCACCCCTGCGCGATGACGCGGGAGAGGTGGTCTTCACCGGCGATGCCGCGGCGCGCCTCGATGCCTATGGCAGGCTTGACGATGCCACTGCGCTCGCCGCGGCGGATGCCGGGCGGGTGCGGTTCTGGTACGCGCTGTGCGACGAGTATTTCCATACGGAACATCTGAACCTTGCCGAAGGTCTGTTGCAGCGCCGGATTGCCGCGCGCCTGTCATCGGCACCGTCCGGCATGTCGTCCGATATGGAGAACGCCAGGGCCGCTCCCGGCGCGATGCCCGATGACGTCCCGGATATCTGGATCAATGATTTTTCCGGGCTGAATGCGGAAGATGCCGCATTGCTCCGCCGCCTGCTCGGCGACGATCCCATGACCCTGCAGATGCTGGCCGGAAATGCCGCCTGAACCGGGAAACATCTGCGGCGTGCTGCTCGCCGGCGGCCAGTCGCGGCGCATGGGCGGCGGCGATAAATGCCTGATGGATCTCGGCGGGAAGACGCTGCTGCGGCGCATCGTCGAGACCGCCGCCCCGCAGGTCGGCCCGCTAGTGCTCAATACCAACAGCGATCTCGCGCTGTTCGCTTCCTACGACCTGCCCGTCGCGCCTGATGTGATTGACGGCTTTGCGGGACCGCTGGCTGGCGTGCTGACGGGCCTGGAATGGGCCCGGGCGCATGCGCCGGAATGCGACTGGGTGGCAAGCTTCGCCTGCGATGCGCCCTTTGCGCCGGCCGACCTGGTGGCGCGGCTGGTCGCGGCGGTCGAGGCGGCGGGCGCCGACATGGCCTGCGCGCAGTCGGGCGGGCGCGATCATCCGGTCTTCGCGCTCTGGCCCGTGCGCCTTGCGGGCGAACTGCGCCGGGCAGTGGTCGACGAGGGCGTGCGCAAGGTCGATATCTGGACCGGGCGCTACAAAATCGCCCGCGCGGACTTCGCCACCGGCCGGGGCGATCCGTTTTTCAACATCAACCGGCCGGAAGATCTCGACGCCGCGGCCCGCTCGATGGGCAATGGCTGAAATGATCAACTAGGGCGATGACCGGCACTCCGACACCCACACCGCGCCTGCGCATCCTGCTCGGCCGCTCCATCGCCATCGGCCCGGGCAAGGCGGAACTGCTCGGCCTGATCGACAGGACGGGCTCGATCTCCGCGGCGGCCCGCGAAATGGGCATGTCCTACCGCCGCGCGTGGACACTGGTCGAAACCATGAACACCGCCTTTCGCGAACCGCTGGTCGCGGCAGCGACGGGCGGCAAGGGCGGCGGCGGCGCATCGGTGACGGCGTTCGGACACGAGGCGCTGAAGCGCTATCGCGCCATGGAAGAAAAGGCGGCGGCCAGCGTGACCGCCGAGATGAATGCGTTTACCGAAATGCTCGATCCCGATTATGTGGATGACGGGGAGTGAACGCGGCAAGACCGGAAAATCGGGGAAAAGCGACATGCAGTACTTCGTCTGGGGAATAGACCGGCCGGACAGCAAGGCGCAACGCATCGCCGTTATGGAACGTCACTGGGAATTCATTGCGCGCTACGACGATCGTCTGATCGCGCGGGGGCCGGTGCTCGACATGGCGGATCCTCAGAAGGTTCTGGGGTCCATCCATATCGTCGAGCTTGACGATGCCGTCGTTGTCGTAGTCCCA
>JAYOMI010000003.1:45877-83132 GCA_038120765.1 Rhodospirillaceae bacterium
CCCACAGTTTTGCCGATGACGAGCCCTTCGCGATAGACGGCGTCTTTGCCGAAATCGTTGTGATGCGGTTCAGGCTGGAACTCGGACGGACGCAATTCGTTTTCGATAGCATGCCCGACCATCCGCGGTTTTTCGTTCACTGTCCGGCAGCCCCCGGGGTTGACGCCGTGCCGGATGATATCGCGTCCGCGCATGAAGATTACTGCCGCGCATTCGATCCGCATTTCGTGTGCCGGGGGTCCCTGCTGACGGATGACGGCGCCTGGGCAGGCCGTGCCTTCTTCATTGAAATGCCGGACCGTGCGGCCGTGGAGGACTTTCTGGCTAACGACCCCTGCGCTGTCGCCGGGCTGTACGAGGCGCCTCGGGTCCACCGCTGGACCATGGGCGGCGCCGCCAATATCAGGGCCGCCGGACTGATGAAATAGCCCGCCGGGCAGCGATACTTGTACTAGTCCCCGGCGTTCCCGGAGACCCGCCAGACCACTCCGTCGCGCATTTCGCGGTCTTCCAGTTCCAGGCTGGTCGGCACCTCGTAGCGGATGACTTCCTGGAGGTTCTTTATCGGCAGGTACTTCCGGCCCGGATCGCCGATCAGGACCAGTGCGCCGGCTTTGGCCTCGCGCCGCAGGAAGGCTTCGATCTCCACCGCGGGGGATTGTTCGTAGAAAATATCGCCGGCGAGGATGACGTCGCAGCCGCTCGGCGTCTCCCGCATCAGGTAGTTATCGGTCGACGGAATCAGCGTGACGCCGTTCAGCGAAGCGTTCGCCTGCGCGGCGGCGACGGCCAGGGTGTCGATGTCGTTGGCAATGACCTCCATCGCGCCCGCCAGTGCAGCGGCGATACCGGATACCGCGCCGCCCGCGGCGAATTCGAGCACACGCCCGCCGCGCACGATGTCCGGGTTGTCGAGAACATAGCGCGCCAGCGCCTGGCCGCCCGGCCAGCAGAATGCCCATAACGGCGGCGGGATGCCGATCTGCTGCAGGTCGGTTTCGGTCGCCTGCCAGATCGGCGTGATTTCGGTCGCGAGGCGCAGGGTGATTTCCGGCACCAGCGGCGGCGAGACGATTTCGGTATTGGCGGCGATGAACGCGGCGAAGCCTTCCCGATCCAGCGGCGGGGTATCAGACAAGCTGTCCGCCGATGATGCCCGCGAGCAGCAGCGAGCCGAACAGCCGGTTGGATTTGAATTTCGCGAGGCAGTCTTTCGCATTGTCGAGATCGGCGTCCGCCACCTGCCAGACAAGCTGTGCGAGGCCGGCGGCAAGGCCGATCCAGAAAGGCCAGCCGAGTCCCGCGAAATGGCCGGCGGCGGCGAAGAATCCGGTAGCGATGAAGTAAAACCCCATGAGCCACGGTTTCGACGTCAGCAGGCCGAGCGCGCGGGCGGACGATTTTACGCCCGCCGCCGGGTCGTCCGGCCGGTCCTGATAGGCGTAAATCGTGTCATAGCCGAGGGTCCAGAAGATGCCGCCCGAATACATAAGGAAAGCGGGCAGGGCGAGGCCGCCGGTCACGGCGGCCCAGCCGAGCAGCGCGCCCCAGTTGAAGGCGAGGCCGAGGACGAATTGCGGCCAGAACGTCACCCGCTTGGCGAGCGGATACAATGCCACCAGCGACAGCGAGGCGATGCCGGTCCAGATGGCGTGGGCATTGAACGAAAACAGGATGGCGGCGCTGACGGCTAGCTGGAAGACGAACCAGACAAACGCCTGGCGGACCGTCACCTCGCCCGCCGGCAGCGGCCGGTCGCGCGTGCGGGCAACCTGGGCGTCGAAATCCCGGTCGAGAATGTCGTTCCAGGTGCAGCCGCCGCCGCGCATCAGCATCGCACCGATGCCGAACAGGACGAACAGATACCAGGTGGATGTCAGGGGCACGATGTCGCCCGAGGCGAGCGCGATCGCCCACCAGCACGGGAACAGCAGCAGCCACGTGCCGATCGGCCGGTCGAACCTCGACAACCGGATATAGGGCCGCACCCGGCCGGGCGTCAGCCGGTCGACCCAGCCGCCGCGCGGAATATCGCTGGGAGACATATCGTTCATGCCGTGGGTATAGCACACCGACCGGGTGCAGATGGAGACGGCAAAAGATCCCTTTTCGCACCGGTTTCGCGCCGGCCAACAAATCGTCCGCCCCCCTATTCGCAGCCGATCCATTTGTGCCAATATCCGTCCCATGAATGAGCACCAGAACGACAATCCGCGCAGCGCGACCAATGACAACCGGACCCGGCTTCGACTGTTCGTCGAATACGACCTGGAAGACGGCCACGCGGTGCCCGCGAACCCGGATCAGCACAATTACCTGCGCAAGGTCATGCGCCGGAAGGACGGCGACATGGTTGCGCTGTTCAACGGCCGTGACGGCGAATGGCTGGCGCGTATCGTTTACGAATCGAAATCGCGCTGCGCGCTGATCGTCGAACAGCACCTGCGGAAACAACGGGTTCCGCCCGACGTATGGTCTGTTTTCGCGCCGGTAAAGGCGACCCCGATGAACAACATCGCGCGGATGTCGACCGAGCTTGGCGTCGGGCGCATATGTCCTGTGCTGACCGAGCATACGGATGTCGCCCGGGTGAACACGGCGCGCCTGCGGGCGAACGCCGTCGAAGCCGCCGAACAGTCCACCCGGCTGAACGTGCCGATCGTAGATGAGCCGAGAAATCTGGCGCAATTGCTGCACCATTGGGACCCCGCGCGGCGCATCATCCTGTGCGCCGAAGCGGGCCGGGCCGAGCCGGTACCGGCGGCGTTGTCGCGGGTAAGGCCCGGCGGCGCGTGGGCGGTCATGACCGGCCCCGAAGGCGGGTTCAGTCAATCTGAACTTGACGGATTCGTGAAACTGCCTTTTGTTACGCCGGTCCGCCTCGGGCCGCGCATTCTGAGGGCAGACACGGCGGTGGCGGCGGTGCTCGTGTGCTGGCAAAACCATCTGGGCGACTGGTCTGACTGATCCTGTCAGGAACACAACGAAAGAACGGATGACTGGGGATGGCTGCACCACCGGCAGGTAAATCGGACCCGATAACCGATTTCCGGCAACTCGCCGAGCACCTTGAACAGGGATGCAAGCCCGTCGAAGACTGGCGGATCGGGACCGAACACGAAAAATTCGTCTTCAAGCTGGATACCCTTGAACCCGTTCCCTATGAGGGGCCGTGGGGCATCGGCAAATTCCTCGAAGGGCTTCAGCGGTTCGGCTGGCAGCCGGTCATGGAAAACGGCAATGCCATCGCGCTGACGAAGGGCGACTGCAATATATCGCTGGAACCCGGCGGGCAGCTCGAGCTGTCCGGCGCGCCGCTCGAAAATATCCACCAGACCTGCGACGAGGTGCATACCCATCTGACGCAGGTCAAAGAGGTGGCCGGCGAGCTCGGTGTCGGGCTCATTGGCACCGGTTTTATTCCGAAATGGAAGCGCGACGAAATTCCGTGGATGCCCAAGGGGCGCTACAAGATCATGCGCAACTACATGCCCAAGAAGGGCGGTCTCGGTCTCGACATGATGCTCCGGTCCTGCACGGTGCAGGTCAATCTCGATTTCGGCTCCGAAGCCGACATGGTCGAAAAATTCCGCGTCTCCATGGCGCTGCAGCCGGTGGCGACGGCGCTGTTCGCGAACTCTCCCTTTACCGAGGGCAAACCGAATGGCTGGCAGTCGTTCCGCAGCCACATCTGGGAAGATACCGACCCCGACCGGTCCGGCGTGCTGCCGTTCGTGTTCGACGGGGATATGGGGTTCCAGCGTTACGTAGATTACGCGCTGGATGTGCCGATGTATTTCGTCTACCGCGACAGCCAGTATATCGATGTGTCGGGTCAGTCGTTCCGTGATTTCCTGAAAGGCGAACTCCCCGGCCTGCCGGGCGAGATCGCGACGATGAGCGACTGGGCGGATCATCTCACCACGATCTTCCCCGAAGTGCGGCTCAAGAAGTATCTGGAGATGCGCGGCGCCGACAGCGGCCCGTGGCGGCGTCTGTGTGCCTTGTCCGCCTTCTGGACCGGATTGCTCTACGACGCGGACAGCCAGAGCGCTGCATGGGACCTCGTGAAAAACTGGACGATCGAGGACCATCACTACCTGCGTCAGGCCGCGCCGAAGACCGCGATGGCGACGGACTTTCAGGGACGCACGATGTCGGACCTCGCGAAACAGGTGCTGGCGATCTCCGAGGCCGGGCTCAAACGCCGGGGTATCCCGGACAGCAGCGGCGACGATGAGAGCAGTTTTCTCGCGACGCTGCATGAAATCGCGGATCGCGGATATTCCCCGGCGGAGAAACAGCTCCGGAAATACGAGAACGAGTGGAATAAGAGCGTCGACCCCTTATATGTGGAATATGCGTATTGATTTCACGTCCCTGGCGACCGGCGCCATTATTTTCGGCGCATCGGCGACGTTTGCGGTCGCGCAGCAGCAGCCGACGCCGTTTCCCTGGGAAAAAAACGAGGACAGGTTTTTCGGGCGGACGGCGCCGAAGATCGTCAATCCGATCGACAAGCGCATTGAAGACGGGCTGAAGTCGATGGGCCTGCCGGGCCAGCCGAAGCTCGATACCACGCAGGATGCGCAGCCGCTTGCCGAACCGCCGGGTCTGTCGCAAACGATCATGCCGAGAATGGACACGAACCGCGACGGCGAGGTAAGCCGCCAGGAATACATGCTGTCGCGCCAGCGGCCCGGCGTGGCGGGCAGCCAGGGCACGGCAAGCCATGTCCGCCGATATGAGCGGCTGGATTCACGGTTCCGCGCCGCCGACCGGAACGGGGACGGCAAACTGTCCGGCCCCGAAATCGATGCGATGAAGGGCCGGCGTTTCTAGGCACCAGCGCCCCCGGCTTACGCCGCTGTACCGCCGACCGTCAGGTTCTCGATCATCAGTGTCGGCTGGCCGACGCCGACCGGAACGCCCTGTCCGTCCTTGCCGCATGTCCCGACGCCCGGATCCAGTTTCATGTCGTTGCCGATCATCCTGACCCGGGTCAGCACGTCCGGCCCGTTGCCGATCAGGGTCGCCCCCTTGACCGGCGCGCCGATCTTGCCGTCCTCGATCAGATAGGCTTCCGAGGCGGAGAACACGAACTTGCCCGACGTGATATCGACCTGGCCGCCGCCGAAATTGACCGCATAGAGGCCCTTTTTCACCAATTTCAGGATCTCTTCCGGGTCCTTGTCACCCGAATGCATGTAGGTATTCGTCATCCGGGGCATCGGCGCGTGGGCGAAGCTTTCGCGCCGGCCATTGCCGGTGGGCGCCATGCCCATCAGCCGGGCATTCAGGCGATCCTGCATGTAGCCGGTCAGAATGCCGTCCTCGATCAGCACCGTACTCGACGACGGGGTGCCTTCGTCGTCGATGGCGAGCGATCCGCGGCGGTCGTTCAGTGTGCCGTCATCGACGACGGTGACGCCGGGCGCCGCGACGCGTTCGCCCATCAAACCCGAGAAAGCGCTGGTTTTCTTGCGATTGAAATCGCCCTCAAGCCCATGGCCGATGGCTTCGTGCAGCAGAATGCCGGGCCAGCCGGGGCCGAGCACGACGTCCATTTCCCCTGCCGGGGCAGAGACCGAGTCGAGATTCACCAGCGCCTGGCGATAGGCCTCGTCGATCTGCGCCTGCCATGCGTCGGGCTCTATATAGGAAGCGTAGCCGGTGCGGCCGCCGGTACCGTGGCTGCCCGCTTCCATGCGGTCGCCGTCGGCGCAGACGACCGACACATTGACCCGGACCAGCGGGCGGATGTCGCCCCGGCGGTCGCCGTCGGCGCGGATGATCTGTACCGCCTGCCATTCACCGGTGATCGATGCGGAGAACTGTACGACCCGCGGGTCGAGCGCGCGGGCATAGGCGTTCATGTCTTCCAGAAGTTTGACCTTCTGCGCGAACTCGAATTCGCCGAGGGGATTGGTATCCGTGTACAGCGTGGCATTGGTCCGCTGCGGCGAGATGTCGATCGTGCCGTCATGTCCGGCGCGCACCGCGCTGACGGTTTCCGCGGCGCGCTTTATCGCGGCTTCCGAAAGCTCGGACGCATGGGCATATCCGGTCGCTTCGCCGGAGACGCTTCTAAGACCGAAGCCCTGCGTTGTGTCGAAAGAGGCGCTTTTCAGTCGTCCGTCGTCGAAACCGAGTCCTTCCGACTGGCAATATTCGAGGAACAGCTCGCCGTCATCCGCGCCATCAAGGGCGGCGGCGACCTCCGATTCGATTCGGGCTCGGTCCATCCCCGTGCGGTCGAAGAACAATTCGTCTGTGCTGCTGGTATCGGTCATATCGGGCTTTCGGTGCGGTTGAACCGTCAATATGGGGTCTTACGCCCGTTGCGTCACCCCCCAAGACCCGATCGACGGATTCGGCGCCAAACCGCCGGATTTCAGGCAAATTCTGCGACATTAGGTCGCGAGAACCGCCGGCTGCCCGGTTTTGGTCAGTTCGGGGTCCCAAAATCGCCGGTTTTCCGCCGCTGGCGCTCTGGGGCCTGAACGGGAGAGAGCGGCCATGCGAAAATGCGACCATCTTGTTAAACCCTTGTGCGATAGGGTAGTTAACGCCCGTCGGATGGGGCTCTGATTACCTCTCACAAGGTGAAGCCGCATACGACTCTGTCGTGTGCGTTAACCATGTGTTATCACTGTACAGGCAGATCAGAGACTTGCACGACCGCCGAACTCATCAGAACGGATCTTATATGATGCCGATTTCAGCTAGAATTTTCCGCTTCCTCCTGATGCTTGGAACGCTGGCTCTGCCGGGCGCCGCGCTCGCAGCGCAGCCGCATCCATGGCAGACCAATTTCCAGGAAGCCGCCACGCCCCTGATGGAGCAGATCACGAGCTTTCATAACCTGCTGCTCGTCATCATCACCGTCATCACCATTTTTGTCTTGTTCCTGCTGATCTGGGTGGTCCTCAAGTTCAACGCGCGAGCGAACCCGAACCCGAGCAAAACCACGCACAACACAGCGATCGAAGTCCTTTGGACCGTCATCCCTGTTGTCATATTGGTGGTGATTGCGGTGCCGTCTTTCAAGCTCCTTTATTATTCCGACACCATTCCCGAAGCGGACATGACCATCAAGGCGACCGGCCATCAGTGGTACTGGTCCTATGAATATTCCGATCATGGCAAGTTCACGTTCGATGCGAACATGGTGGCCGACGAAGACCTGAAACCGGGCCAGCCCCGTCTGCTCGAAACAGACAACCGGATTGTGGTGCCCGTTGATTCTGTCATTCGCGTCCAGGTAACGGCGGGCGACGTGCTGCATTCCTGGGCGATGCCGTCATTTGGCGTAAAAATCGACGCGATCCCCGGTCGTCTGAATGAAACCTGGTTCGGGCCGGTCAAGCGGGAAGGCGTTTATTACGGGCAGTGCTCGGAACTGTGCGGGACGCGTCACGGCTTCATGCCCATCGCGGTCGAAGTCGTCTCGAAAGAGAAATTCGATGCCTGGGTTGAAAAGGCGAAGAAAGAATTCGCCGCCAATGACGACGGGCCGGCGATCCGCATGCTTGCTCAGAACGAAACGAAATAGGGTCGAGGGAGATCACCATGGCTGACGCACACGCAACCCACGATCATCACGACCACCATCCCACGGGCTGGCGGCGTTACGTATATTCCACCAACCATAAAGACATCGGCACGATGTACCTCATCTTCGCAATCGTTGCGGGGGTGATTGGCGGCGCGATGTCCGTGATCTTCCGGATCGAACTCGCTTCCCCCGGCGACGGGCTTCTCGGCGGCGACCACAATATGTACAACGTGCTTGTGACCGCTCACGGCCTTATCATGATCTTCTTCATGGTGATGCCGGCCATGATCGGCGGTTTCGGCAACTGGATTGTCCCGCTGATGATCGGAGCGCCCGACATGGCGTTCCCGCGGATGAACAATATCAGCTTCTGGCTCCTTGTCCCGGCATTCCTGCTGCTGCTTGCCTCGCCGTTTGTCGGCGGCGCGCCCGGCGGCACCGGCGTCGGCGGCGGCTGGACGATCTATCCGCCGCTGTCATCGAAGACCGGTCAGCCCGGACCCGCGATGGACCTTGCCATCCTGGCGCTTCATCTCGCCGGTGCATCCTCCATTCTCGGTGCTGCCAACTTCATCACGACCATCTTCAACATGCGCGCGCCGGGGATGACCCTGCACAAGATGCCGCTGTTCGTCTGGTCGATCCTGGTTACCGCCTTCCTGCTTCTGCTGTCGCTGCCGGTGCTTGCGGGCGCCATCACGATGCTGCTGACGGACCGGAACTTCGGCACCGCGTTCTTCGAAGCGTCCCAGGGCGGCGATCCGGTCCTGTTCCAGCACCTGTTCTGGTTCTTCGGACATCCTGAAGTGTACATCCTGATCCTGCCCGGCTTCGGCATTATCAGCCAGATCGTATCCACGTTCTCGCGCAAGCCCGTGTTCGGCTATCTGGGCATGGCCTATGCCATGGTCTCGATCGGCGTCGTCGGCTTTATCGTGTGGGCGCATCACATGTTCACGGTGGGGATGAGCGTCGATACCAAGGCGTATTTCACGGCAGCGACCATGGTCATCGCCGTGCCAACGGGTATCAAGATCTTCAGCTGGATTGCCACGATGTGGGGCGGATCGCTCCGTTTCACCACGCCGATGATCTGGTCGATCGGGTTCATCTTCCTGTTCACGGTCGGCGGCGTCACGGGCGTCGTGCTGGCGAATGCGGGCGTCGATCACTCGATGCACGACACCTACTACGTGGTTGCGCATTTCCACTATGTGCTGTCGCTCGGCGCCGTGTTCGCGATCTTTGCGGGCTTCTATTACTGGTTCCCCAAGATGAGCGGACGGATGCTCAGCGAGTTCTGGGGCAAGGTTCATTTCTGGGTGACCTTCGTCGGCGTCAATGTCACGTTCTTCCCGATGCATTTCGTCGGCCTGGCGGGCATGCCGCGCCGTATTCCGGATTATCCGGATGCCTATGCGGGCTGGAACATGATTGCGAGCTACGGCTCCTATATCAGCGCTTTCGGTGTGCTCATCTTCCTGTTCGTCGTGTTCAAGGCGTTGCTGTCGGGCGAGAAGGCCGCCGGCAATCCCTGGGGCGAAGGGGCCGATACGCTCGAATGGACCCTGCCGTCTCCGCCGGACTTCCATTCGTTCGACGAACTGCCCGTAATCAAGGATGAAGGCGCCCACTAGGGCGCCCATTAGGGGCAGAGATGACTGACCGGCCAATCAACGCGACCGGCGGCGCAACCGCCGTATCCCCAGCGCTGCGCGATGCAGCGGTGAAGGATTTCATTGCGCTGTTGAAGCCGCGTGTCATGTCGCTGGTTGTGTTTTCCGGGTTTGCCGGCCTGATGGTCGCGCCGGGAAGCATTCATCCGGTGATCGCGGCAATCGCGGTGCTGTGCATCGCCGTTGCGACGGGGGCTTCCGGGGCCATCAATATGTGGTTCGAACGCGACCTCGATGCGAAAATGCGGCGGACCAAAAGCCGCCCGTTGCCGGCCGGCCGGATGCTGCCCGAAACGGCCCTGGAATTCGGTTGCGTCCTCGGGGCGGGATCGGTGATGGTCATGGGGCTCGGCGTGAACTGGGTGGCAGGCGCCCTGCTGGCGCTCGCGATCGGGTTCTACGTCTTCGTGTATACGATCTGGCTGAAGCCGCGTACCCCGCAGAATATCGTGATCGGCGGCGCCGCCGGTGCGTTCCCGCCGATGATCGGGTGGGCGGCCGTCACCGGCGATGTCAGCCTCGGCAGTATCGCCCTATTTGCGCTGATATTCATGTGGACACCGCCGCATTTCTGGGCGCTTGCGCTGTATAAATGCGAGGATTACGAGGCCGCGGGTATTCCCATGCTGCCGGTCGTCGCCGGCGTGCGGGAAACCAAGAAACAAATCCTGCTCTATACCGTATTGCTGCTGCCGGTCTCTCTCATCCCGTGGATGATCGGCACGGCTAGCATTGCCTGGGGCGCGTTGGCGGCTGCTCTCGGCATCGCCTTTATCGTTCTCGCCGTACAGGTCTGGAAAGACCCGTCGACCAGGGCCGCGCGCAAGATGTTCCGGTTTTCGTTATGGTATCTGTTCGCGCTCTTCGGCGCGCTCGTCATCGACAATATCGCGGTCCGACTGCTTGGGCTGACAACAGGAGCATGACGGACGTGGCAAAGAAACCCGATGACGCCCAGCGCAGACAGCGTAGCCGCAATATTGCGCTGGCCGTGGCGATCTTTGCGTTGGCAGGCTTGTTCTATGTGTTGTCCATCGTCCGCATGTCCGGCGGGAGCGCAGGCTGATATGGCGCGTTCCCTCGCATTCCGGAACCGGCGTCTCGCACTGATTTCCTTCACCGTGGCCATCGGCATGGTGGGGGCATCCTATGCGGCTGTCCCGCTTTACGAGATTTTCTGCCAGGTCACGGGCTATGGCGGAACCACCCAGGTCGCGGAGAGCGCGCCGGCCCGGGTACTGGAACGCAAGATGACCATTCGCTTCAACGCCGATGTCGGCAAGGCAATGCCGTGGCGGTTTGCGCCGGCACAGGACAAGGTCGAGGTCAGCGTCGGCGAACAGGGGCTTGCGTTCTATCGCGCGAAAAACCTGTCGGGCCGCACTATCACGGGCACGGCGACATTCAATGTCACTCCGGCAAAGGCAGGCCAGTATTTCAACAAGGTTGCCTGTTTCTGCTTTACCGAGCAGGAACTGAAACCCGGCGCCGAAGTGGACATGCCGGTGACGTTCTTTGTCGATCCCGAAATCGCGAACGACCCGAACCTGAACGAAGTTACGACGATCACGCTTAGCTATACTTTTTTCGAGACGGAGCCAGATCCCGACCGCACCGTGCGGAAGGTGACGGCGTCCGGAAACACAGACGGTTAAACAACGGAGCGGCAGCATCATGGTCCCGCCATCAGACTCAGGCACCAGCGCCTCAGACTACGACTATCACGGCAACAAGCACCCTTATCACCTCGTTGATCCGAGCCCGTGGCCATTTGTGGGCTCGATGTCGGCGATGGTCATGATGATCGGCGCTGTCCTGTATATGCAGGACATTGCAAGCTGGGTCTTTATCCTCGGCCTGGTCGGTGTGCTCGGCACCATGGCCGGCTGGTTCTGGGAAGTGATCAAGGAAGCAGAGTATCGCGGTTTTCATAACCCGGTCGTCCAGGTCAGCATGCGCTACGGCATGGTGCTCTTCATCGCCTCCGAAGTGATGTTCTTCGTCGCATGGTTCTGGGCGTATTTCAACGCCTCGCTCTTCCCGACGGTTCAGATCGAGGGCCAGTGGCCGCCGCCCGGCGTGCAGACCTTCGATACGTGGGACCTTCCCTTCCTCAACACGCTTATCCTGCTGACGTCCGGCATCACGGTGACCTGGGCGCATCACGCGCTTAAGGAAGGCAACCGGAAGCATTTCCTGCAGGGGCTGCTTCTGACCATCTTCCTCGGCATCTGCTTTACCTGCGTTCAGGCGTACGAATACAGCCACGCGGCGTTCGGTTTCCGGGACGGCATCTATTCGTCCACGTTCTACATGGCGACCGGTTTCCATGGCTTCCATGTCCTGGTGGGGACCATCTTCCTCCTCGTCTGCTACTTCCGCGGACGGGCGGGGCACTTCAAGCCCGATCATCATTTCGGGTTCGAGGCGGCCGCCTGGTACTGGCATTTCGTTGACGTGGTATGGCTCTTCCTGTTCGTCAGCATTTACTGGTGGGGACGCTGATCCCAGATCGAGAGAATGGCCGGCGGGGCGCACACAGGGTGCCCCGCCGTTTTTCTATATGACAGAGCCCCGGACCTGGCCGCGCCTCTCGCCCATGAGCACTGGCCTCGCCTGCAAATGCCCGCGCTGCGGAAAAGGCCGGTTGTTCAACGGCCTTCTTGAAATCCGGGACACCTGTTCCCATTGCGGCCTTGATCTCACACCGCACGATACCGGCGATGGCGGGGCCGTGTTCGTCATCATGTTCCTGGGCGCGGTTACGGTTATTCTCGCACTCTGGATGGAAGCGGCCCTGGAGCCGCCGATCTGGGTCCATCTCCTCGTGTGGATCCCCGTGATCAGCATTATGTCTATCGTGCTTCTCCGGCCGTTCAAGGCCATCCTGGTCGGCCTGCACTACAAGAACCTCCGCCATAAGTACGAACGCGGCGATGACGTCTGACCGCCCGCGGTTCCGGGTGAGCCTGTGGATGACCGTCTTCGCGGTCCCGAGCCTGGTGATACTGGTCGGGCTCGGCGTGTGGCAGTTGCAGCGTCTCGAATGGAAAGAAAACCTGATCGCGGACCGTCTTGAACGGATGTCCGCGCCCGCGGTCGAGTTGCGGGCCGTACCCGATGCAGGATGGCGGGCTTTTGAATTGCGGGCGGTGCGGACGCGCGGGGTTTATGTCCACGAAAAATCGCTGGAAATCACGAGCCGCACCAATAACGGCCGGCCGGGTGTCCACGTGATAACGCCGCTCGTCCTGTCGGACGGATCGGGCACAGTGCTGGTCAATCGTGGCTGGGCGCCGCCTGTCCGGGAGCGAAATCCCGCAGAGTTCCGGCGTCCTGACGGGGTCGTGCTGGTAGAGGGGTTCCTGCGTGCAGGGGCAAAGACCAGCGCGTGGGTGCCGGAGAACGAACCCGCCAAGGATATCTGGTTCTACGCCGATGCGCCCGCGATGGCGCAAGCCCGCGGTTTGGACAATGTTAAGCCATATCTCGTCGAACTCGCGCCCGGTGCGGCGGCGGGTGTGTATCCCATCCCCGGGCAGACCATCACGGCGGTGCGCAACAATCATCTGCAATACGCTGTGACCTGGTTCGGCCTTGCCGCCACGCTGGTGGTGATCTACGTCATCTTTCAGATACGTCGCCGCGATTAGGGAAAATCCATTGTCCGCCTATCAGGAACTCGAAAAACGCTTCAAGCGCATGGCCGCCCTCGGGGAGGCCGCGGGCATGCTGCATTGGGACATGTCGGTCCTGATGCCGTCGGGTGGAACAGCATCGCGCGTAGAGCAGTTGTCGGCCCTGAAACTGACGACCCATGAAATGAAAACCGATCCGCGCCTCGCGGAATTGCTGGATGAAGCCGAGGCAGACGCACCAGCGGAGTCATGGCAGGCCGCCAACCTGCGCGAGATGCGTCGCAGCTGGATTCATGCGAACGCCGTGGATGCCGACCTCGTCGATGCCGCGACGCGGGCATGCTCGGCCTGCGAAATGGTCTGGCGCGAAGCCCGTCCCGCAAACGACTATGCCCGCGCGCTGCCTTATCTGGAAGAAGTGCTGAGTCTCAGCCGCCAGGAGGCCGCCGCGAAGGCCGCCGCGCTCGGCCGGTCGCCTTACGAGGCGCTGCTGGACCAGTACGAGCCCGATGGCAGTACGGCGCGGATAGATGCCCTGTTTGCGGATTTGTCGGCCTTCCTGCCCGATTTTCTGGAAACCGCCCTGTCGCGCCAGGCGGCACGGGGCGTCGGCAAACTGCCGGAAGGCCCGTTTCCCGCGGAAAAACAGCGCGGTCTCGGCGAACGGCTGATGCGCACCCTGGGATTCGATTTCGAGGCCGGGCGGCTGGATGTCAGCCTGCACCCGTTCTGCGGCGGCGTGCCGGGCGATGTGCGTATCACGACGCGCTACACCGAGGACGATTTTACCCAGAGCCTGATGGGTGTGCTCCACGAAACCGGTCATGCGCTGTATGAAATGGGCCTACCCGATGACTGGCGCTACCAGCCGGTCGGCGCCGCCCGCGGCATGGCCCTGCATGAGAGCCAGTCCCTGCTGATAGAGATGCAGGCCTGCCGCAGCCGGGAGTACCTCGAATTCGCCGCCCCGCTGATGCGCGAAACCTTCGATGGCGCCGGGCCGGTTTGGGAGGCCGATAATCTGTACCGGCTGTATACCCGGGTCGATCGCAGCTTTGTCCGCGTGGACGCGGACGAGGTGACCTATCCGGCCCATGTCATCCTGCGCTACCGGCTGGAAAGCGCACTGATCGCCGGTGATCTGAAACTTGCCGACCTGCCCGGCGCCTGGAATGACGGCATGGAAGAACTGCTCGGTATCCGCCCGCCGGAAGACCGGCTCGGCTGCCTGCAGGATATTCACTGGTACGACGGCGCCTGGGGCTATTTCCCGACCTATACGATGGGCGCGATGGCGGCGGCGCAGTTATTCGCCGCGGCGAAGGAGGCCCGGCCCGAAATACCGGAAGGTATCTCGAAGGGCGATTTCGCACCGCTGGTCGGGTGGATGAGGGAAAATCTGCATTCAAAGGCGTCGTCGGGATCGACGGACGAACTGATGCAGGCCGCGACGGGCAGGCCGCTCGGTACGGAAGCATTCAAGGCGCATCTGCAGGCGCGCTACGGCTGACCCCGAAATGTCATATCGGGCTGCTATCAAGACCGCCATGAGGTTACGCTGCGCTGTCCTTGTTCTCGCCCTCCTGGGGGCCGGTTGTGCCGGCACCGCAGAACAATCCCTGTCCCTGTCACGGTCCCAGACCCCGGCACTGACACGCATCGCCTTCGGGTCCTGTGCGGACCAGAACCGGCCGCAGC
Source organism: Rhodospirillaceae bacterium (assembly GCA_038120765.1). GTDB lineage: Bacteria > Pseudomonadota > Alphaproteobacteria > MPNO01 > UBA830 > CAXBCP01. Next base: position 60,448 of record JAYOMI010000003.1, read on the forward strand.
CGATCTGGGGGTCGGTGCTGGCCTACCAGCCGCAGGCATTTCTGTTTCTTGGCGACAACGTATATGGCGATGTTTCGTCTTCCGCGATGACGGAACTCAAGGCTGCATATGAAAAAGCGCGGAGTATCCCGGGAATATCGAAACTTCGGGCGCAGACCCGCGTACTGGCGACGTGGGACGATCACGATTACGGATTGAACGACGGTGGCGCCGGATTTCCTTTCCGGACACAGGCGAAGGCGCTGTTCCTGGACCACTGGCAGGTGCCGGCGGATGATGAGCGGCGCACCCGTCCCGGTATCTATTTTTCCCGTCTCGAGGGGCCGCCGGTCCGCCGCGTACAGATCATCATGCTCGATACGCGCAGTTTCCGGTCCGATCTTGTTTCGACCGGCAAGCGCCGTCCGAAATATGCGCCGGACCCGGATCCCCGTAAAACGCTTCTCGGCGCGGAACAGTGGGAATGGCTCAGGTCGGAACTCGGGAAACCGGCCGACATCAGGCTGCTCGTGTCCTCGATCCAGGTTCTTGCGGATGGCCATGGCTGGGAGCGGTGGGGGAACCTGCCGGCGGAGCGTCAGAGACTTTTCGCTCTTCTGCGAGACACCCGCGCCACCGGGGTGGTCCTGCTTTCCGGAGACAGGCATTTCGGCGCGATTTATGCCCGGAAATCGGCCGTTTCCTACCCGCTTTACGAAATAACCTCCAGTTCGCTCAACCGTCCCTGGCGGGATGCGGATGAAAAAGGGCCGCACCAGACCGTGGCCGCGCTCGGAACCGAAAACTTCGGGACGATCGACATCGACTGGACGAACAGGACCGTTCTGCTCGCCCTCCGCGACATCGCCGGCCGGATTGTCCGACGCCAGGCCGTCAGGATTAACGATCTCGCCGGCTGATTTCCCGTATTCCCGTTTGACTTGCCCGCTTGCCGGACTAAATTCCGCGCGTTCATAAGGATTTGCCCGTGAAATACGTATCGACCCGCGGCGAGGCGCCTGTTCTCGCCTTTGACGATGTTCTTCTCGCCGGCCTGGCGTCGGATGGCGGACTGTATGTGCCGGAAGAATGGCCCCGGTTCTCGCAGGAAGATCTCTCATCCATGGCCGGGATGTCCTATGCGGAAATCGCCTACCAGGTCATCCGGCCCTTCGTCGGCGGTACCATCGCGGATACCGATCTGGCGCATATGATCGACGAGACCTATGCCGGTTTCGGTCATGCCGCGGTTGCGCCGCTCAGACAGATCGGCTCCAACGACTGGCTGATGGAGCTGTTTCAGGGGCCGACGCTGGCGTTCAAGGATTTCGCCCTGCAGCTGGTCGGGCGCATGTTCGCCCACGTGCTGGCGGCCCGCGGAGAGCGGGTGACCATCGTCGGCGCGACGTCCGGCGATACCGGTTCTGCCGCGATAGAAGCCTGCCGCAACCGCGAAAACATCGACATTTTCATCCTGTTTCCCGAAGGCCGGGTATCGCCTGTACAGCAGCGCCAGATGACCACGGTGGACAGTGCCAATGTCCATTCGATCGCTGTTGCCGGCACGTTCGACGACTGCCAGGACCTCGTAAAGGCGATGTTCAACGACGCACAATTCCGTAAGGCGCAGAACCTGTCGGCGGTGAACTCGATCAACTGGGCCCGGGTAATGGCGCAGATCGTCTATTACGTGGTCGCCGCCGTTCGTCTCGGCGCCCCGGCGCGTCATGTAAGCTTTGCGGTACCGACCGGTAATTTCGGCAATGTGTTCGCCGGCTGGGGAGCGTGGAAATGCGGCCTGCCGATAGACCGGCTGGTCGTCGGCACCAACAGCAACGATATCCTTTTCCGGTTTTTCGAAACCGGCGAGATGAAAATGGCCGGGGTGGAACCCACCCTGTCGCCCAGCATGGATATCCAGGTGTCCAGCAACTTCGAACGCCTGCTGTTCGATATGCTGGATGGCGACGGCGCGGCGGTGCGGGACTGGATCGCCGATTTCCGGAAATCCGGCTCGATGCAGGTCGACGATGTCCGCCTTGCAGCCGCCCGCGATAAGATTTCAGCCTCCCGGCTGGACGACGAGGGCACGCGTCGCGTGATCCGCGAGATGTACGCGACCACTGGAGAACTGCTTGATCCGCATAGCGCGATCGGCGTCGATGCCGGTCGCAGGTGTCGGGGCGACGCGGCGGTGCCGATGGTCGCGCTGGCGACGGCACACCCCGCCAAGTTCCCGGACGCCGTCAAAGAGGCAACCGGCATTCATCCGGACCTGCCCGAACGGATGAGCGATCTGTTCGAGCGTGACGAGAAGTTCGAGAGGCTGCCCAACGATATTTCCGCCGTGCAGGATTTTGTCCGCCACGCGGTCGAAGCCCGTTCATGACGATCAACCAGGCAACCCTTCCGGGCGGCATGCGGCTTGTCACCGACAGGATGGATTCCGTCGAAAGCATTTCTCTCGGCGTCTGGGTCAATGCCGGCGCGCGCAATGAATCGGCGGATATCAACGGCGTTTCGCACCTCCTCGAACATATGGCGTTCAAGGGCACGGCACGCCGCTCCGCATTGGATATCGCGGTCGAGATCGAAAATGTCGGCGGTCACCTCAACGCCTATACGTCTCGGGAATCCACTGTTTACTACGCAACCGTGCTCAAGGAGGATGCGGCGCTCGCACTCGATATCGTGTCCGACATTCTCCTGAATTCGACCTTTGCAGATGAAGAGCTGGCGCGCGAACGCGCGGTCGTTCTGCAGGAAATCGGTCAGGCGAACGATACGCCCGACGACATTATCTTCGATACGTTCCAGGAAACCGCCTATCCGGACCAGCCGCTCGGCCGGGCGATCCTGGGGACGGCGGACATTGTAAGCACGATGCCGCGCGACACGCTCAAAGGGTATATCGACGCCCAGTACGGCAGCGACCGGATGATCCTGTCCGCCGCCGGAAACCTGGACCATGACACGCTGGCGGGTCTCGCCGAAAAAGCGTTCGGCGGCGTCAGGGCCTCTCGGGCAGAGGCGCCGCAGCCCGGCGTGTACATTGGCGGAGACAGCCGGGAGATCCGCGATCTCGAACAGGCGCATCTGGTGATGGGCTTCGAGGGCGTCGGCTACGGTGACGATGATTATTATGCACTCGCCGTCCTTTCGACCGCGCTCGGCGGCGGGATGTCTTCGCGGCTGTTCCAGGAGGTCCGCGAAAAGCGGGGGCTGGTCTATTCGATCTACACGTTTTCATCCGCCTATCAGGACGGCGGATTGTTCGGCCTGTATGCAGGGACGGGCGAGGCGGAGGTTGCCGAACTGGTCTCCGTGGTCTGCGACGAGCTGCGCCGTGCCGCGGCGGACACCATGGCGGAGGACGAGGTCGCCCGCTCGCGGGCCCAGATCAAGGCCGGCATTCTGATGTCCCTGGAAAGCACGTCGTCCCGGGCCGAGCGGATCGCTCGCCATCTGCAGGTTTACGACCGTGTCATCCCGGTGGATGAAATCGCCCGCCGGATCAATTCGGTCACTGCGGAAGACGTCCGCCGGGTGGCAGAACGTTTGCTGACCTCGAACCCGACTCTGACGGCGCTTGGTCCGGTCGGCGGCCTTCAGGATTACGATACCGTCAAAGCGCGGCTGATTTCGTAAATCACCCTTGCCAGGCGGTGCCGACGACTAGGCGTGTCCGGCGTCGCCTGACAGCATCGACACGTCGATTCCGAGTTTGGCCAGCGCGCCCTGCCAGACCGCCTGCGGGTCCGAATTGAAGACAAGGGTATCGTCGGCCGGCACCGACAGCCATCCATTGGCCTGAATTTCCGAATCGAGCTGTCCCGGACCCCAGCCGGCATAGCCGAGAGCCAGCAGGCTGTTGCGCGGACCGTCGCCTTCTGCGATGTCGCGCAGAATGTCGGTCGTGGCGGTCATGGCGATCGTTTCGTCAATGACCATGGTAGCGTCCTGAATGTAATCGGCGGAATGCAGCACGAAGCCGCGCCCGGATTCCACCGGACCGCCGAAATGGACGCGGATATCGTTTCCGCGGGGTGAGGCGGACAGGCCGAGCTGATCGAGAAGGTCCGGAAAATCGATGTTCTCCATCACCTTGTTGACGACAAGGCCCATTGCCCCGTCTTCGGTATGGGCGCACATGTAGATGACCGTCTTGGCGAATCTTTCGTCAAGCATCTGGGGCATGGCGACCAGAAGCTGGCCGGCAAGATAACCGTCATCGTTTTTCATGTTGTCCGAGCTGTCCGTCATGGTGCACCTGTATCTTCGTTCTGTCCTGAATGCGGCGGAATGCCCCGGTTTCCGCCCTGGCAGCGCTCTACACGCAAAGTTTATGAAGCGGGTCCAAATTTTGAACCCCGTGTGCTGTCCAGAGTGTTACCTTGCCATATATTATAGGCCAAGTTGCAGTAAAGAGTGAATGCCAACATGCGAATTGCGAAGCGTAATCTGATACCGCGCTGCCACGCTGCCCTGACGGCAGTGGTGCTGGCCCTGGCGGGGGCGACACTTTTCGCGGCCCCGTCGTCCGGCGCGACGTCGGAGTGGTTCGAACATGAACATGGCGCGGTCCGGCTGATTTCGGCCAATGAAGGGCCAGGCAGCGGGCAGACGATCGATCTTGGCCTGCAGTTTCGGATGAAACCGGGCTGGAAGGTCTACTGGCGCTCCCCGGGAGATGCCGGGTTCCCGCCGGAGATAAGCTGGGTCGGGTCTTCCAATCTTGCCGGCGCGACGATGTCCTGGCCGGCGCCCACGCGGTTTTCCGTCCTCGGTCTGGAAACCCTCGGCTATACCGAAGAGGTGGTCTTTCCGGTCAGCGCCGAGGTCTTCGAGCGCGGCAAGACGGTCGATCTTGCTGCACGGGTCCGGTTTCTGACCTGTGACGATATCTGCGTGCCGTATGAGACGAATTTCAGGCTCACCCTGCCGGCGGGGCGCGATCAGAACACCGTGGAGTCCGGCGTCATCGCCGCGTGGCAGTCCCGCGTGCCGCTGGATACGAACCGGCCGGGCGTATCCGCACCGCTCGCGATCGAGCGCGCCGAAATAGCAGGCAGCGGAGCAGAGCAGGCGCTTGTCGTCCGGATTACGGGCAGGGAGGCGCTGGCGGCGCCCCACCTGTTTGTCGAAGGGCCCGTCGATTACGGCTTCAAAAAGCCCGTCGTCCAGATCGCCTCGGCCGGCAATGAAGCCCTGATGCGGATCGGCATCCAGGCGCCGAAACGGCCGGATGCGCGGCTCGCCGGTGAAACCGTCACGCTGACGCTGGTCGATGGCAAACGCGCTATAGAACGCAAGGTGAAGCTGGTGCCCGCATCGTCCACCGCGGCGGCGTTCCCGGGTGCCGCCGCCGGTTCGGAGGGGGGTGGTACAGGCTACGGCTTCCTCGCCATCCTCGGGCTGGCCCTGCTCGGCGGCTTGATCCTCAACCTCATGCCCTGCGTGTTACCCGTCCTGTCGATCAAATTGCTCGCCGTCGTCAGCCACGGCGGCGAGGCGCCGGCCCGCATACGCGCGGGCTTTCTTGCCTCGTCGGCGGGGATCATTGCCTGTTTCCTGCTGCTGGGCACCGTGGCGGTGGGACTCCAGAGCGCCGGGCTCGCCGCGGGCTGGGGAATCCAGTTTCAGCAACCCGCTTTCCTGGCGTTCATGATCGCGATCATCACGTTGTTTGCGTGCAACATGTGGGGGCTATTCGAAATCCGCCTGCCGGGCGCGGTGGCGGATGCCGCCGTAAATTCCGGCAATCGCGGCGGTTTGGGGGGGCATTTCCTGACCGGCGCGTTTGCGACCCTGCTGGCGACGCCCTGCACTGCGCCATTCCTCGGCACAGCCGTCGGGTTCGCCCTGTCGCGCGGCCCGATGGAAATCTACGCGGTATTTCTTGCCCTCGGGATCGGCCTCGCCGCGCCGTGGATCGTCGTCGCAGCTTTCCCGGTCCTGGCGAACCGGCTGCCGAAGCCCGGTCAGTGGATGATCACCCTCAAACGTGTCCTGTCGATTGCTCTTATCGGCACCGCGCTGTGGCTTCTCAGCGTGCTCTGGTTCCAGGTCGGCAGCGCGGCGACCGGGATTATCGCGATGCTGATGGTCGTAATGGCTTTTTCGGTCTGGCAGTATCGCCACCTTGGTGAACGGGCGCGTTTCGCCACCTGGATCGTCGTCGGTCTTTTGACGGCGATCTCGATGATCGGCGCGGGCAGCTTTAACGGCGAAGCTTCCGGGCGCTCTATCGCCGCAGGCGAAAACGGCACGACGTGGCGCAAATTCGACCTCGCCGATTTGCAGATGGAGGTTGCGCAGGGCAATACAGTATTCGTCGATGTTACCGCGGACTGGTGCCTGACATGCCAGGTGAACAAATCGCTGGTGCTCAACCGGGGACGCGTCGCCGAGATTCTCGGCGAAGGCCGGGTTATCGCCATGAAGGCCGACTGGACCAGGCCGGATGACGTCATCTCCGCCTATCTCAAGAGTTTCGGCAGGTATGGAATACCCTTCAATGTGGTTTACGGTCCCGCCGTTCCGCAGGGCTTGCCGCTGCCCGAAATTCTGACAGAGTCCAGCGTCATCGACGGGTTCGAGAAGGCCGGCGGCAAAGCGGTGCTGGCAGGGCGCTGAGGCGGTCAGCTGCGCATTTTGTCTGCCCTGACGGGTGACAAATCGTTGCCGGTGCATTATCTCACCTATCTGGTTTCCGGCCGCATTGCGGCCTAGTTGAATTCATCGGGCCGCATGGCGGCCCCGTAACAAAGGAAGAATGAAATGGCTATTGGTGTGGGTGACAAGATTCCGTCGGGCGCGTTGACGAAAATGGGTGCGGAAGGCCCCGGCCCGGTCACGACCGAAGAGTTGTTCGGCGGCAAGAAAGTGGTCCTGTTCGCGGTGCCGGGTGCGTTCACCCCGACATGTTCCGCGAAGCATCTTCCCGGTTTCGTCGAAAAGGCAGACGCGATCAAGGCGAAGGGCGTCGATACGATTGCCTGCCTGTCGGTCAATGACGTCTTCGTCATGGACGCGTGGGGCAAGGATCAGAAAGTCGGCGACAAGGTGGAGATGCTCGCCGATGGCAGCGCCGCGCTGACCAAGGAACTTGGCACCGTGCTTGATCTGACCGATCGCGGCCTCGGCGTGCGCTCCAGCCGGTATTCGATGATTGTCGATGACGGCACCGTCACCGCGATCAACCTCGAAGAAGGCGGCGGGTTCGAGGTCAGCGACGCGGACACGATTCTCAGCCAGCTTTAAACAAGCAGGTTTGCGGAAGTCGCCCCGGCCCCAAGGGCCGGGGCGCTTTTGATTCCGGTACTGTTTCGGGCACTATTCAACGGCATTATTTACGGGGCGGAAAATGGAACAATTCGGAATAGGGCAGGGTGTTACCCGCGAGGAAGACCCGCGGTTGCTGAAAGGCCGCGGCCTGTTCGTCAATGACGTCAACCTGCCGCATCAGAGCTACGCGGTCGTGTTGCGTTCGCCCCATGCCCATGCCGATATTCGCTCGATAGATACCACTGCCGCCACCGCCCTGCCGGGCGTTCTGGCCATCTATACCGGTGAGGATGTCGCTGCAGACAATCTCGGCGTCCCCGGGATGCCGGCAAAATGGCTGCGCCCTGACGGCGCGCCGATGAAATATCGCCCGCAGCCGCCGCTGGCGCTGGGCCGTGTCCGCTATGTCGGTGATCCGGTCGCGTTGATCGTGGCGGATACCCTGGCCCAGGCCCACGATGCCGCAGAAGCGGTGCTGGTCGATTACAACCCGCTGCCGTCGGTGACCGATACCGCCCGGACGGTCGATGCGGATGCGCCGGTGATCTGGGAGGACGGTCCCGACAATATTTCCGGGCTCTATCAGGAGGGAGATTCCGCCGCGACCGAGGCGGCATTTGCGAAGGCGGATCGGATCGTGAGCCGCCGGTTCGTGATTTCCCGCGTCTTCGCCCAGTACATGGAAGCCCGGGGCGCCATCGGCGCCTATGACGAACGCGAAGACCGCTATCTGCTTCATGCCGACGTGCAGTATCCGCATCGCGTGCGGCAGCTTCTGGCCGAAAAGATTTTCGTGGTCCCCGAACAGAATATCCGCGTGGTCGCCCGCGATGTCGGGGGCGGGTTCGGCACCAAGGGCTGGCAATACGCGGAGCACCGGCTGGTGCTGTGGGCCGCCCGCAAGGTCGGCCGGCCGGTAAAGTGGGCCTGCGATCGTTCGGAGGCCGTCCAGGCTGATGAACACGGCCGCGACAACGTCACGGACGCCGAGCTTGCCTTCGACGCGAACGGCCGGGTGATCGGCCTGCGGGTAAAGACCATCGCCGCGATCGGCGCGTATTTGTCCGCGATCCGGAATCTCCTGCCGGCATTTACCAATGTCGGGACGCTGATCGGCGTCTACGACATGCCGGCGGCCCATGTGGCGGTGCGCACGGTGCATTCGAACACCAATCCCACCGCGCCCTACCGCGGCGCGGGGCGGCCAGAGGCAACCTATGTGATCGAACGCATGTTCGACGAGGCTGCGCGCGAGATGGGTATCGATCCCACCGAACTGCGGGCGCGCAACATGATCGCGCCTGAGGCCATGCCGTTGAAAACCGCGCTCGGCCTTGTCTATGACTGCGGCGAGTTCGTCCGGAATCAGGCGGCTGTCCTGGAAATGGCGGATTACAAGGGCTTCCCGGCACGTCGCGAGGAAGCACGTGCGCGTGGAAAGCTGCGGGGCATCGGCACCGCTAACCCGATCGAGCGCTCGGCCTCGCCGTCGCCGGATTTTGCCGAAATCCGTTTCAGCACCGACGGCACGGCGACCATCCTGATGGGGACCAAGAGCCAGGGACAGGGGCATGAAACGGTCTACAAGCAGATCGTGAATGAGCGTCTCGGTCTCGACCCGGCCCGGATGAGGGTGATTGACGGCGATACCGACCGGGTTGCATTCGGCATCGGCACGATGGGATCGCGGTCGACCGTCATCGGCGGCTCGGCGCTGTATTTCGCCGCCGAAAAGATAATCGAAAAGGCGAAGACCATCGCCGCTCACATGCTCGAAGCAAGCGTCGTGGACATGGAATTCGCAGACGGCGTGTTCTCCGTCGCCGGCACCGACCGGAGCGTCAGCCTGACGGAGGTCGCCAAGGCTTCCTTTACGCCTGCGCGCCTGCCGAAAGGCGTCGAACCCGGGCTATACGAGACAGCGACCTTCGCACCGGAGGACGATACCTATCCCAATGGCAGTCATGTCTGCGAGGTCGAAATCGATCCGGAAACCGGGATGACCGAGGTCGTCGGCTACTGGGTGGTGGATGATGTCGGCACCATGATCAACCCGGTTATCGTAAAGGGTCAGATCCATGGCGGTGTGGCCCAGGGGGTCGGCCAGGCCCTGGCCGAACAGGTCGCATACGATCCCGATAGCGGCCAGCTGCTCAGCGGTTCGTTCATGGATTATGCCATGCCCCGCGCCGCCGATTTCCCGGATATCGGCATCGCCGCCCATTCGGTGCCGACACAGCGCAACCCGCTCGGCGTCAAGGGCGCGGGCGAGGCCGGTACGGTCGGCGCGCTGCCGGCTACGATGAACGCCGTGATGAATGCCCTGGCCGAGGTCGGAGTCACGGGACTGGACATGCCGGCCACGCCAAACCGGATCTGGCGGGCAATACGGGATGCGGAAAGCGCACCGGTAAAGCGGTAAGCGCTATGCTTGCCGCCGTTTAGTTCGATCTATCGATGGATCTGCATTTGACAGAAAATAACGGCCGATCTTCCGGTCCCGGTCCGGCCTGGGCAGAGGTTCTGTATCATACGGTTTACCTGCGCCCGCTGAATAGTTCGTCCGTTATTCTTGACCTCGGCGCATCACTGGGATTTTTTTCCCGGGATATGAACGAACGCTTCGGTTGTCGCTGTCATGCGGTGGAGGCTCTTCCCGAAAACTTTGCCCGCATTGGGGGAACGTCATCGATCACGCCGCACAACCTGGCCATCTGCGGTACCGATGGCCCGATATCCATTCATTCGGTGGACGAACAATATGCCAGCGCGTCGATCAATCTGATGCCAGGTCAGAAATCACGCGACACCATCGAGGTTGAGGGAATAACCCTGACGGGCCTGATGGAGCGCCTTGGCCTGGATCGTGTGAGCCTTCTGAAAGTCGACATTGAGGGGGCGGAGCTTGCGATGTTCGATGCCACCGATGATGAAACCCTCCTCCGGATGGATCAGATTACGGTCGAATTCCATGACTTCATGGATCCCGGCCAGACTCCTCATGTTGAAAGAATTATCGAACGCCTGCAAAAACTGGGTTTCTGGTCAATCAGGTTTACGCGCCGTTTTCATGGCGATGTGCTTTTCATCAACCCGCAAAGAACCGGTATGTCCCGTACCGGCTATCTGTATGCCAGGTATTTCAAGCGGCTCACCTTCGGAATCCGCCGGAAGCTCGGTGGATATTTTTCAGGACAGGCCTGAGCGCTGAGACCGTGTCGAAGCCACCGGGCGGGATGATGGGGGCGTCAGAGCAGGCGGTCGAACATTTCGAACGTCCGCGCATGGGACAGATCGCTTGCCTCTTTCTGATAAAGATCTTCGCGGTGCGTGTTACAGAACGCGTGACCGGCATCGTAGCGATGGATCGTGACGCCCGGCACGCCTGACAGCGCATCGCGGATCGTCACTGCAAGTTCTTCCGGAACGTGATCGTCGCGATCTCCCATGTGCAGCATGGTCGGGCAGGAAATATTCGCAGCTTCGTCGAGATGTTCGTGAATCTGCGTGCCGTAATAGGCAACGGCGGCATCGATTTCCAGCCGGGTCGCGGCAAGATATGTCAACGTGCCGCCCATGCAGAAACCGGTGACACCGATCCTGCCGTTAAAACCGGGCCGGGTTTTCAGGTGTCCGATCAGCGCGGCGATATCTTCGACCGCCTTGTCCCGGTCTATCATCCCGCGATAGCGGAGCCCCTTGTCGCGTGACGCTGAATCCCGGTGATCGGCCGTGAAATTCGGTTCCAGCCGCCAGAACATATCGGGCGCTGCGACGGTATAGCCGCGCCCGGCAAACAGGTCGGCGGTCTCGGTGACCCATCCGGTCACGCCGTAAATCTCGTGCAGCAGGACAATCGCGGGCGCCTTTCCGTCTGAAGGGCCGGTGAGGTAGGTATCGAAGGTGCCGCTGCCATCTGTCGCGGGGATGCTGATCGTCTGTCCGGGCATTATCCTGACCTCTTTTCTGTTTCGATTAATTGAAGCGGGCTAGCGCGCTTCGTCCAGCCCCATCCGCGCCAGTTCGTCGGCGCGTTCGTTTTCGGGGTGTCCGGCATGCCCTTTCACCCAGTGCCATTTTACGGCGTGCCGGGAAAGGGCGTCGTCGAGGCGCCGCCAGAGGTCTTCGTTCTTTACCGGCTTTTTGGCGGCGGTTTTCCAGCCGCGCTTTTTCCACGCATGAATCCACTCGGTAATGCCCTTCTGGACGTAGGTACTGTCGGTATACAGATCCGCCTCGACACCGCGTTTGAGCGTCTCCAGCGCCTGTATGGCGGCCATCAGTTCCATACGGTTGTTGGTGGTCTCCGGCTCGCCGCCTTTAAGTTCCTTCTCGGTGCCGTTCCAGCGCAGCAGGACGCCCCAGCCGCCCGGACCCGGATTGCCACTGCACGCGCCGTCGGTGAAAATTTCTACTCTGCCGTTACTGTCATTCATGGAATCAATCCAGGCCATATGCGGTGGAATCGGGGATGGAGCGATGAAAATCTATCAGCGGTACGAATGCCAGCGGATCCTTGCGGGCGCCGAGGGCATCGTCCGGGGTGTGAAACCAGTCATGCAGCCGGGTCAGCAGGAACCGGAGCGCCGCGCCGCGGGCCAGCACAGGCAGGGCTGCGCGCTCTGCGGGGGTAAGAGCGCGACTGTCCTGGTATCCCTGCAGCAGGGATCGCGCATTCTCGACCAGGAAGCTCCCGGTCTCGTCGAAACACCACGCATTGGTGCAGACGGCAAGGTCCCAGGCGAGAAAGTCGTTGCAGGCGAAGTAGAAATCGATGACCCCGGTCAGCGCCGGGCCCTTGAAGAACGCGTTGTCGGGGAAGAGGTCGGCATGAACGATCCCGGCGGGAAGTCCCGTCGGCCAGTTGTCTTCCAGAAAGCACAATTCCTCCTCGATCCAGTCCGCCAGTCCTGCTTTCAGGCTGTCCGCCCGGCCGGCAAGCGGGGCGAACAACCCGCGCCAGTCGGCGAGGCTGAGATCGTTTGGCCGGCTGAGACCGAATGTTTCCGCGTCCCGGTGCAGCCGGGCGCAGGCCGCCCCGATACCGGCGCAGCGCACCGGCGTGAGTGCGTCGCAATCCGCGCCACGGCCATCGAGAAAGCTGACAATCGCTGCGGGACGTCCGGCGAGCGTCTGGAGGGTTTTGCCCTGCCGGTTCGTGACCGGGACGGGGCAGGGGAAGCCCTGCCCGGCCAGGTGGGTCATCAGGCCGAGATAGAAAGGCAGATCTTCCGCGCGGACCCGTTTTTCATAGAGCGTCAGGATATAATTGCCGTTCCCGGTCCGCAGCATGTAATTTGAATTCTCGACCCCCTGCGCAATACCGGTGCAGCTTTCTACCCCGCCGATATCGTATTGCGCGACGAAATCGCCAAGCGCGTCATCCGTTATCCGTGTGTAAACCGCCATAGGGGCCCGATTTCCTGCCTGTGACCGGTTGGTTTGTGACGATCAGGCGCTGAGGGCGCGGGGCAGGCTGAATGTGACGTTTTCATCGATGATATTGCGCTCCTCGACCGTCACATCGAACCGTTCAGACAGCGTGTCGATCAGTTCCTGCACCAGAATTTCAGGCGCCGATGCGCCGGCGGTGACGCCCAGCGTGGAGACGTCGTCGAGCCAGCCGTCTTCCATTTCCGCAACCCGCTGTATCAGCGCCGACTTGGGGCACCCGACGGTCAGCGCGACCTCTGCCAGCCGGTTGGAGTTGGAAGAATTCGGCGCACCGAGGACGATCATCGCATCGCATTCATCTGCCAGTTTCTTGACGGCCGCCTGACGGTTGGTGGTGGCGTAGCAGATGTCTTCCTTGCGCGGTGCCTCGATCTTCGGGAAGCGGCGTTGCAGGATCTCGATAATTTCCGAGGTGTCGTCCACCGACAGGGTCGTCTGGGTGACGAAGGCCAGGTTATCCGGGTCGGGAACAGCGACCGTTTCCGCCTGTTCGGCATTTTCCACAAGGATCATCTCGCCATTGCGAAGCTGGCCCATCGTGCCGATGACTTCCGGGTGACCGGCATGGCCGATCAGGATCAGGTCCTTGCCTTCCTTTTCGTGCCGGGCGGCATCAACATGTACCTTGGTGACCAGCGGGCAGGTCGCATCGAGATAATACATTTTGCGTTCGTCGGCCGCGGAAAAAACCGATTTCGGCACGCCATGGGCCGAAAACACCACCGGGACGCCCTCGGGCACTTCGTCGAGCTCCTCGACAAACACGGCACCCTTGTTTTCAAGATCTTCAACCACGTAGCGATTATGCACGATCTCGTGACGTACATAGACAGGCGGCCCGTGTTTTTCGATGGCGAACTCGACGATCTGGATCGCGCGGTCAACACCTGCGCAGAAACCGCGCGGGCCGGCGAGAAGAATTTTGAGTGGTCTTCTGGTCATGTTTTTCCCCGGAAACTCACGTTATCATAGGCGAACCCGCTGCCTTGTGAAAACGTGTCCCGTTAACTACAGTCGTCGCCGAAACGGCGCCGGAATATGACAATCATATAGCGCGTCAGATGAAGTTCGTGAAGGAGAGCCGCATGTCGGAGCCTGTTATTGCCCAGAAATCGCCCTATGGCGTTGATGTTGAGGCCGGTCAGGAATACTGGTGGTGCGCCTGCGGGAAGAGCGAGAGCCAGCCATTCTGCGACGGATCGCACAAAGGCACCGGCCTTTCGCCCCAGCAATATAGCGCGAGCGAGTCGGCCACGGTATGGTTCTGCGGTTGCAAGCACACAACGGACGTACCCATGTGCGACGGTACGCACAGCAAAATCTGATCCCCCTCATTCCTACCGCCAGACATATCGCCCGCCGGTTTCGCGCGGTCCTCGCCGTCTCGGCGCTCGGATTGCTCGTGAGCGGTTGCGGCCTGTTCGACAAGGAGGTCAAGTATCGTTGTCCTGCCGTCTTCATTCTGGATGACGCCAGGGAACTGACCAGGTTCAAACCCGGCCCGGGGCGGGATATCACGGATATCCTGTTCCAGGCGGAAATTGTCAATTTCGCCGGTGACTGCGATTACGACGAGGGCATTGCCGAGATAGAGCTGTCTGTCCGGATACTCGTCGAGCGCGGGCCGGCGAATAAGGGTCGCGAGGTCGCATTCGAGTATTTCGTCGCAATGCCCCAGTTTCAGTCACAGACCGAGGGCAAGCGTGTATTCAGTGTTGCCGGCACATTCGAGGGAAACCTCACCCGGATGCAGTACCAGGACGATCTGGAAATGACGATACCGGTCAAGGCGCCGACGGACGGTGCGGCAGTGGAGATTGTCCTTGGGTTCCAGTTGACGCCGGAAGAGTTGAAATTCAACCGGAGCCGTAAACAGCGTTGAATACAGGGTCTTGGTTGATTCGCGGCAGGAGTTGTATTGCTTTCGGCGGCGACTAAGATGCTGGGGAATATTAAAGGCAGGTTTTCGCCCGTTTGGGCGACAATACAGTCTTACAGACGAGCCCTGCGGGAGAGACGGTTTCCGCATGGATCCGCCGCCGAAGGAGCAACCGCCCCGGAAACTCTCAGGCAAACGGACCGCAGGGGGATGTAACTCTGGAAAGCAGGCGGCCGGTCAGCCGTCTCACCGAAGGCGTAAACCCGCAGGCTGGCGGGTGAATCTCTCAGGTTACAGGACAGAGGGGGCACGTAGGCTTCGATATCCGCATGGATATCGGGCGCCGCTCATTCGTGAGGAGGACGTGCTATCGCCGGGACAGATACGACAAGCGAGTTGAAACGTACTGCGCTCCATCAGCTGCATGTGGCGCAGGGCGGGAAAATGGTCCCGTTCGCCGGGTACGAGATGCCTGTGCAGTATCCTGCCGGTATTCTCGCCGAACATAATCATACACGCGCCAAAGCATCGATCTTCGACGTATCGCACATGGGGCAGCTTGCGCTCCGCGGCGATAATCCGGCCGCCGCTCTGGAAAGCCTTGTTCCCGGCGATATCGCGGGACTGGCGGCCGGGCGAATGCGTTACACCATGTTCACCAATGAGGCCGGCGGTATTCTGGATGACCTGATGGTCACTAATGTCGGGGACTATCTGTTCCTCGTCGTCAATGCCGCCTGCAAGGACACCGATATTGCCCATCTGCGCGCAGGCCTGCCCGGCGGCATCGAACTGAATGTTCTCGAAAACCGTTCGCTCATTGCATTGCAGGGACCGGCGGCCGCAAAGGTGCTGGCGCGCCATGCCCCGGGGGCGGAGACGATGCCTTTCATGAGCGCACAGCCGTTCGAGATCGACGGGGCGCGTCTTGCCGTCACCCGTTCCGGGTATACCGGCGAAGATGGTTACGAGCTTTCCATTCCGTCCGCCGACGTCGCGCGGATCACCGAATTGCTGCTGGCCGACGATGATGTGGAACTCGCCGGGCTCGGTGCACGCGATTCGCTCCGGCTCGAAGCGGGACTGTGCCTCTACGGTCACGATATCGACAAGGCCACGAGCCCGGTCGAAGCCGGGCTGACATGGTCCATCGGAAAGCGCCGCCGGCAGGAGGGCGGCTTTCCGGGGGCAGATATCATCCTGCGCCAGATTGCCGAGGGGGTGACTCGCAAACGGGTCGGTATCCTGCCCGAGGGCAAGGCGCCGGCGCGCGAGGGGACGCAGATTACCGACGCCGAGGGCAACGTGATCGGTGTCGTAACATCTGGCGGGTTCGGCCCGAGCGCGGGAGGACCCGTCGCCATGGGCTACGTCGACAGCGACTATGCCGCAAAGGAAACGCCGGTGAACCTGGTGGTACGGGACAAGCCCCGACCCGGCCGGATCGGCGCGATGCCATTTGTTCCAAACAGATATTACCGAGGACAGGAGTAGCCCAGATGAGCGATCTGAAATTTTCGAAAGAGCACGAATGGGTCCGGCTGGACGGCGATATCGCCACCGTCGGCATCAGTCATTTCGCCCAGGAACAGCTCGGCGACGTGGTGTTCGTCGAACTGCCCGAAGTCGGCAGGCTTGTCGCCCGTAACGGCGATGCCGCCGTTGTGGAATCCGTCAAGGCGGCGAGCGAGGTCTACGCGCCGGTTACCGGCGAGGTCGTCGAAGTGAATGGCGCGCTCGAAGACGATCCCGAACTGGTCAACAAATCCCCCACAGACGAGGGCTGGTTCATGAAAATCCGGATGTCAGATCTGTCCGAGCTGGACGATATGATGGATGAAGCGGCCTATAAAGACTTCGCGGCGAGCCAGGGCTGATGCGCTACCTGCCGCTTACCGAGGCCGACCGGCAGGACATGCTCGCCGTTATTGGCGCGCCGTCGGTCGACAGCCTGTTTCGCGATGTCCCCGAAAGTGTGCATCTTCCCGAACCGGTCGACCTGCCGGCCCATCAGGGCGAGCTGGAGGTCGAACGCGCGCTGACCGCGATGGCGGCGGAAAACGTTGCAGCAGGGAGTGTGCCGTTTTTTCTCGGCGCCGGCGCCTATCGCCATCATGTGCCCGCCTCGGTAGATCACCTGATCCAGCGCGGCGAGTTTCTGACCTCTTACACGCCGTATCAGCCCGAAGTCTCCCAGGGTACGCTGCAATACCTGTTCGAATTCCAGACCCAGGTCGCTCTGATTACGGGCATGGATGTTGCGAACGCCTCGATGTATGACGGGGCGACGTCCTGCGCCGAAGCGGCCCTGATGGCCCGGCGCGTGACCCGTCGAGCCGATGTGGTGCTGTCGGGCGGGTTGCATCCGCATTACACCGAAACGACGGAAACGCTGCTCAAATTTCTCGATAGCACGATCGACGTTCTGCCGCCCGATATCGATGGCGACGAAGACATCGCAGCGCACATCGCAGATGGCACGGCCTGCGTGATTGTGCAGTATCCGGATATGTTCGGCCGGGTGCGGGACCTGCAGCCGATTGCAGATGCCTGTCACGATGCCGGCGCGTTGCTGGTCGTCGTGATGAACGAGGTCGTTGCCCTTGGCGCGCTCCGCCCGCCGGGTGAGATGGGCGCCGATATCGTCGCGGCCGAGGGCCGCTCGCTCGGCAATCCGCTGAATTTCGGCGGCCCCTATGTGGGTCTGTTTGCGACGCGCGAAAAATACGTCCGTCAGATGCCGGGCCGGCTCGCCGGGGAGACCGTGGACGTTGACGGCAAGCGGGGCTGGGTGCTGACCCTGTCGACCCGCGAGCAGCATATCCGGCGCGAGAAGGCGACCAGCAATATCTGCACCAATTCCGGGCTGTGCGCGCTCGCTTTCACCATTCATCTGTCGCTTCTGGGCGAGGACGGTTTCCGGCGGCTGGCGGCAATAAACCATGCGAAAACCGTGCAGCTTGCGGATCGCCTCGCCGCGGCGGGGATAGACGTGGTCAATGACACGTTCTTCAACGAACTGACTCTGCGTTTGGCCGGACCGGCAGAACCCGTCGTCGACCGCCTCGCCGAAGAGGGGATCCTGGCAGGGGTGCCCGTGTCGCGCCTGCGTCCGGGAGACGATGCCCTTGCGAACCTGTTGCTGGTTGCCGTGACGGAAACCGTCACCGACGACGATATGGACCGGCTCTGCGCCGCGCTGAAGGAGGCCGCATGATGGACGGCAGTTCCACCGATACTTTTACCGGCAACCGCGGACTGCGCCTCGAAGAACCGCTGATCTTCGAGCAGGATGCGCCGGGCCGCAGCGGCGTCGACCTGCCGGACCCGCCGGCGGTGCAAAGCCGTCTCGGCGGGCTCGACCGGGAAGGCGCTATCGGCCTGCCCGGTCTGTCGGAGCCGCAGGTGGTGCGGCATTACACCCGGCTCAGCCAGAAGAACTACGCGATCGATGCCGGATTTTATCCGCTCGGCTCCTGCACGATGAAGCATAATCCGCGGCTGAACGAGAAAATGGCCCGTTTGCCGGGATTCGCGGATCTGCATCCGCTGCAACCTGAAACCACGGTGCAGGGGGCGTTACGGCTGATCGATACGCTGGCTCATTGGATCAAGACACTTACCGGCATGCCGGCGGTGGCGATGTCGCCGGCCGCCGGCGCACATGGCGAACTGTGCGGGCTGATGACGGCGCGGGCGGCGCTCGAAGCGCGGGGCGACGCGCGCAAGCGCGTTCTTGTCCCCGATTCCGCCCATGGCACCAACCCGGCGACGGCCGCGATCTGCGGCTACGAGGTCGAGGCGATCCCGTTGACGGATCGCGGCCGCGTCGATCTGAAGGCGCTCAAGGCGGCGCTCAACGAAGATGTCGCCGCCTTCATGCTGACCAATCCGAATACCTGCGGCCTGTTCGAGGACGAAATTCTGGAACAGGCGCAGGCGGTTCATGATGCGGGCGCGTTCTTCTATTGCGACGGGGCGAACTTCAACGCCATCGTCGGGAGGGTCCGTCCGGGCGATCTCGGTATCGACTGCATGCACCTGAACCTGCACAAGACGTTTTCAACACCCCATGGCGGCGGTGGCCCGGGCAGCGGGCCCGTGGTTCTGTCCGAAGCGCTCGCGGACTATGCGCCGTTGCCCTGGGTGGTACAAGGCGATGACGGCTTCCGCCTGGTCGAGCATCAGGGAGATGCGGCCGGTGCGGCGCCCTACGGCCGGATGAAGGCGTTTCACGGGCAGATGGGCATGTTCGTGCGTGCGCTTGCCTACATGATGAGCCACGGGTCGGACGGGTTGCGCCAGGCGTCTTCCGATGCCGTGCTGAATGCGAACTATCTGCTGGCGAGCCTGTCGAAGGAGCTGAGCCTCGCCTATGAGGGGCCCTGCATGCACGAAGTGCTGTTCGATGACGGCTTCCTGAAGGTAACCGACGTGACCACCCTGGATTTCGCCAAGGTAATGATCGACGAAGGGTTCCATCCGATGACCATGTATTTCCCGCTGGTGGTCCACGGCGCGCTGTTGATGGAACCGACCGAGACGGAAAGCCGGGAAAGCCTTGATCAGTTCGTCGGGACGATCCTGAATCTTGCGCAACGCGCGAAGGCGGGGAACGCGCAGGCGTTTCACGATGCGCCTGTGCATACGCCCCGGCGGCGGCTCGATGAAACCGCCGCGGCACGTCGGCCCGTACTGCGCTGGCGCCCCGATCCCGTTCAGGGAGAGGCGGCCGAGTAGCGATCGCCGGGCAGATGGGAAGCGGACACAAAAAAGGCGGGGATTACCCCGCCTTTTTTATCGTCTGTACCTGAAGGTCAGTGCAGCTTTTTCGACAGATCCGAAATGGCATCGTCCACAAGCGCGCCCGACTTCCCGTCATCCATGCTGGAGGCGATCAGGTCTCGGGTTGCGGCGATGGCGACGTCGACCGAAATGGCCCGGACTTCGCGTATGGCATCCGTTTCGGCCTGGGCGATTTTCTCGACGGCAAGCTGCTCGCGCCGCTTGAGCGCCTCTTCCAGCTTCTCTGCGCCTTCTTTCGCCATGCGGTCCGCTTCGGCCCTCGCGTGTTCGAGCATCTCTTCGGTTTCTTTCACCGCAACGCGCTGCTTGCGCTGGTATTCCGCCAGCAGTTGCTGAGCTTCCTCGCGCAGGCTTGCAGCCTGTTCCAGGCTGTTGCGGATGTCTTCCGCGCGGCCGTCAAGCGCCCCGAGGACCGCCTTCTTGCCAACCTTGAAGACGACTGCAAGGAAGAGGAACAGGCCGACGGCAACCCAGAATGTCGGATCATTGAGAATCATCAGCCACGCTCCCGCATCGCCGCGGCAACCGCCGCTTCCGCGTTACCCGTGTCCACATCCTTGCCGATCAGGCGGCTGGTCGCAGCCTGCGCAACTTCGACGGCAACGGTCTGGATATTCTCCAGCGCCGCGGTACGCGCCTTGTCGATCCGCGCTTCTGCTTCGGCCACATCCGCCTTGATCCGCGCGGTCAGCGCGTCCTGGCGGGCCGCCGCATCTGCGGCCATCGCCGCATTTGCGTCCCGGATGACGGCCTGTGCCTGGAGGCGTGCATCGGCCACCATCTTCTCGTAGGCAGCGATTGCCTCGTCCGCTTCCCGCTTGAAGTCCTCCGCTTTGCGTATGTCTTCGTCAATGCGTTCCTGACGTTCCTGCAGGATCGTCGAGACCCTCGGCAAAGCTGCTTTCCAGAGCACCAGGTAAAGGAACCCAAATGTCACAAATAGCCAGAATATCTGGCTGAGATATGTATCGATTTGTTCGAGTTGGGGCATGTGGCAGGGCTACCTTATCGGCAGATTCGACGTCTTAGCCGAACAGGATGATGAGGGCGATAACCAGCGCGAACAGCGCAATGGCTTCCACGAGCGCGAAGCCCAGCATGGTCATCGTGAAGACGTCGTCGCGGGCAGACGGGTTGCGGCCGACCGCGGTGATGAATGCCGAGAAGATGTTACCGATACCGATACCGGCGCCGATGACGCCGAAAACGGCAAGGCCGGCGCCGATCATTTTCGCTGCTTCTACTTCCATTTGGTAGTTCCTTTCTAACGGTTTGTTTGCAGGGGACGAAGGTCTGGTGACTGGTCCCGCTTAGTGGAGATGCAATGCATCATTGATATACAGGCAGGTGAGAATCGCGAAAACATAGGCCTGCAGAAACGCGATGAGGAATTCCAGCCCTGTGATAGCGCCGACAAAAGCCAGCGGAAATACGCCGGCTGCGCCGAGCGCCGGCACGAAACCGGCAAATACTTTGAGAAGCGTGTGACCCGCCAGCATGTTTGCGAACAGACGCATCGCCAGGCTGACCGGCCGCGAGAGATAGGAAATCACCTCGATCGGGATCATCAGCGGCCACATCCACAACGGCACGCCGGGGGGCACGAAGAACGAGAAGAACTTCAGGCCGTGCTTGGCAAAGCCGAGAATTGTCACACCGGTGAAGACGACCATCGCCATCGCGAACGTCACCGCAACATGGCTTGTGAATGTGAAGGCGTAAGGCGCCATCCCGAGCAGGTTGCCGAAAAGGATGAACATGAACAGGGTGAAGACGAACGGGAAATACTTGCGTCCCTCATTGCCCACCGTGTCGCGGATCAGATTCGCGACGAATTCGTAGCAGAGCTCCGCTGCCGCCTGCCAGCGGCCGGGAACCATCGCGCGTTTGCGCGTGCCAAGTAACATCAACATGATAATCAGGGTAACCGCGATCACCATCATCAGCGCAGAATTGCTGAATGAGATGTCGTTCCCGCCGATTTCGATGGGTATCAGTTCCTTGATCTGGAACTGTTCCAGCGGGCTGTGCTGCTCTCCGCCGTGTGTATCAGTAGCCAACGGTTATTCCCCGTCCATATCCGTTTTTGACATTTCAGGCCCCGGAATGTCCTGCCGCCGGTACCCCACCGCGCCCCCCTGGTGTCGGACGACGCGGTAAACATTAAACATCCCCGCTGCTGACCCCAATACGAAGAAAAGCAGCATGAACCAAGGTTTCGTTCCCAGCCAGTCATCAAGGAAAAGCCCGAAAGCGACCCCGATAATGACTGCCGCGACAACTTCGACCCCTATTCGCATTGCGAAGCCGAGCCCGTTATTCGTACTATCCGTTTTAAACCGGTTTCGCCCTGTCGCAACGTCTCGTTCGCTGCGGAATTTGCTTAACCGTTCATCCAGATCGTCACGGGGCTTCGGTGGTTCACCCTCCGTCATTGGGAATTCACGCGAATTTGCCGCCTCAGGCAATTTTGCACCTGCGAAGGCGAGCGCACCATACGGTGAGACCTAACCACTGTCAACCCTTCCTCCGGGTATCTAACCCTTTGATAACAAACCGCAAAACAGGGATGCGTCAGGCTGTCTCACGGAGTCGCTGGGCTGTCTGCAGATCAACCGAAACAAGCTGCGACACACCCTGCTCGGCCATTGTAACACCATAAAGCCGATCCATGCGTGCCATTGTCAGCCGGTGATGGGTAACCAGCAGGAAACGCGTGTTCGAAACACGGATCATTTCTTCCAGCAATTTGCAGAATCGATCGACATTGCTGTCATCCAGCGGGGCGTCTACCTCGTCGAGCACGCAGATCGGCGCCGGATTGGTCAGGAATACCGCGAATAGCAGGGACAGGGCGGTCAGCGCCTGTTCGCCGCCCGACAGCAACGTCATGCTTTGCAGGCGTTTGCCGGGCGGGCTGGCGAAGACTTCCAGCCCGGCTTCAAGCGGGTCGTCTGCTTCGGTCAGCCGCAGATGCGCCCGCCCGCCGCCGAACAGCTTGGCGAAGAGTTCACGGAAATGCTGATCGACCTCGTTAAACGCCGCCAGCAACCGTTCGCGGCCCTCCCGGTTCAGGCCGGAAATACCCTGGCGCAGGCGGGCGATCGCGGCGATCAGATCCTCGCGCTCGGTTTCCATGCCGCGGATTTTTTCGTCAAGCTCGCTGGCTTCCTGTTCTGCCCGAAGGTTCACGGCGCCCATGTTTTCGCGTTCGCGCTGCAGGCGTTCCAGCTGTTGCTCGACCGTGTCGTGAGCGGGGAGCTGCTCTTCCGGTTCGATG